>NZ_JAVBXR010000065.1 GCF_030824455.1 Desulfobulbus sp.
CGTTATGGTAGGCATGCGCGTTCAGGTAGGGGACGCGAACCTTTTTGGCCACCTCGCCCGGCCGTTTGCCGGTGAAAATGATGTCCGGCTTCAGCATGTCCATTGCTTCAAGGCCTTCAAGTTCGTTGGGGTCGTCGATGGCAAGCGCCCCTTCCTCGCAGCGGGAGATCCCCTTTTCAAAATCGCCCTGATGGCCAAATTTGGAGTAAACCGAGACAACATCAACGCCAAATTCTTCATGAATGACGTTCGCCCAATGCCAAAGCTTGGAACCTCCGGGCCACAAACACACCTTCTTGCCCCGCAACCGCTCCTTGTACCAGTCGAGTTCCGGCTGCCAGCGGGCGGTTTCTTCTGCGATGATCGCTTCGGCCCGATCTTCGATGCCAAAGAACATCCCAACCTTCCTCAGCCCCTCCGCCAGGGTGCTGAAACCAAACGCATCGATGTCCAGACGAGGAATGCCGTATCGTTTTCTCAACTCGTTACAGATGTATTCGGCGGAACGCGCGCATTCGAGAACATTGAGATGCGCCCTGTGCATCGCTCTGAGATCGTCGTAAGAGCCGTTGCCAGTAAAGGTGGAGAGGACCTGAATGCCCATTCTCTTGAAAAAATCCATCATCACGTACTGGTCGCCCTGGATGTTGTACTCGCCAACATAATTAATCACGTAGGGACTGGTGATGACCGGTTCAATCGTTCCAACCTTTTGATTCATCCAGGCAATGTTAATTTTATGATGGCCGCCCGATTGACTTGGCCCGCCGAACCCTGGCGAGTTGCAGACAAAGATGTCGACCTCGGGCATTTCTTCCATTACTTCCTGGGCAATGGCGTCGATGTCGTCGCCGATCAAGGCCGAAGCGCAGGTCTGGTAAATGGACATCCTTTTGATGTTCGGGAACGCCTTGAAGGCCTCAATGATGGCCTGCTTGAGCAGTTTTTCAGCGCCGAAGATGACATGCTTTTCTTTCATGTCGGTTGCAAAGGTGTTCTTGATCTGAAAGTTGTCGTTGTCGCTGATGTACCGCTTGGTTTGCCAGGTGTCGTAGGTGCATCCAATCGGGCCGTGACTCAGATGGATGACGTCCTTCATGGGGGTGCCGATAACGTGCTTTGCTCCGCAGTAGGCGCAGCCGCGTTCGGAGATCGATCCTGGGATGGTGTTGAGGTATCCGGCCGGCAGGGCTGAGGTCAAATCCTCGCCCGCCCCTTTTATGACAGCGTGCTGTTTCCGCTCGGGTATGCACTTGCTGCATTCAAACTCGTGATAGGGCATGGTTCATTCCTCCTCATTACCTTACAAAATGGCTTTCTCGCCGGTTTCATCGGTGCGCACCCGCACGGCATCGTCAACTGGGCACACAAATATCTTGCCGTCGCCGATCTGGGCCGTCTGATTCACTTTGATGATCGCCTGCACCACAGGGCCAACGTCGGCGTCGCGGACAACCAGGGAAAACAGCCGTTTCGGGATATATTTCATTCCGCCGGATTTTCCCTGTCCCAGGAGTTCGGGAGGGATGTCGCAACTGATCTCGTTGGCAATGCCGCGCTGTTTGCCGCGTCCGATCGCCGGCATGGCCGTGAGGCTCAAAAACCCCAATTGTTCCAGGGCGTCTTTGGTCTTGCCCATCTTTTTGGGGCGGATGATCGCGATTATTTCCTTCATATCGTCACCTGTCAGAGCCCTGTTGAACCCGTGCGAACGGTGAACACTTCATCCACCGGGGTGACGAAAATTTTTCCGTCGCCGAAGTTGCCGGTATACGCCTTGTATTTGATAAGTTTGATTACTTCCGCCACACTGGCGTCCTCAACCACCATCAGGAGCATGACTTTGGGAAGCTCGTCGTAATGGATCGTACCGACAGTAATGCCCTTTTGTTTGCCGCGACCAAAGGCGCTGAGTTTGGTCATGGAGAAGAAACCCGCTTCGGCCAGGCCGTCGGCTACGCTGTCGGCGGCATCAGGTCGAACAATTGCTCTGATCATTTTCATAGTGTTGCTCCTTGGCAATTCTGCATTAGTCGGCAAGGCCGTATTTGACCACCATGGCCTCGAGCTCTTCCATCATCAGCGGTTTGGGAATAACGAAATTATCGTTTTCAATAATTTTCCGTCCAAGTTCGCTGTATTCCAGGGCCTGGTTTTCAGTCGGGTCGTATTCAGTAACCGTTTTTTTGTTGAACTCAGCTTTCTGGACAATGTTGTCGCGCGGCACAAAATGAATCATGTGCGTTCCAATCGATGCGGTAAATTCATCAAGAAACTCCCGCTCCCGATCCACCTTGCGGCTGTTGCAAATAATGCCGCCAAGCCGGACGCCGCTTTGTTTGGCGAACTTGACCAGACCCTTGCAGATGTTGTTGGCCGCATAGATCGCCATCATTTCCCCGGACGCGACGATGTACACCTCCTGGGCTTTGCCGTCGCGGAGCGGCATGGCAAACCCGCCGCAGACAACATCGCCAAGAACATCGAAAAAGACGAAATCAAGATCCTCGGTGTAGGCGCCGTTCTCTTCCATCAGGTTGATGGCGGTAATGATGCCGCGACCGGCGCAACCAACGCCCGGTTCAGGGCCGCCAGATTCTACGCAATGAATGTCCTTGAAACCAACTTTGATGACCTTGTCGTTGGTGACCTTCTCCGTCCCTTCTTCGCGCAGCACGTCCATTAATGTTTCCTGCGGTTTGCCTCCAAGAATGAGGCGGGTGGAATCAGCTTTGGGGTCGCAGCCATGAATGAATATTTTTTTGTCGTGAAAATGGGCCAGAGCTGCTGCAGTGTTCTGGGTGGTTGTTGATTTTCCAATGCCGCCCTTGCCGTAAATTGCAATCTTGCGTGTCATGATCAGACTCCATTGATGAGAAGTAGGAGACGCCGAAATGGAATCGCCTTCATTTGCAGGCTTCATAGCGATAAGCGTGCCAATGGCCGCTGCAGCTGTTTTTCGGAATGAATCTGTTGAGTTTTTAAATAATAAACGACGAAATATCAGGTGTTTGGCTCGTGGTAGGGCTTGCTCGATCGGTTGCGGCGGCGGCAAACTTTGCCACGGAAGCAAGGTTTCATACCCAAAGGTATCTTTTTTTCCGGGGAATGTTCGCAACCGTATTTTTCGCCGGGGACGCGGCTGGGGAAACAATATTTGGGTCGTTTTGAAAGGGGAGGATGGCAGATGCAGACGGGAAAAAAGAGGCTTGAATCGGCGTTGGGCAGGAATCCGGCAAGGTTCGGGGGGAGGCCTGCGGGTGGCGAAATGGATAGGTAAAGCAGCGCAATAGCGCGATGTGGCCGTTGCCGGCCTTCCAGCGGACATTCCGGCCAAGCGTTGCGATTGCACGATGTGATTGCGGGGGGAGAGGGGATGCGAATAACGCTGCGGTTGGATCGTCTCCGGCAGCGTGTTCGTTTTGGTACGCTCTTGACGGGGGCTGTCTCCGTAAACCTGCCGAGGCGGGATGCGAGCGGAACCGTCGCCTGCCTAAAGTTCCAAGGTCTGCACCGGCGACATCATCTGACGGAATTCCTTGTAGGTGATATGGTATTTTTTCATCCGCAAGCCCATGGTTCTGCGGGTCAGGCCCAACGCCGAGGCGGCCTCGCTGGCGTTGCCCTGATGGAGTCGGAGGGCTTCAACCAGCATCTCGTACTCAATGGCCGCCAGTTTCGATTCCAGCCCGCTTTGAACGTCCAAACCGGGCAACACCGGCGACTGCAGGGAGAGCGGCAAATTATATCCATGAATGGCGTCGTCTTCGGTGAGAATGACGGCGCGCTGGATCACATTTTCCAGTTCCCGGACATTGCCCGGCCAGTGATACTTCATCAGCATGTTGAGCGCCGGGGTTGTTATCCGGTTGATGGTCTTCTCATTTTCTTGCGAAAAACGGGAAACAAAATGCTCGGCCAGGGTGATGATGTCGCTGCCGCGATCCCGCAAAGGCGGAATCAGCAAGGGAAAGACGTTGAGGCGGAAGAAGAGGTCCTGCCGAAAAGTTCCGTTGGCCGCCATTTCGGCAAGATCTTTGTTGGTGGCGGCCACAATGCGGATATTGACCGTCACGGTTTTATTGCCGCCCACACGTTCGAAGGCCCTTTCCTGGAGCACGCGCAAGAGTTTCGCCTGAACGGCGAGCGACAATTCCCCGACCTCATCGAGAAAAATCGTCCCCCCGTCCGCCTCCTCAAAGCGGCCTTTACGCAGTTGGGTTGCACCGGTAAAGGAGCCTTTCTCGTGGCCAAAGAGCTCGCTTTCAAGAATGCTCTCCGGCAAGGCGGCGCAATTGAATTTTACCATCGGGCCATCGGGATTGGGCCCGTCGAAGTGGATGGCATTGGCGATCATTTCCTTGCCAACCCCGCTCTCCCCGAGCAGAAGCACCGTGATCTTGCTCTTGGCGACCTTATGCAGCAGCGCGAAGACCTCCATCATAGCCTTGGAAGAACCGATGATGCTCGAAGGCTTGAAGCGTACCCTCAGTTCCTCCAGCAGTTGCCGGTGGCGTTGTTCCCACAGGACTTTATCCACGTTTTCAACCAGGTACAATTCAACCGCCTGCGCCAGCATGTAGGAAACAACCATCAACGTGTCGACATGTTTGGCCAGCAACTCCTTGTTGTTGTCGTAATGGCGGATGGCGCTGATGCTGCCGAGCACCTTTTTCCCTCGTAAGATCGGCACGCACAGAAAGGCGTGGTCACGATCTTCCGGGCGGGAAAGACTGCCGGTGCGATTGAGGAAGGCGGGTTCGTCGCCAATTCGCGGCACAATAATGGGGCTTGCCGATTCGACCACCTGGCCGGTGATGCCCTCACCGGGAAAATAAACCCCCCGTGCCTGTTCCTCATCGGTTAACCCCATGCATTTATGGATAAAGATGCGGCCTGTCTCGCGATGATGCAAATTGACCATGGCCCGATCCATGGCCATTTCGTCGCGCATATAGTCGAGAAAGGCTTCCAGGGCCTGGGCGAGGTCGTTTTGCTCGGACAAAGCTCTGCCCATGGAGAAGAGCAAGGGCACGATTCTGCCCCGGCACACTCCGGCGTGGCATTCCTTTGTTCGAGGGTCGTTGTGTTTGAAAACACCCGCATAACATTCTTTGCCGGGCGCGTCGTTGTCAGTGGAAGTGCACATAGGGCCTCATAGCAAGCAGCACAGCAAAACAGCTTCTGTTCGCTTGCATGAAAATGATTCCAGACCATCCAAATTCGAATTTTCGGGTGAGCCGCGTCCTGGTTGTTTTTCTTCACAGCGACGTTGAGCGCAGGCATCAAGGCAACAGGAGCTACGATATGTCGCTACCGGAACCAAGCAAACGATGTGCCATGGCCTTGCCGGTCAGGTGAGGATTGTAGATATCTTCACTTCCACCAGCAGAGCAATCATCCCGGATGCATCTCTTGTTTTCCTATTATTTTGATTTTACATTGAAAATTTTCATCTTGAATTGTTGCTTTTGGAAGGAATGGATTGCGAGGCGGTTGCGGAAAGTTTTCGGCGCCGAATGCGAAGAAAAAAACGGAGGCGGCGGGAGGAACAGGGGCATAGATAATGAAGACAATGATGTCCAAATTCTCAAAGCAAGACAGCAACGGTTCGCCTGTGTTGCCGGAAATGAGTAATTTTTATTTTAAATATCAGGTTGTTGTTTGGTGTTGTGGACTTTTTCTTTTTCGTTACTTTTTTTAAAGTATAACCAGGGTGAGCCCTGTCCTGATCATTTGATTCTGTTTTCAAATCAAGCGAAGCAGGATGTGCAGAGCAAAACCTCGTCGACGAAGGTGTGTTATCTCGACCGCAGAGATCTCGGGACGTTGCGAGATTTCTCCTCGCGGTGCTCGTCGAAATAACAAACAGACGCGCATCATTTTTGAGATAGAAATGGAATGAGAGCCATCAAAGCGCGACCAAGCCGCCAGCGGCAATAAAAAAGGCGAGGCATCGCTGCCCCGCCTCTGGTCGTTGGCCAACCTTTTGTGCGTCTTGCTTATTTTTTAACCACTTCCACTCTGCGGTTGAGCGCCCGGCCTTCTTCCTTGCGGTTGTCGGCAATGGGGGCTTCCTGGCCGCGTCCCACGGCAGTCATCCGGTCGGCGGCAATGCCCTTGGCGACCACCGCATCCATCACTGCCTTGGCCCGATCCTCACTGAGCTTTTTGTTGCTCTCCGGCGTGCCGACGTTGTCGGTGTGGCCTTCGATGCTCACTTTGAGGGTGGATGCGGCCTTGAGTAGGGCGGCGATCTGCTCGACGCTGCTTGCGCTCTCCGGTTTGATCGCGGCCATGCCGGTGTCAAAATTAATGTAAAATGTTAAAAAACCTTCCTTGTTTATCTGCTTTTCCAACTCGTTGACGCTGACTTCCTGCTTCATCTCCTGCTTTTCCACCAGGAGCAGCATGTAATCCTGGTAGCCCTCGCTTGCGCAGAGGTACACCCAGTATTCGTTGCCGCCCTTGGTCAGGGTCATGGTGGTGTAGCGGTCGTACGACGTGCCGCCGGGGGATTCCACCAGGTATTTGATGGCGGTGGGCTGGAGGTCGGGGAACACCGTGCCGTCATAATCGCCGAGCACTGTGCCGCCGTCTTTTTTCACCGCGTTCTGGAAGTTGCGGACAATCTGCAGGGCGCTGGCCGGGGTGGCGCCTTCCTTGAGCTTGTAGCTGACGGCAAAAATCTTGCCTTCAACCGTGGTGTACGCTTCCGGAGTGGCCCATTCCTTGAGTTCCGGTTTGGGGAAGGCCACGGCGTCGAATTCGGTGGTGGCGCAACTGTAGATCTCGTAGCTGCTCATCCGGGAAAACAGGGGATGATCCTTGCAATTTTCCGCATCCGCCGACCAGGCGGACCCGCCGGACAACATGGTGACGATCAAAGCAGCCCCGGCAACAATTCGTTTCATTTCATCTCCTCCTTGGGAAAAAGTGGTTGGCGTCGACGCGCCCCAAAAAAATAGGTTGGTCGGATTATAGCGGCAACAGGGCGGACTGTCCAAGCAATGAACAGCAAAAATAGAGGCAATCCCCGGTGGTTATTCCCGGTGGTTAGTTGCCGAACAGATAGAGGCAGGCCAGCACCGCACAGACCACCCCGGCCAGATCGGCGACCAGGGCTGCGGCCATGGCGTGGCGGATGCGGCGCACCTGCACCGCCCCGAAATAGACCGCCAGCACATAGAACGTGGTTTCGGTGCAGCCTTGCAGGGTGGAGACCAGCATGCCGGTGTAGCTGTCCGGGCCAATGGCCGGATCGTTGATCAGCGAGGCCAGCACCGCGTAGGCCCCAGAACCGGAGAGCGGCCGCAGCAGGGCCATGGGCAGGGCCTCGGCCGGCAGGCCCAGGGGCGCGGTGAAACGACCGAGCGCCCCGACCAGCAGATCCAGGGCGCCGCTGGCGCGCAGCATGGCCACCGCCACCAGGATAACCACCATGTAGGGGATGATCCGCAGCGCCACCTGGAAACCTTCCCGGCCGCCTTCGACCATCGACTCGTACACCGGCACCCGGCGAAAGGCCCCAAAACCCAGGAAGAAGACCATCAGGCCGGGGATGATCCAGGGCGAGATGGTCTGACCGTAGGCAACGGCAGTCGGCACCAGCCCGATCAGCCCAGCCAGGGCGATGATGCTCACCCACAGGGGATAGGGCTGGCCCTGGTCTTCCAGGGGTTCGGTTTGGGCGGGGCCGGAAG
>NZ_JAVBXR010000113.1 GCF_030824455.1 Desulfobulbus sp.
ATAAAAATATGGTATGCTTCCATGTATCCCATTGTTAAAGAACCAGCCAATAGATATTGAAAGGTATAGAAAAATAAACGATATTGTTATTAATTTTCGGTGATTATTAAATTTTATAGAATAAATGTAACAGCAAGTTGAATAAATGATACACGATATATCTATAAATTGTGATACAATGTTACCTAGGAATATATCGTAAGATAAAAGAGCTGCGCCAGCAATACTGATAAAAATCATTACTGCATTGAATGTACGATTTTCGAATGTTTGTGTATCTTGGTTTCCCAATAGAGAATGCAGGTAACCAAATATTTTTTTGTGGTCCATAGTTCGCATGTCTGGCTTCAAAAGTGGATCAAAGGTAAAATTTCGGAGGGAATTCTAGGGGCAGGGTAGTGAGTACAAAATCATGTCGAACGGATTGACGCCGGCGGTCAAATCGTGACAGTGAACATGTCGGCAAAACCGACGAAGCATCCCGCTGGAGGGTAAGCACGCTCCAGATTAAAAAATCCCCTCCAAGCCTTTTCTTTCGATAATATCGAAAAGGCGTTTGCTGGCGCCGGTTGGTTTCTTGACGCCTCTTTCCCACTTCTGAACGGTAGAAGGGGAGACGTTCACCACGGCCGCAAAGGCCGCTTGACTCAAATGAGTCTTTTTGCGCAACGCCACAATATTGTCTGCTGAATATTCTTTGATATCCGGCAAACAAAGGGAATGAATTTCCCGCATGGTGATTTCATCGATTGCGCCATCCTGATACAAATCATCAACCACGCTGGTCAACGATTTAGCCGTTGTCTTTCTCATCGGTGTTCACCTCGATAAAGGTCCCCGTGCTGATAGAACGGGCTATTTGATCCGGCGACAGGTTGAGCAGTATTTCCGCAACGCGCCGGAACGCTATCAGCTCTTGCTTGCTCACGTTCGCTTTTTCATTCTTGGCGAACCCATGAACGAATATTGCCCGATCATCTTTTTTGAAACAAATAATGGTTCGACCGCTGCCACGCTTCCCTTGGCCGGGAAAAGGGACTCGTTTTTTTAAAACATGGCCCCCGAGATCAGCCTCAAAGCTTCCGCCGGCCACTTCATCGAGCGCGTCGGCAAGGTCGGTGATCGTCAAGCCGTGCTTGTCTGCCCATTTGGCAAACTCTTTGGTCATTAATCGAATCATGTGTAACTATAGCACAGGGTGCTATAGTTGGCAATGGGGCTGGTGGCGAGTGACAGGGAAAATAAGCATCAATTTTTTGTTGAACATATCCCCAATTTGGAAACAATCTGGAAACGAAAAAGTAGGGTTTTCATCTCCGTTTCAATTCGATTTTATTATAAAAACTCAACATTATTGTTTTAATGTCAATAAACATTCACTATGATGCGGGGTAAATGTCTGGGCGCATCCAGACGAGGGCGTTCCGATCCGGTAATCGGCGACGCATGGCAATACAATTTCCGATAAACAGGTTATCTGCTCTTTTTTCATGAAACGTACTATCCCACCACTCCCGCTGCTGCGCAATCATGCCGAATGTGTCGACACTCACTGCCATCTCGACATGGAAGCGTACCAGCCGGATCTCGACGCGGTCATCGCGTCGGCGGCGCAACATGGCGTCACCCGCATTATAACCATTGGCATCGACGTGCCCAGTTCCCAGCGCGCGGTGGCCTTGGCCAACCACTATCCCAATGTGTACGCCACCGTCGGCATTCATCCCCACGACGCCCTCCAGGCCACTCCGGCGGCCCTCGACGCCTTAGCCGAGTTGTCTCAGCATCCTTTCGTGGTCGGATACGGTGAGATCGGGCTGGATTACGCCAAGCAGTACGCGCCCCGCGACGTTCAACTCAAGGCCTTTGCCGACCAACTCCACCTCGCCAAGCAACTCAAGCTGCCGGTGGTGATTCATGATCGGGAGGCGCACGAGGACGTCCGCGACCTGCTTCGATCCGTTGGTCCGTTCCCGGCGCGCGGGGTGATGCACTGCTTTTCCGGCGATCAGGAACTGGCGCGGGAGATGGTCGACAGCGGGTTGTATTTGTCGATTCCAGGCGTGGCCACCTTTGCCAATGCGGATATGCTTCGCGAGGTTATTCGCACCGTTGATCTCGATTGCCTGCTGCTGGAAACCGACGGCCCGTTTCTGGCGCCGGCGCCGTACCGGGGAAAAAGAAACGAACCCAAGCTGATGCTCTACACCGCGCAACTGGTCGCTGATTTGAAACAGACGTCTCTTGAAGAGGTGGCTCGGGCAACAACCGCCAATGCCGTCCGTCTTTTTCACCTGCCGGAGGTTCTCCATGATCCGCGATAATCTCAACCATATTCTTGAGACCATAACGCAATCGGCGCGCAATTCCGGAAGAGATCCCCTTGAGATCACATTGGTGGCGGTGAGTAAATTGGTAGATCTTGCGACTATCCAGGAGGCCGTCGATTGCGGGCATTTTGTGTACGGCGAGAATTATCTACAAGAGGCGGCGGAAAAAATTCCCCATTTCCCCTCAACAATTCACTGGCATTTCATCGGCCATCTGCAGAGCAACAAGGCCAAGCAGGCGGTGGAACTCTTTGACATGGTGGAAACGGTGGATCGTTTGAAAATCGCCAAGGCCCTTGACCACCATGCGCTGCTGCTGAACAAGAACCTCTCGGTTCTCGTTCAGGTGAACACCGGCCGGGAAGAGCAGAAATCCGGGGTGCTGCCCGAGGACGCTGAGAGACTTGTGCGCGCCATCGCCCAGGAAACCACCCTCCAGATTCGCGGCCTGATGACCATGCCGCCCTTTTGTGCTGATCCTGAACACAGCCGGCCCTATTTCCGCGAGTTGCGCGAGCTTGCCAAACAGCTTGCCGCGCAGGGACTTTTTGCCGATAATGAACGCATCGAACTTTCCATGGGCATGTCCGCCGATTATCCGGTGGCCATCGAGGAAGGCGCAACGCTTGTTCGGGTGGGGACAGCGTTGTTTGGCAACAGAAATTATGAAGGAGTCAATTAAATGAATATTACCATGATCGGCGCCGGGTATGTTGGCCTGGTGACCGGAACCTGTTTTGCCGAATTCGGCCATTTCGTTACCTGCGTGGACAAACTGGACGAGAAAATCGAGCAACTGAACAACGGGGTTGTCCCCATTTACGAGCCTGGACTTGATGTTCTGGTGAAAAAAAATGTTCTGGAGGGGCGACTCCGCTTCACCTCCGACTTGGCTCAGGCCGTGCCGGAGGCGGAGGCGGTGTTTATTGCCGTGGGCACCCCCAGTTCGCGGCGCGGCGACGGCTACGCTGATCTTACCTACATCTACGAGGCCGCCCGAGACTTGGCCGTTCACCTGCGCGGATACACCGTGGTGGTCGACAAGAGCACGGTGCCGGTGGGCACGGCACGGCAGGTGGAGCGGGTGATTCGAGAGGCCAATCCCCAGGCTGAATTTGACGTCGCCTCCAATCCGGAATTTTTGCGGGAAGGGGCCGCCATCAGCGATTTCATGCGTCCCGACCGGGTGGTGATCGGCGTCGAATCGGAGAGAGCAGGCAAATTACTCAAGGAAATTTACAAACCGCTGTATCTTCGCGACACTCCCATTGTCAGCACCACCATTGAAACCGCCGAACTCACGAAGTACGCCGCCAACGCCTTCCTGGCGGTTAAAATCAGTTTTATCAATGAAATCGCAACAGTCTGTGAAGCAGTGAACGCCAATGTCGTTGAACTCGCCAAAGCAATCGGCATGGACGGGCGCATTGGCGGCAAATTTCTCCACCCTGGACCCGGGTATGGCGGCTCCTGTTTTCCCAAAGACACCTTGGCGCTGATGCGGATTGTTCAGGAGCACGGCGAGAATGTGCGTATTGTCGAGGCCGCGGTTGAGGTCAATGCGGCGCAGAAGGCGCGGATGGTAAAAAAAATCAGAGAAATGCTTGGCGGCTCCGAGGCCGGCAAGACCATTGCGGTGCTGGGGCTAACCTTTAAACCAGAGACCGACGACATGCGCGACGCGCCCTCGGCAACCATCTTGCCGGCCCTGTTGGAAAAAGGCGCCCGTGTGCGCGCCCATGATCCCAAGGGCATGGAAGAGGCGAAGGCGTATCTTCCGGCTGCAATCGAGTATGCGGAAAATCCCTATGACGCTGCAGCAGGGGCGGATTGCGTCGTCCTGATGACGGAATGGAATCAGTACCGAGCCCTTGACTTGCAGAGACTCAAAAGCCGTATGAACGTCCCGGTTTTTATCGATCTGCGCAATGTCTACGAGCCAGAGGCCATGAAGAGCGCCGGATTCCGCTATGTTGGCGTGGGACGAAAATAGAGGAAACAGCAACTCCCCTTTGGCAGGACCAAAGGGGAGTTGCTGTTGTTGCCGAAAGGTGATCGCAGGAGAGGGCGATAGGCGCTCTGCGGAGTTGTCGGCTCGCCGACAACAGGCTTGCAGAGAAAAGACTATGCTGTTATTTGCGCCGGGATGCCCGCTTGGCGGCCTTCAACGGGTTGACCCGGATTTTAACAATGTTGACTTCCGGTTTCGCGTGGGTTGCAAAGTTGCAAATGCCCAATCGCCATTTTGCCCCAGGATTCGCGTAGGTGTCACAAAATTTACTGTCATTCGCTTCAACAATTCGTTCGCATCCTTCGCATTTTTCGATAACCGGGAGGAACGAACCTTCGCTGAATTTTGCCGCATTACTTGTCTGCATATGCCAACTCCTGAAAAAATATAAACTTTTTCTTGAATCAGAAAAAAATCTTCCATACAATTATAAAGGTGACACGAAGAGGCGTGTCACCCTCACCTAAAAAGTAACTTTTATAAAGACAATTGCACGGTCTGTCAACACCTACTCACAATTGTCGAGTATAAAATCGTTGAAGACAGTCTGGAGACTCTCGTATGCCGATCTATGTCTGGAAAGGAAAAAACAGTTTTGGTGAAAAGCGCAAAGGGGAGGTCGAGGCTATCGACGAAGCCGGTGCTCGCGCTCAACTCAGGCGATTACGGATCGACAATCCCACGGTCAAGGAAAAGCCCAAGGATCTCTTTGAAAACATAGATTTTTTCAAGCCATCGGTTACGGGCAAGGATCTTGTTATCTTTACGCGTCAGCTCTCCACCATGATTGACGCCGGCCTGCCGCTGGTGCAATGCCTGCAGATTCTTGGCAAGCAGCAGAGCAACGCAACGTTTAAGAAGGTGCTGACAACCATTCAAAGTGACGTGGAAACAGGAACCACCTTGGCCGATTCGATGCGCAAGCATCCCAAGGTGTTTGACAGTTTGTACAGCAACATGATTGAGGCCGGCGAGTTAGGCGGTATTCTCGACACTATTCTTTCGCGACTGGCCGGGTTTAAAGAAAAATCCATGGCGCTGCAGAAAAAAATCAAGGGCGCGATGACCTATCCCGTTATTTGTTTGGCGATTTCCATCCTCATTTTGATTGTTATCCTGGTCTTTGTCATTCCTGTTTTTGTCGAGATGTTTGCCAGTTTGGATTCAGCCTTGCCGGCGATTACGCAACTTGTCGTCAACATGAGTGATTTTGTGAAAGGCAATATCATTTATCTGATAATCTTTGGTATCCTTGTCTTTTACGGGATTAAAAAAATCTACAGTACGGAAAAGGGACGATTTAAGATCGACGCTTTTGTGTTGAAGGCCCCGGTTGTCGGCCAACTCACTCGAAAAGTCGCAGTTTCGAAATTTACCCGCACGCTGAGCACCATGCTGCAAAGTGGCGTGCCTATTCTGGACGCCTTGCAGGTTGTTGCGCGCACATCGGGAAACAAAGTCGTTGAACGGGCTGTGCTCCGGGTTTCGGCAAGCATCGCCGAAGGCCGGCCGATTGCAGAGCCGCTTGAGGAGTCGGGGGTTTTCCCCAACATGGTTGTGCAGATGATCAATGTCGGCGAATCGGTTGGCGCGCTCGACACCATGCTTGAAAAAATTGCTGATTTTTACGACGAAGAGGTCGATCAGGCCGTCGAAAACCTGACCGCGATGATCGAACCCTTTATGATGGTTTTTCTTGGTGGCATGATTGGCGGACTTGTAGTAGCAATGTACCTGCCCATTTTTCAAATGGCCGGAAAAATTTAAACTCTTCAATTAGTTCCAGGAGATAGATTCGTATGAGCGAAATTACAGGCGTCATTGCCAGAGAAATACTTGATTCACGGGGCAACCCAACCGTTGAGGTGGAAGTGCATCTTGAAACCGGGGCCATGGGCCGGGCGGCGGTCCCCTCCGGGGCTTCCACTGGAACGCGGGAAGCGCTTGAATTGCGTGATACGACCAACAAACGGTATGGCGGCAAAGGCGTGCTTCAGGCTGTGGAGAATGTCAATGAGCGGATTGCCCCCGCCATTCTCGGTTTCGAATCTTCGCAGCAGGTGGTGATCGACGGTGTTATGTTGGAGCTTGACGGCACCGCCAACAAGGAAAAATTCGGGGCCAACGCCATCCTCGGCGTGTCCATGGCAGTGGCCAAGGCAACGGCCATCGAATTGGAACTGCCGCTCTACAATTACCTCGGCGGGGTCAACGCCAAGGTCCTGCCGGTGCCGATGATGAACATCCTCAACGGCGGGGCGCATGCCGACAACAACGTCGATATCCAGGAATTCATGATCCTTCCTGCCGGGGCCGCGTCTTTTGCCGAGGCGCTGCGCATGGGGGCGGAAACCTTTCACGCCCTCAAAGGTGTGCTAAAAAAACGCGGGCTGCAAACCGCAGGCGGCGACGAGGGCGGCTTTGCGCCCAATCTGCGCTCCAATGAAGAGGCCATGGAGGCTATTCTCGAAGGCATTGTGCAGGCCGGTTACACTCCGGGAAAGGATATTTTCATTGGCATTGACGCAGCCGCCAGTGAATTTTATTCCGCCGACGAAAAGATGTACATTTTAGGCGCGGAAAAAAATCCAAAGAAAACCGCCGAGCAAATGATCGCCTTTTACACCGAGTGGGTCAACAAATACCCCCTGATTACCATTGAAGACGGTCTGGATGAATCCGACTGGGATGGTTGGCGGCAACTGACCGACGCCTTGGGCAAAAGAATTCAACTGGTCGGCGACGATATTTTCGTGACCAACACCAGCATCCTGAAAAAGGGCATCGCGCAGAAAATCGCCAACTCGATCCTGATCAAACTCAATCAAATAGGATCGGTCACCGAGACCATCGATGCGGTGGACATGGCCCACAGGGCTTCCTATACGGCTGTTATTTCTCACCGTTCCGGAGAAACTGAAGACTCCACCATTGCCGATCTCGCAGTGGCCCTCAACAGCGGCCAGATCAAGACCGGGGCCCCGTCGCGCAGCGATCGGGTGGCAAAATACAATCAGTTGCTGCGCATTGAGGAAGAATTGGGCGGCGCCGCTCAGTTCGCCGGAGTTTCGGCTTTTCCTTTTCTTGCATGAACCGGTTGACAACCTGCTGTCTTACTTCCTATCATAAAGGAAACCTTCTACAAATTGATTCTCTTCATTGTGGTCCGTCATGGAGGTAAAAAATGACTTTGACGAAAGCTGATTTGGTGCAGCAGGTCTACAAGACCCATCCCAATCTGACAAAATCGCAATCAACCGATTCCGTTGAAACCTTTTTATCGCTGTCCAAATCTTCGCTGGTGACCGGGGAAGATTTGCTGCTCAGCGGATTTGGCAAATTCAACATCAAGGATAAAAAATCCCGGCGCGGGCGCAATCCGCAAACGGGAAACGAATTGACCCTTGACGCGAGACGGGTGGTTACTTTTAAACCCTCGGGCATTTTGCGCACGCGCATCAATTCCGACTAATCTGCTGTATTCACTGCATGAAAAGGGCGCCACCAACGGTTGGCGCCCTTTTTTATTTTTCGTAGCCTGCCGGACAAAAGATCGCCGGTTGTCTCTGCTGCTTCTTTTTTGCCTCAACCATATCTCGTCGTTCCGACTCAGTCGCCATCATGCCCATTTATTCTCTTCCCACGCTTGAGTATCGGTTCCAACGTCTTGACGTCACAAGCCTTGACCTGCCCGACGATCTTGTCCGTTTTTTGCACGATAACGGTGTCGGCCAGGACGCATGCATTGATAATTTGCAGACATGGGGACTCCCGCAACCTCTGCCGGTATGGCAAAGCAGCGCGACGCGTTTCCAGCTCCTTGCCGGATACCCTTATCTGCCCGCCCTTCGGTCCCTGGGCATAAAGACGGTGCAGTGTCAAATTCTGCCCCTGGACACGGCGGCTTTCAGCCTATATGCGCTGCAGATTCGGCACAGCCTGTCCACGCTCCCATCCAGCCCAGTGTTGCAGGCGCATCTTTTACAGCAGGCGCAACAGACCCTAGCTGAAGACGAGGCGCTGCGTTTGCTGGCGGCCATGGGCCACAAACCGCAACGCTATAAACTGCAGGAACTCCTCGCGTTGCTGCAACTGGACCCTTCTGCGCTGCTGGCCCTGCATCAGGGCATACTCTCTGCCAAAGCCGGCAAACACCTGGCCCTGCTCACCCCTGACGATCAAAGGTGCCTGGTTGAGGTGATCAACACCTATCGTCCCGGCGGCTCCAAGCAGCAGAAATTGGTCGAGATGACCGTGGAATTGGCCCTGCGTCACAACAAGCCGGTGCGGGACATCGTCCAGGATTGGGTGGGAGGACAGACTGATCAGCACAACCGACCGCAACAACTGCAGCATCTTTTGCAAACCCTGCAGGAACAGGTTGCCCCGAGAAACACCGAGGCGGAAAAGGATTTTCACAGGCTTGTGCAGGAGTTGCAGCCGCCGGAGCAGGTGAGTCTGGAGCACAGCCCGTCCTTTGAGGACGACAGTGTGACGGTGCGTCTGTATTTTTCTACAAGCGAGCAACTGCGGGCGCAGTGGCAGACAATTCAAGCCCTGGTACGATAAAAAATACAAAATCCACAAACAACAACGCCCCCATCCTGCAGGTCTGGATAACCTGCAAGATGAGGGCGTTGTTGCGTTGAGGCCTCGCGGCGGCTGAACCGACGGGTCAGAACGTGACCACCTCTGCAGACTGGAGCAGGCCGCTGAGTTCCAGTCGCCAGTCGGCGCCTCCCAGGGATTCCGCCAGCAGCACTGCCAGATGCTGCGGCGCAATGCCCAGGTTGCGGTTGCGGCCCAGTCCGGAGATGCAGGAGGGGCAATTGGTGACAATGGTATGGGGGCCTTGTTCGGCGACGGCTTTGGCCAGCAGATTGTCGCGTTTGCGTTGGAGCATCGCCCCGGCAATATCGGGTCGCGACAGGGCCAGGGTGCCGGCCTCGGAACAGCAGCCGCCAATCGAGGTCACTTGGCCGCCGATCTGCCGCACCATCAGATTGCCCTCGCCCTGGAGCGAGTCGTGGCAGGGAGCGTGGTAGAGAAAACGTCGCTCCTTATCCTGGACAAAGCGCTCCGGGGCCTGTTCCAGCACAAAGTAGGACACGTCGGCTAGTGCGCAGCCAAAGATTTCCTCTGCCCCCAACTCGTGCAAGGCCTCGCGGCAGGTGCCGCAACTAACGATCAGGCCGTCAAAGGCGATATAGCCAAGCATCTCCCGGATCTGACTGAGGATGATGGTGTCCCGCAGGGTGACGTCGCTGTGCATCCGGGTTTTGGCGTTGGCCTTGGCGGGAAAGCCGCAACAGAGATTCGGCGGCGGCAGCACCACCCGCACTCCGGTTTTCAGCAGGGCATAGATGGCGGCCTCGGCGATGTTGGCGTACAGCCGCTCCGAACCGCAGCCCGGGAAATAGAAGACCGTCTTTACGCACGGCTCCTTGGGGTTGAGCAGCAGGGCCTCGTTGAGCGAACACGAAGGCAGGGCGTCGCGCAGCGACTGCTTTGACGGTGGCATCATCGGCGACTTGAGCATGCTCACCAGTCGCCATTTTTTTGTGGTCAGCGCTTCGGGGGCCTGGCTCAGCAGGTCAGAGGCCAGCCGCTGGAGGCCGGCGCCCCATTCCACCACGGTCTTGCGAAACAACGTATTGTAGAGCCGGTTGCGGGTTTTAAGATAGTGCAGCGACATCCGAGTAGGCAGGGGCGAGTGCTTGTAGCCGCGCTCGCTGAGGATCTCGCGTTCTAGGATTGAGACCTGGGCGGTGTCGATGTCCACCGGACACGGCTTGAGACATTTGCCGCAGAGGGTGCAGTGGTCGGCGATTTCCTCCAGATTTTTCAGTTGATTGAAGCGCGGGAAATGGGAGCGCTGCATGTCGTAGAGCAGGGCCTCGATCAACGAGCCAATGGCCAGGTTCTTGTTGCGCGGGTGGAAAAACAGGCTGCTGCCCGGATAGAACACGCAGCAGTCGGCCTTGCACTTGCCGCAGCGGATGCATTTGGAGATCTTGGAGGCAAGCGTCTCCAGCGAGCCGTGCTGGAGAATCCGGGCCTCCAGTTCTAGCAGATTGAACGAGGGGGTGAAGACCTTGTCAATGATGTCCGGATCAACCAGCTTGCCCGGATTCATCACCCCTTGGGGATCGATCTGTCGGCGGTACAGGTTCAGTTCGTCGATCAGCTGCGGGTCCAGAAACTTCATCTTGGTGATGCCAATGCCGTGTTCGCCGCTGACCACGCCGCCCAGGGCCACGGCCTTGGCCATGACCTCGTCGGCGGTCTCGGCCGCCCGCTGCATCATGGCCCGGTCGTTGGAAAAAACCGGGATGTTGACGTGGACGTTGCCGTCGCCGGCGTGCATGTGGGTGGCGATGATGATCCGCCGCTTGCGCGCCTCGGTGAAAATCTTTCGCACATTGGCGCTGATGCGGGCAAAACCGCGAAACAACTCCAGCAGGTCGGATTCCAGGCTTTTGAGGTAGGTTTCGCCGCGCACGTTCTCGACCACGCGTTGGCCCAGGCCGCCCAGGGCGGCGGCGCACAGTTCGTTGGCCTTGGGAATTTTGGCCTCGAGCCAGTCCGGGTCTTCGATCGGTTCGGCGGTCTCAAGGTAGGTCAAAATTTCCTGGACCACGCTCTGCTGGTTGTAGACGTCCTCGTCGATGTTGGTGTTGTCGACAAACCGGGCAAACTCGGCCAGGGCCGGCAGCGGCAGCACGATGTCCTCGTTGAGCTTGAAGGCGTTGGTGCGGGCGGCAATGGCCCCCAGCCGCTTGCGGTCGCGCCAGAAGCGGCTGGCCTCGTCGGCGTCGCTGGCGACAAAGATCTCGGTGTTGACGTGGCGGTCGAGCAGGCGCAGCAGTCGTTCCTTGCCGCGCAGGATTTGCTCGGTGGTGTGGCCGACCATGTCGATCAGCAGCACCGCTTTGGGCGGTTCGCTCCGTGCGGCCTTGAACTTGTAGTTGATCGCCCGGATGTACTCCTCATCGAAATGCTCCAGGGCCATCAGGGCCTCTTCGCCCTGATTGACGAACTGTTCGGAGATTTCGACAATCACCCGGCTGGCCTCGTCCATGTCGGCCCCAAAAAATTCGAGACAGAAGGTCAGCTTTTTTTCATAAGCCCGGTAGAGAATGAACTCGGCCGAGGTGATGATTCCGTCGGTGCCTTCTTTCTGCACGCCGGGCAGACCGCCTAGGGCTTTGTTGGTGATGTCCTTCCACAACCCTTTTTTGCGGATTTGGTCGCCGCGCAGTTCCACCCGCCGCACCACGGCGCCTTGGCCGTCGAAAACGTCGTAGACGACCTGATCGTCGGGCAGGATCTTGCGCATCGGATGATTGATTCGGCGCACGGTCAGCATGCCCGCGCCGGGCATGGCAATGGTGTAGGCCAGCAGATTGTCGATGGCCGTGCCCCAGAGCACGGCGGTCTTGCCGCCGGCGTTTTCCGAAATGTTGCCGCCGATGGTCGACGCCCAGCCGCTGGTCGGGTCGGTGGCAAAAACCAGCCCCTGTTTGTCGGCGTACTGCATGGCGTCGTGGGTGATGACCCCGGCCTCAAGCCGCAGCACCGCCATCTGTTCGCTTTTGCCGCTGTCGTCGCGGAATTCTTGGGTGACGACGCCGTGGATGCGGTTGAGCTTTTCGGTGTTGATGATCACGCAGCCGGAATCGACCGGAACGGCGCCGCCGGTGAGGCCGGTGCCGCCGCCGCGCGGAATCACCCGCAACCCCAGCTCCTCAATGGCCGCCAGCAAGGCCGGAACCTGCTCCTCGGTTGCGGGGCGGACCACGGCCACGGGCAGATAAAGCCGCCAGTCGGTGGCGTCGGTGGCGTGGCTGATTAGGGAAAAGGGATCAAAACAGACATTGTCGGCCCCGATGATCGCGCCCAGCCGTTTGCGGATTCGCGCCCTGGCGGCCGCCGCGCCGCCGATTTCCTTCTGCAGTTCATGCACCCGCTCCAGGCAGAGGCGCACCAGGTTGACCACCTTGTTGCTGCGCGCCGAATCCACCTTCACCTTTTGGGCCGTTCCTTCAATGATGTCTAGGTCCTTTTTCATGGTCTTGAAGAAGGAGAGGCGGCGGCGGGGCGAATCAATCAGTTCCTGGTAGAGAAAAGGGTTGCGGCGGAGGATGAACAAATCGCCCATGCAGCGCATGACCAGGCGGGCGGAACGGCCCGTAACCCGTTGACTGCGCAGCTCTTCCAGGTCGTCCCAGACAGCGGTGCCAAACAGGTGGTTGATGATCAGCCGGTCGTCGGCGGAGGTGAAATTATATGGAATTTCTCGATAGTTGGTTGTCTTCATCTGCTGTCCGTGCGTTCAAACTGCTGGGAAATAACCTGGGAGCCACCGGCAAGGCCGGCGGCGGCGGGGAGGTTACGGCTCTTAACGTGTTGCTGGGGGATGATAGGCGCTCTTATGGAAAAACGGCCGCTCACGGCTGGAGGATAGAAAAAGTAAAGCTGATTTCGTACCACAACGGGATAAGCGATGCAAATATTTCTCGCCGGTCCCGGATCAGGCCGCCATTTCCCCGATCAGTCGTTCGGCGGTGAAAAACTTGGTTTGAAAGGCGGCGCGGGCCTCGTTGGAGCCGATGATTGCCACCAGATCCTGGTCCTGGAAGCGGAACTGGGGGCCGGGATTGGGCTCCAGCTGGTTGTCGCGGAGCACGCCCACCACCGAGACCCCAGTTTTTTTGCGGATCTCGGATTCACCGATGGAGCGGGCGACCAGCGGGCTGCCGGCGGCAATGGTCAGCCACTGGAGATCGAACTGCTGTTCGGCGGAACGGAACTGGGACAGGGTTTGATAGGGTTTGCTCTGGCTCATGCCGCTGACGAAATATTCCTGCCGCAGGGTCTCGGTCTGCCGCTGAATTTCGGTCACCGGGATGTGCAGGGCCAACAGCGCCTGCCGGGTCATTTCCAGGCCGGCTTCCAGTTCCGGGTAGACCAGATCGGTGACGTTCAGTTCGCTGAAGATTGCAAAAAAATCCGGGTCCGACAGTCGGGCCACCACCTCGATGCGGTTGTTGAGCCGCTGGGCATGGGCGATGATGGTTTGCGCTTCGACAATGCCGGGAATGGTGACCACCAGCAGGGCGGCGTCGCCCATCGATGCCGCCTCCAGCACGATTTCGTGGCTGGCGTCGCCGTAGACCACCGCGTGCCCGGCCTCCTTGGCCTGTTCGATCCGTCGCTGATCGAGTTCAATCACCACAAAGGGTCGGGCCAGACGGTGGAGGGCGGCCGCAATCTGCATCCCCACCCGGCCGCCGCCGGCAATCACCACATGGCGGCTGAATCCCTTGTCCGGAAAGTTGATTGATTCCAACAATTCCTTCTGGAACCACCGCTTTTTCAGGGCGTACAGGCGGGCGGTCTGGGCTGAGATAATCGGCGTCAGCACCATGGTCAGCACTGCCGTGGTCAGCACCAGGTTGTAAAAATCGTGGCTGATCGATCCGCTGGACACGCCGATCCGGGCCAGGACAAAGGAAAATTCGCCGATCTGGAACAACCCCAACCCCACGGCGACGGGAACGACGTTGCCGTAGCGAAACAGCCAGGAGACGCCGGCAAAGATCAGGCTCTTGCCCAGGCTGACCAGCAGCACCAGCAGCAGGATGGAGCCGAAATGATCGACCATGAAACCAGGGTCAAGCAGCATGCCCACCGAGGCGAAAAAGAGCAGGCCAAAGACGTCGCGCAGCGGGATGATGTCGCTTAAGGCCTGGTGGCCGTAGTCGGACTCGTTAAGCACCATGCCGGCGATGAAGGCGCCAAAGGCAAACGACAAGCCAATGAGATAGGTGGCGTAGCCAATGCCCAGACCAATGGCGATGATCGCCAGGAGAAAGAGCTCGCGCGAACCGATCTTGGCGATGCGGCGCATCAGCCAGGGCAGCAGCTTAATGCCCAGGACGAACATGCAGAGCAGGAACAGGGCGGCCTTCACCGCCGCTTGGCCGAGATGGGCCATGCCGGCGGCCGGATCGTTCATCAGCGGCAGGATGATCAGCATCGGCACCACCGCCAGATCCTGGACAATGAGCATGCCGATCATCACCTTGCTCGACAGCGTCCCCAGCCAGCCCTGGTTCATCAGGGTTTTGAGGATCACCATGGTCGACGACAGCGAGATCAGGGCCCCGAACCAGATCGAGGTTTTGAGGTCCCAGCCCAGCATCTGGCCAATGCCCATGCCCAGGGCCAGGGTCAAACCGATCTGCAGCGGCGTGCCGATCAGGGCAATCCATTTGACCGGTTTGAGGTCTTTATGGGAAAACTCCAACCCCAGGGCAAAGAGCAACAAACCCACCCCGATTTCGGCCAGGAGTTCGATGTCGTGGGCGTCGGAGATGGTCAGGCCGCCGGTGTGGGGGCCGAGGATGACGCCGGCCAGGATGTAGCCGAGAATCAGCGGTTGCCGCAGCCGCTGCATCAAGAGGCCGCAGAAAAAGGAGGTCAGGACAAGGAGGATGATGTCGGTGGCGATGCCCATGGTGATCCGTTATGGCCGGCGCGCGGCCGACTGCACTTGAGGGAGAAAGGGATTTGTGCAAAGGGGCAACTATACCAACAGCAGGGAAAATGGCCAGTGGATTTCGTTGTGCGTCCCGCCTTCCCGGCAGACGTTCCGATGAGGGATCGATTGCCAGCAACCTGGCGGCAACGGAAAGGAGAGCGGGCGGCGAAAGTCAGCGCAGGGGCAGTTGAACAATAAAGGTTGTGCCGACTCCAGGCTCAGTCTCAAAACGCAGTTTGCCCTGGTGCTTGTCGACCACCACGTTGCGGGCCAGGGCCAACCCCTGGCCGGTGCCCTTGCCGATCTTTTTGGTGGTGAAGAACGGTTCGAAAATGCGATGTTGAATAGCCGCGGGGATGCCGCCGCCGGTGTCGGCGATGCGAATCTCCATCCATTCGCCGTCGATCCGGGTCGACAGGCGGATGACGCCCTTGCCTTTGCGGCCGCCGTCAGTCACGTCGGCAATGGCGTGGGTCGCGTTGACAATGATGTTGAGCAACACCTGGTTAATTTCGCCGGGCAGGCAGAGCAGCATCGGCAGGTCAGGCGCAAGGTCGGTTTCCGTTTCGGCGATGTATTTCCACTCGTTGCGGCTGACGGTCAGGGTGTTTTCCAGGGCGTGGTTGATGTCGACCAAGACCTTTTCTTCGGAGCCGGGATGAGAAAACTCGCGCATGGCCCGGACAATGGCGCCAACCCGGTTGATGCCGTCCATGCTTTGTTCGATGGTCTTCGGGATTTCGTCGAGGAAAAAGGGAAGATCGGCCCGTTGGATCGTTTCCTCCAGGGGCGAGGCCAAGTCCATGGCCGCTTGGTTATGTTTCAAGGCCTGGGCAAGCTGTTCGGCGCAGGTGCAGATTGCTGTTATGTCCTTGAAACTGTCGCTAAGAAAACGGAGGTTGTCGCCGACGTACTGCACCGGAGTGTTGATTTCATGGGCAATGCCGGCTGCCAGTTGGCCAATGGCTTCGAGCTTTTGCGTCTGATGGAGTTCCTGTTCCATAAGCAATTTTGCGGTCACGTCTTCCAGCAGGCCAACCGCAGCGGTTATTGCGCCGCCGTCTGCAAAGATCGGGCTGATCACGACGCGAAAGATCCGCTCGCTGTCGGCAGTGTTGAATTTGGCGGTTGCTTCCTGGGGTGTGCCGCACTCGAAGACCGCTGCGGCCGAGAACTCGGCAAAGGCCTGCTCCCGTCCCTGCTGATCGAAGAAATCAAGCAGATTGCCGCCCTCGGTGTCGGCCATTGTCTTGGGAAACCATGTGCGCATCTGTTTGTTGACCTGCAGGATTTCCATGCCAGGGCTGATCATCATCACCCCGATGTGCAGATTGTCCATGATGGACCGCAGTTTTTCCTCGGAGCGGCGAAGCGAATGCTCTGTCTGTTTCAGTTCGGTGATGTCCAGGCCGATGCCCACCAAACCGGCCAGCTCCCCGGTGCTGTCGTTGAAGGTGGCCTTGTGGAGAAGCGAGTATTTCAGGGAACCGTCGGCGTGTGCGCTCACCCGCTCGTCCACCTGAGCGCCGCGGTTTTGGAGGAGTTCCAGATCCATTGCGTGCAGTTCGGCGGCCAGTCGTGGTTGGTGCACATCAAAGGTCGTTTTGCCGATGACCGAATCCCGCCGGCGATGGAAGGTTTCTTCAAAGGCCCGGTTGCATCCCAGGTACACGCATTGGGTGTCTTTGTAATAGATGGGCACGGGGATGGCGTCGAGCAGGGTCTGGAGAAAATAGAGCTGTTCGTCAAGCAATCGGGTGCGGGCCGCAACCTCGCGCTCCAGCAAACGGTTGGCGTACTGTTCCTGCAGTTCAAGCCGCTGGCGCCGCAGGGCGTTTTCCACCGTGATCAGCGCCAGATTGGCGGTGAATGGCTTGAGGATATAGCCGTAAATCCCCAGATCGATAATTTCTTTGACCTGCTCGGGATCGTCTAAAACACTGGCGATGACCACAGCCACCTCTGGATAACGCGTTTTTGTGTGCCGGATTAGGTCAAGGCCTGTCTCTCCGGGCATGTCGATATCGGTGATCAGGAGGTCAAAGGGCGTTTCGGTCAGCAACCGCTTGGCCTGGGCCACGTTCTCGGCGGCCTGACAGAAGTGGCCGGCCTTTTCCAGGAGTGCAGTGAGCAAGCTGCGAATATACGGTTCGTCGTCAACGATAAGAATGGCATCCATCTCATTTTTCCTCGGGAACGCTTTTGCCGGCCTTGGCGATACGATTGCTCCTTTTCACAATCGGTTGCGGGGAAGACAGCGCTGAACGCAAACACAGCTTCACGGCAGAGATGAGGGCAGGGCTGAGGGCGCATCCAACGCCTGGCGCACAGCCTGGAGAAGTTCGGCAATGGCAACCGGTTTGTACAGCACCGTTGTTCGTAGGTCGGTCAGCTCTTTGTGGCGGATGTTTTCCGGCGCATACCCGCTGACAAAGACCCCTTTGATGTCGGGTTGCAGTTTGCGAATCGCCTCCATGGCAAGCTTGCCGTTCATTTTCGGCATCACCAGGTCAAAGAGGAGCAGGTCGATTGTACCCCAATGATCCTCGAATTTTCGCACCCCGTCCTCGCCGTTGACCGCTTCGATGACCGTGTAGCCGTTTTGTTCCAGGATGGAGGCGAACAGCTCGCGCACCGCTGGTTCGTCCTCGGCAAGGAGGATCGTCTCCCGGCCGCCGGGTGGCTTCAGCTGCGCCGGAGGGATGGATGCGGAGGGCTCCTGCTCCGCGATCAACGGCAAAAAGAACCTGAACGTGGTTCCCTTGCCTGGCTCGCTCGCGGCCTCGATGTGACCCTGGTGCTCCCTGATGATGCCGTAGACGACCGCCAGTCCCAGTCCCGTTCCCTTGCCCACTTCTTTGGTGGTGAAAAAAGGCTCAAAGATTTTGTCCAGGATTTTTTGCTCCATCCCCTTGCCGGTGTCGGTCACCGTGATCCGCGCATACGGGCCCGGGGCGCCGAGGCCATGGGCGGCAACAAATGCCTGATCCAGCTGCACGCACTCGGCGGCAATTAAGAGGCGTCCGCCGACGGGCATGGCGTCGCGGGCGTTGGTGGCGAAATTCATCAACACCTGTTCCAGTTGGTGGCCGTCGGCAAAGACCATCAGCGGTTGTTTGACCAGCTGGGTGTCGCATTGAATGTCTTCGCCGATGATCCGGCGGATCAGTTTTTCGATCCTGACAATGACGGCGTTGACGTCGACCGGTTTTTTCTTGCTGCCCTGCTTGCGGCTGAACAACAGGAGGTCTTTGGTCAGATGGGAGGCCCGCAGTCCGGCCTCGATGATGGTGCGGACGCTTTTGCGCGCCGGATGATCCATGGTCAGATGTTCAAGGGCCATCTCTCCATAGCCGAGGATGGCAGACAAGATGTTATTGAAATCGTGGGCAATGCCGCCGGCCAAGGTGCCTATGGTCTCCATTTTCTGGGCCTGGCGATACTGTTCCTCCAGCTGGCGATTGGTGGTAACGTCTCGAATGATTTCAATAACCCCGTCCAGTTCCCCTGATTGGCCGACGACCGGAACCGCGCGTATTTCAAACTCCCGGCCCATTTCCAGCGACGACAAACACGCAATTTCATTCTGACGGCTGACGAGGCTGCGCGCCACAGGGCAGGAATCGCATTTTTCTTCCCGATTCCAGAAGGCCAGGTGGCAGACTTTGTTCCGCAATTCCGCGCCGCTTTTCCCGTGGAACATTTGCTGCGCCGCTGCATTCACCCAGCGGACTTCAAGCTGCGGCGAGAGGTGGACAATGCCGTCCGGGACGTTGTCGAGCAAGGCGCGGTATTCCTGGGACAGACTGCGGTAGCGTTCCTCCTGTTCTTTGAGCAGCACCTGGGTTTGTTTGCGTTCGGTAACGTCGCGGGCGATGCCGAAGAGTCCGTTGATGTTGCCCTGTTGATCAAAAATCGGACCTTTGGTCACCGAAAAGATCTGCTGTTTCCCCGCGCGCGCGATCAACTGTTCCTCTTGGGTCAGCAACCGTCCCGATTCGATGATGGTGCGATTGTCTGCCTGCAGCATTGCCGCCGTCTCGGGAGAAAAGAAAGCGCTGTCGTCCTGGCCGATGACCTCGTTGACCGTTTGCCCGATAAAATCGGCTGCCGCCTGATTGCAGAGAAGATAGCGGCCCTCGCGATCTTTGACAAAGACGGAGTCGGAGGTTCCGTCCAGCACGGCGCGCATCAGCTGCTCGCTTGCGGCCAAATTCTTTTCAGCCTTTATCCTGCGCTGCTTTTCGGCCTGTTCGGCGAGGCTGCGTTCGATGGCGGGAATAAGGCGAAAGAGGCGATCCTTGAGCACAAAGTCGCTCAGCCCGCTCTTGAGCAGTTCAACGGCGGTTTCCTCGCCAATGCTGCCGGACACCAGGATGATCGGAACCCCTGGTTTGCTTGCCTTGAGCGATTCCAAGGTTACGGTGAAATCAAGCCCCGCCACCCGGTAATCGGAGAGAATCAGATCCCAGCCGTCTTCGCGCAGGGCGGCGGTCAATTCTGCGGAATCCCTGACCCAGCGGAGTTCGGCCTGCAAAGCGCTGCGGCGGATCTGGCGATCAATCAGCAAAAAATCGGCCTGCTCATCCTCAATCAGCAGGATTTTTAATGGGCTTGGCATGCGGTAACCGGAATCTGGTTGATGGCGACCCAGTAAATGCCGAGGCGGGCGACGGTCTCGGCAAATTCGGAGAAATCCAAGGGCTTGCGGACAAAGCTGTTGGCGCCGGATTCATAGCTGCTCAGGCGGTCTTGCTCCTCGTCGGAGGAGGTGAGGATGACCACCGGCGTCAGTTTGGTGCGCGGATCGGCGCGTATCCTTTCCAGCACCTCCAGGCCGGAAAGCCTGGGCAGGCTGATGTCCAGGAGGATAACCGTCGGCAGGGCGCGACCGGTCGGGGTGTGAAATTCGCCTTGATTGAACAGATAATCAATGGCTTGCTGGCCATCGCGCGCCACATCGACGCGGTTGGCGACATGGGCCTTTTTCAGCGCCCGCAGGATCAGCATTTCATCCTGGGGATTGTCCTCGACGAGCAAAATGGCGGTGCTGTTCACGTTTTCTCTCCTTGTTCTTCGCTGCAGTGCGGCAGGCTGAAACAGAGTGTTGCGCCTTGGTCCTTGCAGCCCTTGGCTTCCAATATCCCGCCGTGCCGGTGGATGATGCGTTGCACCGTGGCGAGCCCAATGCCGATGCCGGGAAACTCCTCCTGGCGGTGGAGTCGCTGGAAGGGTTGGAAGAGTTGCGCCGCGTGCGCCATGTCAAACCCGGCGCCGTTGTCCTCGACACAGATGAAATGGTGGGTTTCCGTTGTTCGGGAGAAAACCCGAATGGCGGCCGCCTCGCGTTTTGACGTATATTTCCAGGCGTTGTCGAGGAGATTGCGCATCACCAGCTCCAGCATGGCGGCGTCGCCCTGGACAATCAACCCTGGTTCCACCTCCAGGCGAACCTGCCTGTCCGGCGCCTGCTGGGCAAGTTCGGCAAACAGCCGGCGCGCAATGGCCGACAGGTCAACCGGATTGCGTTGCAGTTGTTTGCGGGTGCTGCGCGACAGGGTCAATAACCCGTCGATCAGCTCGGCCATCCTACGGCCGCCGAGGATGATCTGCTCCAGATACACCCTGGCCTCGCCCTCCAGTTGGTTGCCGTAATCTTCAATCAAGGCCTGGGAAAAACCGCTCATCGCCCGCAAGGGGCCGCGCAGATCGTGGGAAACGGCATAGGTGAAACTTTCCAGCTCGCTGTTTGCCGCCGACAGTTCGGCGGTGCGCTCGGCCACCCGTCGTTCCAGATGGGCATTGAGACGGTGGATTTCCAGTTCCGCCAGTTTGTGCCGGGTGATGTCCTCGGAAAAAATTACAATGCCGCCAACCACGCCGTCGGCGGCAAACCAGGGGCGAACCTCCCAACGCAGCCATTGCACCGAGCCGTCCGCCCGTTTGAAGCGGTCGGCCTCCTTGCGGATCACTTCGCCCGCCAGAGCCCGTCGATGCACCGCCTTCAACTCTTCCCCAATCTCGGGAAACATCTGGTAATGGCTGCAGCCAACAAGGTCGCGGCCGCTAAGCGCGTAGTCGTCCAGCCAGCGTCGGCTGACGGCAAGGTAGCGCATTTGATCGTCAAACATGGCCAGCGAGGCCGGGGCGTGTTCGATGAACAATTTGAGCCGCGCCTCGCTCTCGCGCAGTTCCCGCTCGGCGCGACGACGGGCGCTGACGTCGACATGGGTGCCGACCAGACGGACAATCCGGCCTGAATCGTCCTTGACCGGAAAGGCCCGCGAGAGGATGTTGAGATACTCGCCGTTTTGATGCCGGAGGCGAAATTCGGTTTCCAGCCGATCGGTTTTTCCCGCCAGCAGTGCCTCCACCAGGCCAAGGGTTCGTTCCCGGTCGTCGGGATGGGTCAACGTTTTCCAGGTGTCGAAATGATGCCGCAACTCGTTTGGTTGGTATCCGAGCATGTTGATCCACTGCGGCGAAAGATAGACCTCGTCGGTGCTCAAATCCCAGTCCCACACGCCGTCGTTGGCCCCGCGCATGGCCAACTGGAACCGTTCCTCGCTTCGGCGGAGTTCCTCTTGGGCGATTTCCTGCAGTTTTCTGCGCTCTTCGGCCTGCCGGCGGGCGCGATGCAGGTGTTCGTTGAGATAACTGGCGAGGATGCCGGAGCCGATCAGCATCCACCATTGGAACAGGTCGTACGGCTCTTGCATGCCCAGGCTGTACAACGGCGGGATGCCGAAATAATCAATCCCGAGCGCGGCGACGGCGGTGGCCAGCAGGCCGGGGCCTAATCCCCCCAGCACCGAGCTGAGGATAATGGGTAGCATGAACAGGATAAGCAATGGTCGCTCCCCGAAGGAGACAGAGATCGCCAACCGGACCAGCAGCATGGAGACGGTCACCAGCAGGGCGAAACAATAGGCGACCCAGCGGGGCAATCGCTCGCTTGACCGGATGAGGGCGGAAGTTTCGGCCGATTGTCGATCGGTCCGGTCGGGGATGAGGCACAGGGCCAGGAGCAGCAGCAGGGCGGTGAGGAGAATAAAGGCGATGCCCTTGGCGGTCGACAGCCGGGTTAGCGCGGCGACGTCAGTGAAGGCCAGAAGCAGACGGTCGGAGAAAAAAATCCATGCGGAACCGAACACGATGTACCCGACCGTGGCATGCGCAATAAACCGATTTCGGGCCGAAAGGTTCATGAAACCCCCGTAAGCGATAGGAACGAATGGTTATTTTGAAATCATACCACGCCTGTGCGAGAAAAGCGTTGAAAGATTGCAATGGCGACCTTGGCGCGCCCCTAACTCAGCCCTGATCGATCACGGATCGCACCTTCTGGACCAACTGACTGGCGGAAAAGGGTTTTTCGAGAAAGTGCAGGCTCGCGTCCATGCCGCCGCCGTGGTGGGCGAGAATGTCTGCGGTGTACCCGGACATGAACAACACCTTGATTGCTGGAAGCAGTTCCAGCACGCGGCGGGACAGCTCGCGGCCGTTCATATCCGGCATGATCACGTCGGTGAGCAACAGGTCAATCGTCTCCTGCCGACGGTGGACAAGCTCCAGGGCCTGGAGCGGATTTTGGGCGACCAGCACGGTGTAGCCATGTTGCTCCAGGATAAAGGCTCCCATTTCGAGGATGACGGTTTCGTCTTCCACCAGAAGAATGGTTTCCGCGCCGCAGTGCATCCGGTTGCCCTTGGCGGTCGGCAGCGCCTGGGAGGCGGTTGTGACCCTGGGCAGGGAGATGCGGAAGGTCGTGCCCCGCAAAGGTTCGCTGGCAACGGCAATCGCCCCGTTGTTCTGTTTGACGATGCCGTACACCGTGGCCAATCCCAGGCCAGTGCCCCGGCCTTCTTCCTTGGTGGTGAAAAAAGGTTCGAAAATCTTTTCCTGGGTCTGCCGATCCATGCCGCAGCCGTTGTCGGCAATCGACAGTTGCACATAGTCGCCGGGGGAGAGATCAGGACAGTCGGCGCAATCCGCCGGGTCGACCGTCACATTGGCGGTGTGAATGATCAGGCGGCCGGGCCCGTCAATGGCGTCGCGGGCGTTGACCGCGAGATTGGCGAGCACCTGGCCGATCTGGGTGGCGTCCATCCGCACCTGCCAGAGATTGGGGCCAGGATTCCATTGCAGGTCGATGTTCTCGCCGATCAGACGGTGCAGCATCTTCAGCGATCCGGAGATGGTCTCGTTGAGATCAAGAATCCGGGGCGCGATCACCTGTTTGCGGGCAAAGGCCAGCAGTTGCCGGGTCAGGTCAGCCGAGTGTCGGGCCGCCTTGTGCACCTCGTACAGCCGTTTGTAGAGCGGATGCTGTTCCTCCAGCTCGTTTAAGGTCATCTCCACATAACTGCTGATCACGGTCAGCATGTTGTTGAAATCGTGCGCCACGCCGCCGGCCAAACGTCCCACCACCTCCATCTTTTGCGATTGCAGCAGTTGGCCCTCCAGTCGCCTCTTGGCGTCTTCGGTGCGCCTGCGTTCGGTGATGTCCCGACTGACGCCCCGGTAGCCGCGAAACCGACCGGCTGGATCAAACACCGGTACAGCGCTGGATTCGAGGATCACCTCCACGCCGTCCTTCCTGACAAAGCTCAAACACAGTTGGCTGTAAGGCCGCAGACCGGCGATCATGTCGGTGCAGGCCTGCACGGCCTCGGCAGGGTTGTTCTCGGCCAGCAGTTCCACCCAGGACAGGCCGACGCAGTCGTCCGGGGCGTAACCCAGCATGTCCAGGGATCGCGGGCTGGCGTAGGTAAAGCGGTGATCCGCGCCGGTCTCCCAGATGAAATCGCTGATGCTTTCCACCAGATCGGTGTACCGTTTGGCGCTTTCCGCCCGCAATTTCTCCATGACCCTGCGTTTGCTCTGGTCGCGGAACACCAGGACCACGCCGGCAATGACTCCCGCCTCGTTGCGAATCGGCGCGCCGCTGTCGGCAATCGGCCTGCGGGTGTCGTCCTTGGCAATCAGCAGGATGTGATTGCTCATTTGCACGATCACCCCGTGGTGCAAAACCCGTTCAACCGGCGATTCCACAGGCTCTCCGGTGTCTTCGTTGATCACCCGGAACACGGCGCCCAGCGGTTTGCCCAGGGCCTCGGTTTCCAGCCAGCCGGTCAGCGATTCGGCCACCGGGTTCATGCGGGTGATCAGGCCGGCGGCGTCGGTGGCAATGACGCCCTCGCCGATGCCGTAGAGGGTGGCGCGGATCTCTTCGCGGGTTTGCCGATGTTGCTGTTCTTCCTGGAGCAGGGCTGCATTCAAGGATTTTTGTCGGGAAAGGCTGGCAAGCTGCACCAAAAAACCGGCGACAGTGGTCGCCAGGACCACCAGCAGCATGATTCCCCCGACGCGGTAGCGGGCTTCGGCGGCGATTTCCGCGAAATCGAGTTTGGTGATCATGAACCAGTCGGTTTCCGGGACGCGATTCAAATAGGCCAGTGTTTCGACATTGCGGTAATCCGCCCCGCGAACAACGCCGGTTGCGCCGAGAACGGCCTGAACTGCAGGCGAGGAGGTTCGGGTGAGCGGGTGGCGAAACGACAGTCCGGAAATGGCGCCGTGCCGGGGTTGGTTGAGCAGAAGCGCACTCTCGCCGTCCCGTCCCACCAAAAGCGATTCCGCGTTGCCGTGAGCAATCGGCCAGGATTGGATCATCGGGTACAGGTCGCGCTGCGGGTCGGCCACCAGCAGGAGCACCAGGGCCACCTTGTCGCCGTCAAACACCGGCGCCGCCACATTGACGTGGATCCGGTTGCAGTTGTTGCAATAAAAGAAATCGCCCAATACCGCCTGTTTCGAGGCGACAACCTGCCGCAGGAGGATCTGTTCCTCACTCTCGAGTTGGGTGACGCGCGGCAGCAGCGAGAGGCGAATGCGACCCTCGCCGTCGGCCATGATCATGTTGAAGTAGCCTTCGTTCTCACGAAAAAATTGCAGCCGTTGCCTGAGGTCTTCAAGCGTCCCGGCATGGCCGGTTTGCAGCCATTGCAGGGCAAGGAAACGGACCATGCCCGACGCGTTCATCCGCGCGTCGGCCAGCCGCTCCTGACGCCAGGCGAGCAGTTGGTTGGTTTTCAGTTGGGCGATTGCTTCAAGATTGGCGGCGTGCTCCGCCTGGATGCTTCGCTCCTGCTGGCGGTACAACCCGTAGCCGGCGGCAACAAGGCCGGCGCCGACCAGGCAAAGCAGGGCCAGCAGCGGCCAGAGCTTACTGACAGGCTGTTTGGGGGCAATTGATGCGGGGCAGGTCGGAGAGGGGTTCATGATCTATTAACCATACAATGCTTCAGCGGTTTTCGGACAGTAAAATCCGCCGCCCGGGCCAGTGCCCAGGCGGCGGATTGGCGCCGACAACCCTTGAAGAAGGGGGAACAACAATAGTTCAAACTTTGAATTTTTTGACCAGCGTTTCCAGTTGCTGGGCCAACTCGGAAAGACTCTGGGCGCTGCTCTGCACCTGAGCGGAGCCATCGCCCACCTGGGTCGATTGCTGGCTGATCTCGGTGACGTCGCGGGTGATGTCGGCCACCACAACCGAGCTTTGCGCCACGTTTTCGTTGACTTCGGCAATGCCCTGGGAAGCCTGGGCGATGTTGCCGGCGATTTCGCTGGTGGCCGCCGACTGCTCTTCCACGGCGGTGGCAATGGCGTTGATGACGCTGTTGATGTCGACGATGACCTCGGAAATCTTGGCGATGTCCTCAATGGCGCCGCCGGTGGTGGTTTGCATGTCGCTGATTTGATTCTTGATGTCCACCGTGGCCTCGGCGGTTTGACGGGCCAGTTCCTTGATCTCGTTGGCCACCACCGCAAACCCCTTGCCCGCCTCGCCGGCGCGGGCCGCCTCGATGGTGGCGTTGAGGGCCAGAAGGTTGGTCTGTTCGGATATTTCAGTGATGGTTTCAGTCACCCTACCGATTTTTTTGGCTGATTCGCCCAGATCGGCCATCTTGGCCGAGGTGGCCTGCGATTGTTTCACGGCCGCGTCGGTGATGTTCCGGGCTTTTTCCGCGCTTTCGGCAATTTCGTTGACCGTGGCGGTCATCTCTTCGGTGGAGGAGGCGATCATGTTGACGTTGCTGGTGGACTGCTCCATGGCCGCCGACACCGAATGGAAGTTGGTGCTCATCTCTTCGGTGGCTGCGGCAACCGAGCCCGATTTGTCGGCGGTGTCTTTGGCGGCCGACGACAATTGCCGGGAGACAGCCGCCAGATCGGTGGACGACATCGAGAGGCTGTTGACGCCGATGATGATTTCCTTGATCATCGAGCCCAACTGACCAACCATCTGGTTGAGCGAGCGGGCCATCAGGCCGATCTCGTCGCCCTGGTTGACGTCCAATTTACTGGTGAAGTCGCCGCCCGCCATGGTTTCGGCAAAGGCGGCGGTTTTGCGCACCGGTCCGGTGATTGCCCGGGTGAGAAAAACGGCAAAGGCAACGCCGAGCAACAGGGCGACCGTGGAGAGCAGCAGCATAGTGCGGATGGCGGTCTGGCCTGTCGCGATGAGCGAGGCTCCGAGATCGGTCTGATCCTTGACGTAGGTGGTGAGAATTGCGGAAACCAGGTTGGCAATTTCATCGCCGAGTTTGGTCAATGTCCCGTTGTAGACCGTGTTGCGGCCCATGGTCGCCTTGGCCATCTGGTTGAACGCGTCGATGTAGGTTTTGGCGTCGGTCAGAATTTTCTGCGCTTTGGCCCTGCGCTCCGCATGGGCTCCGCCGGCCACTTGCCCGAGGAGTTCCTGCATTTTGGCGTTTTCCTCCACCACCAGGGCCGCGTCTTTTTCGGTGGCGGTGGCCAAGAAGCGCTGCGCGTAGAGCCTGGCCAGCAGCATGTGCTGGGTCGCCAGGGCAGCCTTAGTGGTGGCGTCAAAGTCCTGGTCGTTTTTGGCCGAGGTCATGACGACGTTCATGTCGTTTTGCATCACCGGGCCCAGACCCCGCAGGACATCGTTGATAATGCGGTCGCTCTCCTTGATGTCGTTGATAAGCTGTTCAAAGGCGGTTTGATAGGCGTCGGCGTTGTGGTCGATCTCGGCGATCTTAGCCGCGCGTTCAGGATTTTTAATCCGCGTTTTGGCTTCGTTCAGGGCGGCCTGCAGCTTGCCCATGAATTCTTTGTATTCCTGCTGATCCTTGTCGCTGTGGGTGATCATGAAATCTTTAACCTGCATCCGCACTTCAAGCATCATCTCTTGCAGATGGAACACATGATTGGAGTTGGCGGCCCGCCGGTCGTATTCATTGACGCCGCTGGCCGCCGTCTTCAGTCCATTCCAGGAAAAGAACGACACAATGAGCAGTAAGGCGAGAATGAATCCGAAACCGCTACCGATTTTTACCGATAATTTGAGCGTGTTCATGGCTGTTTCCGTCACTGGAGGTTATTGTTGAGTTGCTCTTTTCTGTATATGTTGGCGAGAAATTCAGTCGCGTCGTCGATGTTGCTGTCTAAATATGCCACAAATCGCGGGGAAAGATGTGGATATTTATTGTTGGTGATGTTAATTTCGTTGTCCATGATCAAGAGAATCCGGAAATTTTCATATTCTTCGCGCAGGTCGAGCAAATCGCTGATGTCGGCGTCGTCGAGCGCAAAGAGAATGATGACGTCGTTGCTGCGAAGGTGCAGACACAGCGGCGAGTCAAATCGGGAGCCGGGAGGCAACGTGATCAAGGTGCTGTTCAGGGGCAATTGCCGCATATAATCTTCCACCCGACGGAAAGATTCCGACTCTCTGGCCGCATACAAAAAAATATTTTTCATCCTTTCCTCCGAGTGCGGGTTGCACGTTGGCAAAGCATGCCGCCTCCCAAGGCTATGCAGAATTGTTGCCAGAGCTGCACGATCTCTGTCATAAATAAATTTTGTTGTATTTGAGGAGGTTGCCGTGAAAAAGGCAGGTGCTGCCACTAAGCGGAGGAGTTGCTGACAGTCTGCTCAGGCGAGTTGTCCAGTTTCTTGGACAGACGGTTGTCTAATTATTCAGACAACGAGGCGAGGCAAGGCGGATGCGGTAGCGCGTTGATTTGCCGGCAGGCGTGGCTTGCACAATGCAAACGGCCTGTGAGCGGGAAAGGAGAAGGCGCTTATTGAAGCGGCTCCATTGTGGAACCGATGTCGTGGAGGCTCATCAGTTGGTACAGGCGGGCGCGGGAAAGGCCGGAGACCAGGCAGGCCTCTTTGACGCTGCCTTGGGTCGAGTGCAGGAGTTGCCGCAGGTATTCGCGCTCTTTTGCCGATCTGAAATCCTTCCAGGTCGGGAGGGACGCTCCAGAGGTCCGGGAATGAGCATCTCCAGAGGGGGCAGCGTCGTTTTGCATGTTCTCCAGGGTCTTGCGCACCCGGATGTGGTCAGGCAGGTGATAGGCAAAGAGGGTGTGGTGGTGAACGGCGTTTGCAAAGACCTGTTCCAGGGTTTGCTGCAGTTCGCGAACGTTGCCCGGCCAATCGTAGGCATGCAGGTGTTCGAAAAATTCGTCGGCAACGCCTTTGGAGCCAATTTTAGCCCGATCACAGAGGCGGGCAAGGAAGTGGCGACTCAGGGGGCGAATGTCTTCCTTCCTGTCCCGTAGGCGCGGCAGGTGGAGGGAAAGAGAGCGGAGGCGGTAGAGCAGGTCGGTACGAAAAGCGCCCGAGGCCGCATCCTGGTCAAGGTCGCGGTTGGTGGCCGCTATGACGCGGAAATTGCTGTATTCTTCCTTGGCGGCCCCGACCGGGCGAAACCAGTGTTCCTGCAGGACGCGGAGAAAGGTTTTTTGCATCCGCTCGGGCAATTCGCCCACCTCGTCAAGAAACAGGGTGCCGTTGTGGGCCATCTTGATCAACCCGGCAGAGGCGCGGTCAGCGCCGGTGAAGGCCCCTTTGACGTGGCCAAACAGGGTGCTTTCGATCAGGGTTTCCGGCAAAGAGGCGCAATCAACCACCACAAAGGCCTGCTCGCTCCGGTTGGAATTGTCATGAATGGCCCGGGCAAAAATCTCCTTGCCGACGCCGGTTTCGCCGGTAATCAAGACGTTGGCATCGCTGGCCGCCGCACTGGCCACCTGATCCAGGCAAGCGCCCAGGCATGAGCTTTTGCCGATGATCGCGTCGCGTTTGAGGGCGGTCGGGATGCGGTCGATCCGCTTTTTTTCCTCACGGTATTGCAGAGCGCGGGTCAGGGGCAGCAGCAGATTGCGCAGCACGTGCGGCTTTTCCAGGTAACTCCAGGCGCCGGATTGGATCGCCTTTTTGGCGCCGTCCGGGTCGCCGGAGCCCGTCATGATGATGATTTGCGGTTGGGAAGGGGCGTCTGCCAGGGCGGGAAAGGCGTCCAGGCCGTTGCCGTCGGGCAGTTGCACGTCAAGAAAGACGACGTCAAAGGGGCTGCAACGCGCGTGCGCCACGCCGTCGGCAAGCGTTGCGGCAATGGCGACGACGTGGTTGGCCTGTTGGAGATGGCTGGCCAGCATCTCGGTCAGCATGAAATCGTCGTCAATAATCAGAATATCGGCCATCTGCAAACACGTGTTGAGGCGTTTGCCGGAACTGCTGCGGTCTGTCAATAGGCCGTACAGTGAGCAAACACATTGAAACTGTTATAAAAGAATACTCTATTTCGCCTCCGTTGCACCAGTTCATTCTGCGGTGTTTGCGCGGCCGGCGGCAATGGCGTCGTCAAAAGATCCATCTCGAGGCCCAATCTCCGGCAACAGCACCTGAAAGGTTGACCCCTGACTCGGCCGGCTGAGCACCGCAATGGCGCCGTCGAGCTTTTTGACAAGGCTCAGCGCCAGGGGCAAACCCAGCCCCCGGCCGACAAATTTTTCCGAGTAAAAGGGATCGAAGATGTTGACCATCTGTTTTTCGTCGATGCCGCACCCGGTGTCGGTCACCTCCAAACTGCCATACCGCCGGCGGTCAGGCGTCCACCCTGCCGGGAACAGGTGGGGCGCGGCAATGGCTTCGCCGGCAATGGAGGCGACGCGCACCACAATCCGGCCGGGTTCGGGACCGATAATTTCCACCGCGTTGGTGATCAGGGCAGTCAGCACCTGCTCGAGTTGATGCGCATTGGCGGAAACTAGCGGGCCGGGCAGGGGACAGTCGATTTCCAGGGCAATATGACTTGGCAAGTCGTGGGTTGCCGCGGTCAGACAGTCGCGGCACAACTCGGCAAGATGGAGGGGGCTGCTCGCTTCGGCAAACTGACCGGTGTAGATCAGCAGGGCCTGCCCCAGGCCAATGGCGCGTTTGCTGCCTACCAGGGCGTTGGCCAGCAGGCTGCTGACCTTCGATTGAGAAACGCCTTCTTCCTGGGTCAGTTCAAGATTGCCGACCACGATGGTCAGCAGATTGTTGAAGTGGTGGGCCATTGCTCCTGCCATCCGCTCCAACCCCGCGTTCTTCAGCAGCAAACGCTCCTGGCGTTCCAGTTGGAGCCGGTAGCCGACGTCGCGGCTCAGGCCAAAGATCACTTGTTGTCCGCTCCACTCGCCCAAGGTCAGGTACGTTTCCACAGGGATCTTCTCGCCGGTTTTTCCGACCAGCGGCAATGGACAGGCATTGCGTTCTCCGGCCAGGACGGCGGCGACAACGGCCGCAACCTCCTCCTGTTTGTCCGCCGGATGCACCATCAGGATGTTGCGGCCGATCAGCTCTTCGGGCCGATAGCCCAGACGTCTGGCCGCCGCGGCGTTGAGATGGACGACGGCGCCGTTGGTGTCGAGGATGAACACCAGATCTTCGATTGTGTTGAACAGGGCGTCGAGATTTTGCTCATGCTGGCGAATCAGCGATTCCTGCTCCTTCTGGGCCAGGAAGGAGCCGAGGCGGGCAACGATTTGCTCCAGGGCGATTCGGCTGTAAGGCGCGATCTGGTCGGTTTGCCGCGAGGCCACGTTCAAGCAGGCGATCACCCGGTCTTGCGAGGCGATGGGGACGACGGCCATGGCCCGCAATCCCTCGTTGCAGAGCTCGGCATTGTCCACCAGCCGTCCCAGTTCCTCACAACAGGAGTAGAACGGTTGATTGCGCCGCGCCAGGCGGGCCTGAGGCGAGTCGGCGTCGTAGCGCGCAACAATGCGAACAAAGGTCTCCGACAGTCCCTGGTGCGCAGCCATGGTGATGCTGCCGTCGGTGCGGTCCGCCAGGTAGAGACCTCCGCAATCGGTTTGCGAAACCTCAATGGCCTTTGCCAGGCACAGGCGCAGGGCGTCCTGCTGCGAAGGGGCGGTGGTCAGCGCCACATGGAGATCCCGTTCGATGCGCAGCAGTTCCCGCGCCTGCTGCATGTCGGTGATGTCGGTGGCGGTACAGACAACGAATTCCACGGCGCCGTCCGTATCGCATTTGGGTGTTTTGGTGATGGCCATGTAACGGGGCTCGCTGTTGCCAAACAAAAGCCGCTGTTCATAGCGCAGAGGTTTTTTTTCGGTGAACACCTGGCGATTGCTGGCCAAGGCCAAGGGCAGGAGGTCCGGGCTGAGCACTGTTTCCAGGCGCTGGTGGGCCACTTCCGAGGGCGAACGGCCGAAGAAGCAGGCAAAAGCCTTGTTGACTGAACCGTAGGTTTCTGGGTCTTTGAGGTACCAGACGCCAACCGGTATAGAATCGAGCAGCAGTCGCTGTTCCAGGGTTTTTTTTCGGAGGTGGGTTTGGGCGCGGTTCTGCTCGGCAACGTCGATGATCACCGAGTGGAGCAAGGTTTGCCCCTGAAACGGCACTGGCACGGTGTACACGGCCACCGGGCGGATTTCGCCGGAATGCAGCAGGTGCTGAAATTGAAAGCAGAGTTGTTCGTAGGCAAGCGCGCGCTGCATGTCGCGCATGATGCTTTCCTTGGCAGCGATGTTCAGGGACATGATGGTCATGCCGCGCCAGGCGGCCTCGTCGTGTCCGTAAAACGTTCGCGCCGCCTCGTTGGCCTTAACGATGGCGCCATTCTCCGGATCAACCAGCAGTTGGACGGCTTGGTTGTGGTGGAACAGGACGCGATACCGCTCCTCGCTCTCCTGGAGGGACTGTTGCAGCCGCATGTCGGCTTGGCGCAACGAGTCGTGCAGCGCCCTGATCCGGAGGCTTCGGTCGCCAATCAGCAGACCGCCAACGCCGCCTATGAAAAAGGGAATGAGATGCTGCGCCGGTGTGTAGGGCCAGTGAAAGAGGAGCGTCTGCACGGTGTTGAACAGGCACAGGGCCAGAGCGCCGGCGAGGAAAGCAACCAGCAGAGCGAGAGAGCGGGGCATAGGGCGATGGCGTAGTGCAGGCGGACGGGGAACAGAAGAAGAGGCGGTCAATAAAAAAATGGTTTCTTAACAGGTTACAGAGAAAACAGCTAGTGAATTGCGTGCTGTTTGGATGGGGACCGCCTGGAATCCGTTTTTGGGGGCTCTTCTTGGCAACGGCATAGCCTCGCCTTGGCCGACAACCCGGTTTGCGGCCGCTGGTTGTGGCCTGATAGCGTCGATCATCGGCGGCGCGAAAAACCAAACGTCTGAGATCGGGCACGCTCCGATGGCGACAGCGGGCGGGCAAGGCGTTGCGGGGGGAGAGATCGACTGCGGCGTTCTTGGCACACAGGGATGTCTGCGCTAATGGTTGACCAATTTATTCAGGATATTTTGATAATTGTCATGATATTGATTGACTGTTGGCTAGCGTCGTAATATTGGTTGAACCAATATGAGGAGTAATTGAAGGCATGGCCCCAACTGAGTCCAGAGAAGACCGAGAAGCAAAGAAATACGCCTACACGGCGATCATCGAACGCGTTCGCGCCATGATCGCCGCCGGCGAACTGGCCCCAGGCGATCGTCTGCCGCCGGAACGCAAGCTGGCCGAAACCTGGGGGGTGTCGCGCGGCAGTTTGCGCCAAGCCTTTCAGGCCCTGGCCGAGCGCGGCGTGATTGAGAGCAGGCAGGGCGACGGCACCTATCTGTTGACTGCCCTGGACGCCCCCTTTCCCGGCGAGGCTGTGCTGGCGGCCATCAGCGAGCAGGAGGGTTGGGTCCGCGACGTGATCGAATTCCGCCAGATGCTGGAACCGTGGATTGCGGCTCTGGCGGCGCAACGAATGCCGCCTGGAACGCTCGATCGGCTCAAAATTCTGGTCTGCGATCAGCAGCGCGCCTTGCTGGCCGGGCGGGAGGACGACCGTCTGGACGCCGAATTTCACCAACTGCTGGCAGAGTGCGCCGGCAACCGGGTGGTTGGCCCGGTGATGACTGCCGTCCAGTCGACCATGAACAAGAGCCGATCCGCCTGGCTGCAGAGCAGCGAGCGGCGTTTCGCCTCGGTGGAAGGCCATCTGCGCATTATCGACGCCCTGGAGGCCGGCGACCCGGCGGCGGCCAAGGCGGCTATGGAGCATCATCTCGCTGAGGTTGAAACCCATATCTTCAGCGATCAACAAGGGCAGTAAATTTTTTAAGCATTGCGGCGAACGAGCCGAACCGGAGGACGTTATGACTGTAGAAATTGCGTTGATGTATCTGGCTGTGGGATTGATTGCCGGGGTCTTAGCCGGTCTTTTGGGCGTCGGCGGCGGGTTGGTGATTGTGCCGATGCTGATCTTCTGCTTCGTCAGGCAGGGGATTGTGCCGGATCTGATCATGCATCTGGCCCTGGGCACCTCGCTGGCCAGCATCATCTTCACCTCGATCTCCAGCTTCATGTCGCATCATAAACGGGGCGCGGTTGATTGGGGGATCGTCAAGCGGATCGTGCCCGGCATCCTGCTCGGCACCTTTCTCGGCACCTTTGTTGCCGCGCGCCTTTCCACAGGTTTTTTGAAAGGGTTTTTCTGCGTGTTCCTCTATTCCGTGGCCACCCAGATGTTGCTCAACAAAAAGCCCAAGGCCTCGCGTGAACTCCCCGGAAACGCGGGCATGTTCGGCGTTGGCTCGACCATTGGGGTGGCGTCGGCCCTGGTCGGCATCGGCGGCGGCTCGCTGTCCGTGCCCTTCATGCTGTGGTGCAATGTGGCGGCGCATCGTGCCATCGGCACCTCGGCGGCCATCGGGTTTCCCATTGCCGTTGCCGGCGCGGTCGGCTATATCGTCAACAATCTCCACGGAGTCGGCCTTCCAGCCTATAGCCTGGGCTATGTCTATCTGCCCGCCCTGGTTGGCATTGTCTGCTCCAGCGTCTTTACCGCTCCCTTGGGGGCCAAGTTGGCTCACGCCTTGCCGGTGGACAAGCTCAAGCGCATCTTTGCCCTGTTCCTTTATGTGGTGGCCACCAAAATGGCCTGGAGCCTGCTGCAGTAGCCCCTGTCTGCTCGGCCTTTGAGACGCCTTGAGGAGAGCCTTGAGGACGCCGCCGTCCTCAAGGCTCTCCTCGTTTTTATCCATTCTGCGGAGGATGCATGAAACGTCTTGTGCTGGTGTTGTTGCTCCTGACAGCCGTCGTCGCCCATGGCGGCGAAGCGAATCGCGGCGCTCTCCGCGCTCCATCGGTTTGCCGGACGCCGGATCAGCACGACGGCTATGTGCTGGCCATTACCTGGCAACCGGGTTTTTGCGAGCGCACTGCCTACAACGGCCGCAAACCGGAATGCGAGCGGATGGCCGATGGGCGGCTCACCGTGGACCATCTCACCTTGCACGGGCTTTGGCCCGACAAAAAAAGCTGCGGCGCCGGGTACGGCCAATGCGGCGGGCGTCCCCTGGATTTGCGCCCGGACACGCTTGCGTACGTTCAACCGTGGATGCCCAATTTTTATGACGAAACCAGCTTTGGCGAATATGAATGGCAGAAACACGGGACCTGCCAGACCGGGATGGACGACGACGCCTACTTCCGCAAGGCGGTCGACGCCGTGGCCATGGTCAACAACGCGGCAGCGGGCCGCTACATTGCGGCCCACATCGGCGGGGCTATTTCCAAGCGCGAGTTGTATGCAAAGGTGAACAGGGAAGTGGGCGACAATCGGGCTGCAAACAGTTTTCTGTTGCTGTGCAAAGGAAACTATCTCTACGAGATCCGGGTCCGGTTGCCCCGGGAATTCAAGACAGGCGACGGACTTGCCGCACTGCTTGGCCCCGATCTGCCGGGAAAGGCGGCAACCGACCGCAACCAATGCCGGCAGGATCGCATCCTGATTGAGCAAAGCGGCGAGCAGTGAGGCGCCGGCGAAACCCGAGCGCTTAGGTTTTTTCAGGAGCGGTCAAGCACCGATTGCCGTGATTCGATGGCCCGAGCCAGGGTGTGCTCGTCAGCGTACTTGATGTCCATGCCCATGGGGATGCCGCAGGCCAGACGGCTGAGCCGGATGTCGGCGCCTTTGAGCATCTCAGCCAGGTAGGAGGCGGTGGCCTCGCCCGGCACCGTCGAACTGGTGGCGATCAGCACCTCGTCGACGCCGCCCGAGGCGACCCGTTGCCGCAGTTCGCGAATTTTCAACTCGTCGGGACCAATGCCGTCCATGGGTGCTATCACCCCGTGGAGGATGTGGTAGGTGCCGCGAAAGGCCCCGGTTTTTTCGATCGCAAGCTGGTCGCCCGGTTCCTCCACCACGCAGACCAGCCGCGGATCTCGGCCTGGATTGCCGCAGATGAGGCAGGGGTCGGTTTCGGAAAAGGTAAAGCACTGGCGGCAGAGGTGAATGGTTTCATGCAGCACGCTCAGGTCGGCGGCCAGGGCTTTGGCCTCGGCGGCCGGACGCCGCAGCATGTACAGGGCCAGACGGGTGGCGGTTTTGCGCCCAATGCCCGGCAGGCGGGTCAGGTCGGAAATCAACCGTTCCAGGGCCGGCGGGATGACTTGCATTTACAGCAAGCCGGGAATGTTGAGGCCGCCGGTCAGACGGGCCATTTCCGATTTGCCCAACGCCTTGGCCTTGGCCAGCCCGTCGTTGACTGCGGCTACAATCAGGTCTTGCAGCATCTGGGTGTTGTCTGGCTGCACCATGGCTTGTTCAATCACCAGGCTGAGCAGTTCGCCCTTGCCGTTCAAGGTGGCGGTGACCATTCCAGCCCCGGCTGATCCCACCACCTGTTGTCCGCCCAGATCATTTTGCACAGTTGCCAGTTTTTCCTGGAACTGTTGCGCCTGCTTCATCAAATCGCTCATGTTCATAAAGACTGCCTCAAGGGTGTGTGTTCGTCAGAGGGGGTGCGGGTGCGGCCTTATTCCTCGGCCAGGGGCGGCGCGTCGTCGGTTGCGCTCGTTGCGGGTTTGCTGGTCGTGCGGTAGCGCGGGCCGATGCGGATGTCGCCGACCTGACCGGTGAAGACGTCCAGCGCGGTCAACACCAGGGGGTCGTTGCCCAATGCCCGACGTTCATGCTGCGGGGCCAGACCGTTGGCCGGATCAACGGCGCAGGCGTTGGAGCCGGGAACCGCGAACTGGATGCTGAGATTTTCCTGAAAAAAATCGAGGATAAATTCGGTCAAGGCGGTGACGTTGTTGCGCTGTTTGAGCAGGGTGCAGTCGGCGCTGTCGTCGAAATGGATGATCAGTTCATCGCCCTTGCGTTCCACCGAAGCCGCCATCTGCAGGGCTGCGGCAACCCAGGGCTGCCGCTCGCGCACATACTTGAGAAAGCCGTCCCAATGCTGGCGGATTCTTTTTTTGTTTTCAGGCGGAGCCGGGGCAGGCGGCAAAGGCGTTGCCGTCGGCTCGGTTTGGGGCGACGGCGGAGCGGCGTTGGCCGGCAAATTTGCGGGGTGGGGCGCTTGGGGCGGTTCTGCTGGCGCTGCCGGAGCAATGGGCCTTTCGGCTTCGGGCGCAGAGGTTGCCGTCGGTTGTTCGTCAGGATTCGGTTCCGGCTGTTGCGGTGACGGCGCTGGTTTGGGAGGATCGGGTTGGGGGGCCTGGGTGATCGCCTGCGCAGTAACGGGCGTGGCCGGTTGCGGCTGAGGCGTAGGATTCGGCGGCGTTTGTTGTACTACGGGCTGCGGCGCCGTTTCCAACCGGCAGGGCTGGGGATTGTTGGTCGGCGTCACCGGCAGGGCGTCGATGGGCGTGCCGGCGAGCAGCTGGTCAAAGCGGGCGATCAGCTCGGAGACCGGCGCCACGTCGCGGAATTGGACGGCGCGGATAAAGGCCAGCTCCAGCGCAAACCGGGGTTGTTGGGAAAACGAGGCCTTTTCCAGCCCTTCGAGGAGCAGGTTGAAGAGAGCCGACAGGGTTTCCAGGGAATGTGCGGCTGCCGTCTGTTGCAGGACGGCCAACTCGTCTTCGGTGCGTTCAAGATGCTGACCGGGGTTGGGGCTGACCTTGCACACCACCAGGGCGCGAAACCAGCTGAGCAGATCGTTGCTGAAGCGTTTGACGTCGGCACCGTGCAGATACATCTGGTCAAGCAGGGCGTAAACCGTGGCCAAATCGCCGTTGAGCACCGCCGCGGCCAGTTGGGCGACCAGCTGATGGCTGACCAGCCCCAGGATTTCGACCACGTCAACAGCCCGCACCTCCTGGCCGCAGTAGGAGAAAATCTGGTCCAGGAGACTGAGGCCGTCGCGCACGCTGCCGCCGGCTTCGCGGACAATCATTTCCACAGCCGCAGGCTCCATCTGGACGCCGTCCAACGCCGCCAAGCGGACGAAATGGTCGGCCAGTTCGCGATGGCCAAGACGTTTGAGTTCGTAGCGCTGGCAGCGGGAGAGAATGGTCACCGGCACCTTGTGCAGTTCGGTGGTGGCAAACATGAAGTACACATGGTCGGGCGGCTCTTCGAGGGTCTTCAACAGGGCGTTGAAGGCCTCGGTGGTGAGCATATGCACTTCGTCGATGATGATGATTTTGTAACGCGAGCTGGTGGGCATGAACCGGATTTTTTCTTTCAGCTCGCGGATTTCCTGGATGCCGCGATTGGAGGCGCCGTCCACTTCCTGGAGATCGATGCTGGCGCCTTCGGCAATGTCCCGGCAGGAGCGGCAGACGTTGCAAGGCTCGGCAGCCGGACCTTGCTCGCAGTTCAGGGCCTTGGCCATGATCCGCGCCAGAGTGGTCTTGCCGGTGCCGCGCACGCCGCTGAAGATCAGGGCGTGGGCAACGCGGTTTTGCGTCAGGGCGTTTTGCAGGGTGCGAACAACCGGTTTTTGACCGACAACTTCGGCAAAGGTCTGGGGGCGGGATTTTCTGGCAAGAACGAGGTAGGACAAGGCGGGTACCGGCGGTCAATGATCAGAACAATGGAAGATGCATCGACTGTTCCGGGCGGGGACCAGCGAATTCACCCCTGAAAAAAAGGATAGCCAGGCACCCCTGTGCACATAAAGAGTGTCACTGCCGCTGCTTCCTTCCGGACCTGACGGGGTTGGTGATTCTTTATTGCACAGGACCCGGCTATCACACTGATGATCATGTGGCTGTGAATGAGGCGGTTGCCAATGTTCTCGGCGTTGCATGTGTGAACCGTCCGTCAACGGCAGGCGACGGAGCATCCTCAATTCAGTTCGCGGTTTATACCCTTCAGAGCGTGCGGCGTCAAGAATATTTCGGCCTCTTCCTGCAAAAGGTCGTGAGCCTTGCTGCTCACGACCCCTTTAGCTCGGTGCATCGCTGGCCCCAAAATTTTCGGGGCAATGCAAAAGGATAAACAATTGCTGCTGGTTATTGCACGCTGTCGCTGCCTGTTTCTTGCCGCCCTTGTCGCTCCTGGTTTATTTCGTCGTAGATCTGGTGCAAATGCACCGGCGCGACCTTGCGCCGCAAACGGAGATTGAGCATCTCGACCAGAAAGGAAAAGGCCATGGCAAAATACAGGTAGCCCTTGGGCATCTCGTGGCCGGTCCCCTCGGCCACCAGGGCCACGCCCACCAGGACGAGAAACGACAGGGCCAGCATCTTGACGGTTGGATGTTCCTCGACAAATTCGCCAATCGGTTTGGCTGCGATCATCATCACCCCAATGGCAATGACAATGGCGGCAATCATAACCCAGAGGTGGTCGGCCAGACCAACGGCGGTGATCACCGAATCCAAGGAGAAAACGATGTCGATGATCGCGATCTGGGCAATGACCAAGGGCAGTTGCGAGGCCATGTGTTTGGGGCCGTGAATCTCTTCGCCGCCTTCGAGGCTGCCGTGGATTTCCATGACCGCCTTGTAGATGAGAAACAAACCGCCGAGCAACAGCACCAGATCGCGACCGGAAACCGAATGTCCCATCACCTCAAACAGCGGCGCCACCAGCCGAGCCAGCCAGGCCACCGACATCAGCAGCAAAATGCGGGTGCCCATCGCCGCCAGCAGGCCGAATTGGCGGGCGAAATTGCGTTGATGCTCGGGCACCTTGCCCACCAGCAGGGTGAGAAAAACGATATTGTCGATGCCCAGCACAACTTCCAGCACAGTCAGCGTCAGCAAGGAACTCCAGATGCTGATATCCCACAACCATTCCATAATCTTTTCTTTTCCTTATTCTTTCTTGTTGAACACTCTGGCGCGACTGTTGCCGTCACTCGTCGGCAGTCGTTTTTGCCTCTTCTGTCGACAGTTCTTCAAGCGCGCCTTGCCGCTCCTGCTTTTTGAAGCGGATGGCGTGACCAAAAATATAGGTGCAGACCGGCACGCCGAGAATCAAACCCCAAAAGCTGAACAGTTTGCCGCCGATGGTGAGAATGATGAGGATGATAACCGAATTGATCCGCATGTACGAACCGTAAATCCTCGGATTGAGGATGTAGCCCTCGATCAGGTGGATGATGGCGATCAGCAGGATGCCCAGGAACATGGTCTGCAAACCGTCGCTTTGCAGGGCGATCAGGCAGATGGGGATGGAACTGATGAACACGCCGATCACCGGGAAAAAGCTGCAGAAAAAAACGATCACCGAGAGAAAGGCCACATGCTGCCCGAGCCCAAGCAGGCTGATGCCAAGGGCGGTGAGAAACGAGTTGATGATGGCGATGATCAACTGGGCTTCCAGCGCCTTGCCCAGCACCTGGGAAAATTCGCGGATATCGTCGGCCACGCTGTGGTAAATAAACCAGAGCTTGGTCGATTCCAGTTCCCGGACGCTTGCCCCCAACTTGGTCAGATCTAGCACGATCAGAAAGGAAAACAGCAGCGAAAGAAGAAAGGCCGAGGCTGCCGAGGCAATCTTGCCGCCGATGTTGCCCAGGGTGTCGAGCATCTGGTTGACGTTCTGCAGGCCGCTGGCCGCTTCGCCCAGACCCAAAAACTGTTGCAGCAGGGACGCGGAAGGGGAATTTTTGAGGCCCTTTTTCTCGGCTGCGTCGGCTGCGCCGGGATCATTGGACAGAATTTCCGGCAAAATTTCTCCGAGCAGGGGATATTCTTTTTCCAGTTTAAACAGCTCCTGGTCGACCCGGCCAAGATAGGCGCCGAACTGACTGACAAAAACCTCGGTTTGGGTTTTCACCTTGGGAACCAGGAAAACGCCGGTTGCGGTCAGGACGCCGAGCAAAAACAGGGCCACCAGCGCCACCCGCACAACCCTGTTCTTGATAATTGTTTCCAGCCTGTTGACGCTTCGCGCCTGGATGTAGGAGAAAACAAAGGTGAGAAAAAGCAGCAGGAAAAACGACCGCAGCAGATAGATGACGGCAAATAGGACGCCCCAGACCATAAGCGTGGCGACGTGGGGCAAGAGTCTGTCCCAGGGTTGGGGCAGGGAACGAAAGAGGGCGTCGTTGTGGTTCATAAACAATCAGATGCGCAAACGGCTTGAGAGGCGACGAGAGGCAGGGCCAGGAGAAAAGAAAAACGACAAACAAGAACGGTCAAGGTGCGGCGGCGCAGAAAACTTCGGCGAGAGGCAATCAGGCTTTCGCTTCAACCCTCGTTGGGAGCAACGGAAACTCAGATTCGTTCAAGAATTCTTCGACGGGTGTGCTTGAGGTTGATGCGCGCAAACTTGCTGATCATTTTATAGTAGACCGTGTCCGGCACATACTCGCGGACCACCTGTTCCCAGTCGTCCGAGCCGACCAATCCTTTGACCAAGCTGGAACTGACCTCCACCAGATGCCGGGGCGACATCACAAACAGGGTCTGGATGGTGTCGTTCATGTTGCTGTTGACGTAGCGCATGCCGCGCTCGTAGGTGTAGTCTTTTTCGTTGCGGATGCCGCGCAGAATATAGTCCACGCCAATGGATTCGGCGTATTTGACCAGGAATTTGTTCTCGAAATGGACCACTTCCACGTTGCGATAGCGGGCGCACATCTCTTCAAGCATCTGCATCCGCTCGTCCATGGTGAAGGTGTAATCCTTCTGCGAATTCTGGCCGACCGCCACATAAAATTTGGTGAACAGGCGGGTGCCCTGCTCGATCATCCACAGGTGGCCGTTGGTCGGCGGATCGTAACTTCCAGCGTAGATTCCTCTCATAGAAAATCCTGCAGCATACGTGGTGGATGAACGGTGTCCGCCGGGCTGAAGTCGCGTCACAGGCGATCAGCAGCCGATTCTCTCTCGGCCGATGCGATGGGTCGTTGGTTCGCTCCTTTTCGATTGGTCCGCTCAAACGCGGTCCGGTTTTTCAGGCAACCGGGAAACGCTGCGGGACAGTCGGCGGGAAGGAAAACGGCCTGTCGAATGCTGGTAAGCTATAGCAAATAGGCCTGTTCCCCGTCAATATTATATTCCGGTGAGGAAATATTAGAAAAGAGTGAGCAGATCAGGAGGATACGACTTTTGTGCCTGCCTCTGGCGCAAATTTCCCCGTCAGAAATGAAAAAAGACCGGGCCTGCAGGGGAAAAGCGGCGGGAAACGCCTGCACGCGTTACGAGGTTGCCGCGCCGACCTGCCCGATCTGCACCATAATCGGTTCGATCACCCCCACCTGGGTGGAAAAATTTTTCAACCCTTGCAGCAGGGTGCGGGTGATGGCTTGTCCCTTGGGGATGATCAGCACCTGATTCTTGGCGATGATGTCCTCGGCCGCCACCATGCCTTCACTGATCTGGCTGATGTTGAGGCTGAGGATCTGGCCCTGATCGGTCAACTCGACGTTGTCTAACGCCGCCAACACCTTGGGGTTGTAACAATGCTTCTGCTTGCGCATCCAGCCGAGCGCCTCGCCTTTGCCCATGCCCCGGAACAACTGCTGGTCAAAATCAATCGCCGCCTTGAGGGTCTGCGCCCCGATAAGCACTTCCTCGAAGTACAAGCCATTGAGCTCCTCGTCATATTCGTCAAACCGCTTCTGTTGCAGTTCGATCATTTTGGCGACGTTTTCCAGCCGGGGTATTTTTTCCAGCAGCGACGCCCCGGCCAAGGGATGGCTGCAAAACATTTCCGCCTCCTCGTCGTCCAATTCCTGGCCCGAGAACACCTTGCTGAGCACGTCGCCGGGCAGGGTGACGCAGCCGATCTGCGACATGAGCGCGGCAATTTCGTACTGCCAGAGATTGGGGAGTTGCAGGGTCTCGGCAATGCTGACCACGTAGGCTTTTATGCGCAGGCCAGAGCTGAAAGCCAGCGGATTGGCGACGCCGAGCAGCTCCGCCAGGACATTGATGCTGCCCTTGAGCGTTTTTTGCAAAAGTTCCCGTTCAGCGACAATCAGGCGATATTGGCGCAGCGCCAAAGCCAGAGAAGTGATGAACGTCGCCTGGGGGCAGGGTTTGGTGAGAAAGCGAAAGATGTGGCCGGTGTTGACCGCCTCCATGGCGGTCTCCTGATCGGCGTTGCCGGTCAGCATCAGGCGGACCGTGTCCGGATGGAGATCCTTGGCCTTGCTCAACAGTTCGACCCCGTTCATCCCCGGCATCCGCATGTCGGAGACGATCACCGCAAACGGGCCCTGCTCCTTGAGGATGCGCAGGGCCTCTTCACCGCCCTCGGCGGTGGTCAGCTCAAAACGCTTGCGCAACTGGCGCTGAATGGACTGCAGCACATTGGGTTCGTCGTCGACAAAAAGAATTTTTTCGGTCATGGCCAGGGCCTACAGGTCCATCTGGCTGCAGAGTTCCAGCCAGTGATCGAACCGTTGATGTAATCCGGCCCGTTCCAGGTAATTCATGTTGACCATGTGGGCGCCGAAACGTTGGTTGGGTTTGAGGGTGTAATAGATGACGTCGGCGGCATGCACCGCCAACGTGGGACAGAACGAGGGGTTGGGATAATGGTCGAGACGGTGATGAAAGGCGGCGGTTTCAACCGCTTGCCCGGACAAACCCCACAACCCGAGAAGATAGCCCCCAACGTCGGCGTGCGAGGCGCCCAGCACCTGGCATTCCGCTTGATACAGGGTAAGGTCCTTGGCCTGGGCCAGTTCGGTGGCCTCGATGTACTGCTCCGGCATGCTGGAGAACAGCACCAGCTTGCCGATGTCGTGGAGGAATCCGGCGAGAAAGGTGTGGTCCAGGATCGCTTTGTTGTCGGTTTCCGCCTGGACAATTTTTTTGGCGTAGGCGGCCACCCCCACGCTGTGTTCCCAGAGTTGCTGGGCCGAGAAATATTTGGCGGCCACCGGCTTGAGCTCGGAAAAGATGCCTACGCTCAGCACCAGGGCCTTGACCGTGTCCAGGCCAAGGAGGTTGACCGCCCGTGCCGGGCTGTCGATGCTTTTGAAGAAACCGAAAAAGGATGAGTTGACCAGTTGCAGCACCTTGGCGCTCATGGCCAGATCCTGCTCAATGATCTCGGCAATGTCGGCCAGCGAGCATTCCGGTTCTTTAAGTTTGCGCTGCAATCTGGAGTAGACCTCCGGCAGGCTCGGCAGTTTGCCGATGCTGGAGACCAACGATTTGAGCTGCTCGTTTTGCATCACATCCTGGAGCGCGCAGGCCCGATCAAGCACTTCGCGCAGGGTTTTGGGATCCGAAGGTTTGGCGATGAACTGGTGCACCACTCCCACGGTGCGGAGAATGGACTCCTCGTCCGCCTGGCCGGTGAGCATGATGCGGATGGCGTGGGGAAACTGCTGCTGGACCATGGTCAGCAGCGAGGCGCCGTCCATGCCCGGCATGCGCATGTCGGAAACAATGACGTCGACCTTGTTCTCGGCCATGAAGTCCAGAGCTTCGCGGCCGCTCTCGACAAAATGGAAATCTTTTTCATGGCGCAGGGCCCGGAACATCCGTTTTAAACCGGAGAGGATGTTGGGTTCGTCGTCAACAAACAGGATGGATTTCTTGGTCACGGCGCAACTCCTGGGTGGTGTTCGGTGCAAAGACGGCGGGTGCGGCAAAGGTTGTTTGCCTGCCGCGCAAAGTCGCGGCCTGGGCCAAGGGCGGCGTTCCGCCATGGAATGGTTCGATAAGGCTGAAAAGAAGGCTGAAAAACATTGCAGGCGCTGCCGCTTCGTTTGTAGAGAAAGCGCACAGAGCCTCGTATGCCTTGTATGGTAGGCTCATTTTACGCCCCCAGATTGGAAAATCAAGGAAATCCACGGGATGCCGACCGCGATCAGATGGCCGGTTGGGGCAGGTTGTGCGGCGGACGGATTGGGTGTTGGGTGTCCCTTTTGAAAACAGAGAAGAAACGGGCGAATGAACGAATGAACGATAATGGCAGGGTAGGGGCGACAACAGCGGCGGAGGAAACACGGGGCAAGGGCTGGTCGCCTCGCATCCTGGGGACGCTGTGCGTGATTGCCTCGGCGGTTGGCTTTGGCGCCTTGGGCATCCTTGGCAAAACAGCCTACCAGAGCGGGGCCTCGACCGTGACCGTGCTCTTTCTCCGTTTTCTGCTCGCCGGGGCGTTGATGACGGCCCTGATGGCGGCGCTCAAGCTGCCCTGGCCGCGCGGCCGCGATCTGGCCATTTTGATCGCCCTGGGGGCGCTTGGCTATGTGGGGCAATCGTTTTGTTATTTTTCGGCCCTGCGCCACGCCACGGCCGGGCTCACCGCGCTTTTGCTCTACCTCTATCCCGCCCTGGTGACCCTGGCCTCGGCGGCTCTTGGCCGCCAGCGACTGACCTGGTCCAAGGCGGCTTTGGCAGGCTTGTCTCTGCTAGGGATCCTGTTGACGGTTGCCGGCGATCTGGGCGGCAGCGCCGCAGGTCTGGGCTTCGGGGTCGGTTCGGCGGTGATCTACACCGGATATATCCTGGTTGGCGAGGGCGTCATTCCCCGGGTCGGCGCCATAGCGGCCAGCACGGTGGTGATGCTCGCGGCAGCCGCAGTCTACGCCTGCGCCGCGCTGGCTGCGGGGCCCCAGTGGCCAACCCAGGTCTCGGGCTGGCTGGCGGTGGTCGGCATTGCCCTTGTGGCCACGGTGATTCCGATCATCGGTTTCTTTGCCGGCATGCAACGCCTGGGCGCCGCCGACGCGGCCACCCTCTCCACCCTGGAGCCAGTGGTCACCCTGCTGCTGGCCTTTGTCTTTCTCAATGAAACCCTGGCGCCGGCGCAGTTGCTCGGGGCCGGCGCAGTGGTCGCAGCGGTTGCGCTGCTCTCGCGGATGCGTTGATTGCCGGAACTACAAACCAGGGACGCCGATGTGCTGGATGCGCACCGCGTTCAGCCCCTCCTCGTAAGCCGGCAGTTTCCCCTCCAGTCGATGTAGGCGGAAGGCCAAGGCCTGGGACAACACCCGGATGGGATAGTCGCGCGGCAGTTGCTGCAGGTACGGCTGGATGGTGATGAAATCCGTGGCCCCGTACTGCTGCATGATGAACCGCAGGCCGCCGTTTTTTGGGCCGATGTTGTAGGCGAGCAGGCCCAGGAAGAGATCGTTGTTCATCTGCTTGAGATAGTGCTTGAGGGTGGCGGCGGCAACAAAACCGTTGTGGCGGTGATTGACGATCACCGGCCTGTCGACGCCCAGCCGCTCGCCCGCCTGCCGCATGGCTGGCTCCGGGATCTGGGTGATCTGAAACAGACCCTGGCCGCCGTCCTTGCTGTCCCGGGGCAGAAACGAGGATTCAGCGGCGGCGACCCCGTGGAGCAGGTCCGGGTCCAGGTCAAAGGCCGCTGCCGCTGCGTCGATGTCCTGGTCATAGGGCTTGGCCCGGTCGATCAGTTGCTGCAGTTGGGCGGCGTCCTGGCGGCGGTAGGCGGCAAAAACCTGATGGGTCAAGGTCACCCGGGCGGCCTCCTCCTTGCCGCCCACCAGGATGCGGAATTGGCTGAACGCAAAATAAAAATTGCCCTTGAGAGCAAATCCGCCGATGACCAGGGCCAGAACCAGTGCCAGGGCCGCCGGGAGGAACGGCGCTTTTTGCCCCAGCCAGCGCCGCGCCCGCAGCCAGCCGAGCAACAACAGGGCTGCGGCAACGATCAAGCCCGACACGCCCAGGGTAAATGGGAGCAGGTGGGGAAAAAAGCGGGCCCCGGAAAACCTGCCGGCCGCATGGCCAAGCAGGACAACGATGGCGGTCATGGCGCTGAGGCTCAGACAGCAGATTTCCAGGCTGGTGAAGACCATTTGCCGGCGAGTGGAGATCTGTGGTTTTTTGCTGCGTCGCTTGCGCCCGGCCCCTTTTTTTGCCGGCGAGCGGGGCTTGCGTTGCACCGTTGGTTTGGCTGCTGATTTTGTCGCAGATTTTTCCGCTGATTTGGCCGTTGGCGGCGCCTTTTCAGGCGGCGGAGCTGGTGCAACGGTTGGGGATTGCTGTTCGACCGGTTTCTTCATGCCACAGGGTGTGTTGCTCGCCAAGGCCATGGCCTCGCGGTCCAACTGCCTCTGGTGAAACGAAAAAAAATGGGTATGATATGGAGCGCGTCGGCGCATTTTTCGGCAACCGGCTCCACAGCCACTGACAAGACCATTTTTAACGACTTCCTGTCAACCAATACCCAAGGAGAACGAATATGGAACTCTTCGCCGTTAATTCCCAGACCTGCAATCGCGACGGCCTCTGCGCCGCCGTCTGTCCTCTCGGCATTATTGACTGGAGCCCTGGCGCCGCGCCGACGCCTGCGGTCGGGGCCGAGGCGGCCTGCATCCGTTGCGGTCACTGTGTCGCGGTTTGCCCAACCGACAGCCTCAGCCACCGCGACATGGCCGTGGAGTCGTGCCCGCCGGTGCGGCCGGAATGGCGCCTTTCCCCCGAGCAGGGCGAGCACTTCCTCCGCGCCCGTCGCTCCGTCCGGGTTTACCGGGACAAACCAGTGGAACGCGACGTCCTGGCCCAACTGATAGACGTTGCCCGCTACGCCCCTTCCGGCATCAATTCCCAGGGGGCGCGCTGGCTGGTGCTGGGCGACCGGGGCGAACTGCGCAGACTTGCAGGCCTCGTGATCGATTGGATGCGCTGGATGCAAAGCAATATGCCGGAAGTTGCCCAGGCCCTGCATCTTGATCGCACTCTGGAGAGTTGGAACGGAGGCCGCGACGTCATCCTCCGGGGCGCGCCGGCGGTGATCGTCGCCCACGCCGAAAAAGACAACCGCATGGCCCCCACAACCTGCACCATCGCTCTGACTTATCTTGAACTGGCGGCCACATCCATGGGATTGGGAACCTGTTGGGCCGGGTATTTCAACGCGGCGGCCAACGCTTACCCGCCGATGCTGGAGGCGCTGGGCCTGCCCGAGGGCCATCAGTGCTACGGGGCGATGATGGTGGGCTATCCCAAGTTTGCCTATCACCGTCTGCCGACTCGCAAGCCCCCGGAGATCCTCTGGCGGATGGGATAATCGCAGCGTTCCATGGTCTCGGGCGAGTTGCGCCCTGTTGCTTTTTCTTGCGCACTCGCTGCGAGTGCTTATACCAATGAGGAAAAATTCATCATTTCCTAAAATTCAGCGAGCAAACCCATGACCAACCCATCACCCGTCGCGACCCCGAAGGCCGAATCCACAAACTGGCACACCCTGACCCCGGAGGCGGCACTTCGCGAGCTGGCAAGCAGCGAAATCGGCCTGAGCCAGGCTCAAGCCGCGGAGCGGTTGAGCATCCACGGTCCCAATGCAATCAAGCGAAAATCCAAGGACAGCGCCTGGCGTCTGCTCTGGCGGCAGATCAACAATTCGCTGATATGGGTGCTGCTGGGGTCCGGCACGCTTGCGGTGCTCCTGGGCAAGATGACCGACGGCCTGGTGGTGCTGTCGGTGGTGGCGATCAACGCGGTCATCGGCTTTATCCAGGAGTTCAAGGCTGGCCGGGCGATCGAGGCACTGTCCGACATGGCGCCGCGCAACGCCACGGTGGTGCGCGACGGCCGCAACGCCACCGTGCCGGCGGCGGAATTGGTTCCCGGCGACGTGGTGCTGCTGGCGGCCGGCGACAGCGTGCCGGCGGATATGCGGCTGGTCAGCCTGAGAAACCTCCAGGTGGAAGAGGCGGCGCTGACCGGCGAGTCAACCGCGGCGGTCAAATCGCTGGCCCCGGTCGAGGCTGGGGCCGTGCTTGGCGACCGGACCTGCATGGTCTATAGCGGCACCCTGGTCACCTCGGGAACCGCCGCCGCCGTGGTCGCCGGCACGGGCATGGCCACCGAACTGGGTCGGATCTCCGACATGCTGGAGAGCGCCGTGGACCTTGACACCCCGCTCACCAAAAAACTGGCCGAGGTCAGCACTTGGATCACCGTCGGCATTGGTTCGGTGTCGGTGGTCATCCTGGCCATCGGCGTCAAGCGCGCCCTGGACATGGCCATCCCCCTGGGGCCGGCCCTCAAGGAAACGCTCATCTTCGCCATTGCCCTGGCGGTCGGAGCCATTCCCGAGGGCTTGCCGGCGGTGGTCACCATTGCGCTTGCCATCGGGGTGCAGCGCATGGCGCGGCGCAACGCGATTATCCGCCGCTTGCCGGCAGTGGAAACCCTGGGCTCCACCACGGTGATCTGCTCCGATAAAACCGGCACCCTGACCTGCAACGAAATGACCGTCACCGAACTGACGACCTTGCAGCACGCCTGCCGGGTGGGCGGCGTCGGCTACGCCCCGGTGGGCAAATTCAGCGTTGACGGGCAAGCCGTGGAGCAGTTGCCTGCGGATCTGCTTGATCTGTTGGTGCAATCCGTGCTCTGCAACGACGCCGCCCTGATCGAGGAGAACGGTCAGTGGTCGATCACCGGCGATCCGACCGAGGCGGCCCTACTGGTGGCCGCGGCCAAGGCTGGGTTAAACGCCAAGGAGGTCGCCAGCCAATTTCCTCGGCTCGATGAGCTGCCCTTTGCCTCGGAAAACCAGTACATGGCCACCTTGCACGGCGGCGCGGAGCGCTTCGTGGTGATGAAGGGCGCGCCCGAGGTGGTGTTCAAGCGGTGCCTGCAGGCTGGCGACGCCGATCTGCGCCAACGGATTGCGGCCGAGATGAATCGGATGGGCGCCAAGGGCATGCGGGTGCTGGCGATTGCGGTCAAACGGGGGGAGACAGAGACCGACGCGTTAACCCCGGAGGCGGTCGCGGACGGTTTTGATTTTCTGGGATTGATTGGCATGATCGACCCGCCCCGGGCCGAGGCTGTCGAGGCCATTGCGGCCTGCCGCCGGGCTGGGATCGTGGTCAAGATGATCACTGGCGATCACCGGGCCACTGCCGCAGCCATTGGCGCGGAGCTGCAGCTGGCGGACAACGGGCAGGCGATCACCGGGGCGGAGCTGGCCGGCATGGAAGACGCCGCCCTCCAGGACACGGTCCGCGCTGTGCACATCTTTGCCCGGGTGGCGCCGGAGCACAAGCTGCGTCTGGTCAAGGCCCTGCAGAGCGACAATCATGTGGTGGCCATGACCGGAGACGGCGTCAACGACGCGCCCTCGCTCAAGCAGGCCAACATCGGCGTGGCCATGGGCATTACCGGCACGGCCGCGGCCAAGGAATCCGCCGACATTGTCCTAGCCGACGACAACTTTGCCAGCATCAGCGCAGCGGTGGAGGAGGGGCGGCGGGTCTACGACAATCTGCTCAAATCGCTGGCCTTTCTCCTGCCCACCAACTTAGGCCTGGCCCTGATCCTGATCTACGGCATCATGTTTTTCCCCTTTGACCCGGTGACCAAGGTGCTGCTCCTGCCCATGCTGCCGACCCAGTTGTTGTGGATCAACCTGGTTGCCGCCGTTGCCCTGGCCCTGCCGCTGGCCTTTGAGGTGAAGGAGCCGGACATCATGCGCCGCCCGCCGCGCCGTCCTGAAGCGCCGCTGTTCAACAGCTTTGTCGTCTTCCGGGTGGTCGCGGTGTCGGTGCTGATGACCGCCGGGACCATCGCGCTGTTCAACATCGAACACCAGCAGCAACTCGCCGCCGGCGTCGCCGTGGAGCAGGCCCTGGCCAAGGCCCAGACCATGGCCGTCACCTTTGTGATTTTTTTCCAGATTTTCTACATGATTCATTGCCGTTCGCTGAAGGACAACATCTTGAAAATTGGATTTTTCAGCAACCCCACGGTGTTTTGGGGCATCGGCGTGGTTCTGGTCCTTCAGGCGCTGTTTGTCTACCTGCCGTTTCTGCAGCGGGTGTTCAAGACCTCGCCCCTGTCAATGAGCGATCTTGCCCTGGCCGTGGCCGCAAGTTTTGCCATTGTCCCCATTGTCTCCCTGGAAAAATGGATTCGCTCTCTCAAGTTTTTCAGGCGGTGAAAGGGGGGCGCTGCAGCCGCCGTTTGATCTGGCGACAGACCAGACCAGAGGAGGCCTGCAGCGTTCAGCGGCGCGACTTCTTTTTACCCGGCTTTTGGGGGGTGGCGAGCAATTTGAATTCAGGCGCGTAGCCAACGATGTACGAGTGGGGCGGATTGCTGCGGAGGCTGAGGAAATGGGCGTTGTTTTTGGCAAAGGGGCAGATGGGCGCGGCGCAAGGTGCAAAGCCGAATTTATGATAAAACGCGGACTTGCCCAGCACAAAAATTGCGCTTTCCTTGATGGGTTCCTGCCGCAGGGCAAAACGGAGCAGCTCGGAGCCGATGCCCTGGCCTTGCATTTGCGGTTTTACCGCCAGGGGCGCCAGATGCAGTCCGCAGACCTCGTTGCCGTCGTAGGCGGGTGAGAAACAGACGTAGGCGACGACCGCGTCGCGGTGGATGCATACCCATTCATGCAGCTCCCGCTCTTTTGCATGCAGGGCGTCAAACAGCTGTAGTTCGTTCTTGCTGGGAGCAAACGCCTGCAGCAGCAACGCGGCGGCCTTGGGGGCGTATTCGGGGGTGAGTGGGCGGATTTTCATGAACTCTTTAAATCAACAGGTGCAGCCAGTTGCGGCTCACATTCCCACGGCGAACATCGATTCCAGGTCGTGGCGGGAGTAGGCCTGGAAGGCGAGCATGGTCTCGGTTTTGCCAATGCCGTCGATGGCCAGCATTTTTTTCGTGACCAGCTCGGCCAGATCGTCGTTGGTTTTGACCCGGATGATGGCCACTAGGTCGTACTTGCCGCTGACCGAGTAGACCTCGGAGATGCCGGCGATCTCCTGCAGCTTTTCGGCAACCTCATTGATTTTGTTCCGCTGGGCGTTGATCAGGATGATTGACGTCACCATGGTTGCGTCTCCGGGCTGCGATGGAGGGTTTCCATCCGCCGTGTTGAAGTGGTTCGGGGTGTTGAAACGGGAAAAGGGCTGGCGTTAAAAAAAGTCGGGCCGACGCCGCTTGCGTCCGCCCGACTTCGTTGCTTCCCTAAAAAAAGCTTATTCGTAGGTGATGCAACCGGCCGGGCAGGAGCCCATGGCCTCTTCGATGCAGTCCTCGTCGCCGCCTTCTTCCATAATCACATAGGCTTTGGTTGCATCGATGTCAAACCCGAAGATTTCCGGGCACAATTCCACGCAGGCCTCGCAGCCCAAACATTCTTCCTGGTCAATTGCTACTACTTGTTTCGACATTACTTGTCCTCTCACAGAGTTAAAAAAGAGGCGCCGACCACTTTGAACGCGGTCGGCGGTTGCTCCCTCACGGCGTCAACGGCTTGAGCGGGCAGGGCGCCCGGGGGGCCTTGCCATTGCAGGCCTTCGTTTACAACTTTGCAGTTTTTAGGTCAATCGTCAATTTGTATTCCGAAGGATCTTCGCCCTGTTTGACGGTGAATCCCAGTTTCTTGCCTAAGGCGACCATGTAGCTGTTTTCTGCCAGCACAGTGCCCCAGACAATCTCCATGCCGCGTTCCTGAGCAATGCCAAGGCATTGCAGCAAGAGCTTGGCGCCGATGCCCTTGCCCTGCCAGGGGTCGCCGATCAGCACCGAAAATTCGCCGCGCTTGCCGTCCGGCTCGCCCAGGATGTTGGCCACGCCCAGCATCCGCTCCTCGCCCTCGCGGTCGTCCAGACCGACGAAGGAAATCTCGCGGTCATAATCGATCTGAGTGAAGCGGGCAAGGATCTCGTGCGACAGGGTTTTGACCACGCTGAAAAAGCGGTAGTAGATGCTGGTCGGGGTCAGCGAGTTGAACAGTTCGACAAACAACGGGGCGTCCTCGGGTTTGATCGGCCGGATGAACAGCGGCATCTGCATGTCGGTGAGATCGTGCCGTTCCAGGTGCTGCGGATAGGGACTGATCACCAGGTGCAGCTTGGCGCCGCTCTCAACCCGGGCCAGTTTGATCCGGGCGTCGACCGCGCAGGGCTGACCGTTTTTGACCAGCACCGGGTTGATGTCCATCTCGACGATTTCGGGAAAGTCGATCACCAGCTGGGAAAGGCGCATCAACAGTTCCTCCAGCTTTTCCAGGTCTGCCGGCGGATGGTTGCGATAGCCCTTGAGCAAGGGCAGAATCCGGGTTTCCTCCATCATCCGCCGGGCCAGCAACCGGTTGAGCGGCGGCAGACCCAGAGCCTTGTCGTCAAGCACTTCGGCAAAGGCGCCGCCCGAGCCGAAACAGAGCACCGGGCCGAAGTTTTCGTCGGTCTTGCAGCCGATCAGCAGTTCAAAATCGGGATGGGCAATGAAGGGCTGGATTGAGACGCCGGTGATCCGAGCCTCCGGATTGTAGGCCTTGGCCCCGTTCATGATCCGGTGGAAGGCGTTGCGCAGGTCTTCTTCGTTGCGCAGGTCAAGCTGAACCCCGCCTGCTTCCGCCTTGTGGCTGATGTCCGGCGAGACCAGCTTCATCGCCAGCGGCAGGTCCATTTCGGCCGCCAGGGCCACGGCTTCGTCGGCTGTGGTCGCCAGCACGGTCTGGTTGACCGGGATGCCGTAGGCGGCGAGGATTTCTTTGCTCGCGATCTCGGAGAGCATCTCGGTTTCCTGCTCAAACGATTCGTAGATAGTGCGAAAGACCTGATCGCGGTTGAAGTAGAGCTCGGTGGCCAGCTTGGGCGGAACCTGGGAAAGCAGCTCCAGATTCTTGGTGTATTCATACATGTAGAGAAAGGCCCGCACCGCCCGTTCAGGGGTCTCGTAGGTGGGGATGTTCGCCTGATTGAGGATGTCGACGGCCTCGGTCATCCGTTTGCCGCCCATCCAGGAGGCAAAGACCGGCACCCGTTTGCGTTTGGCCAGCTTGGCCAGGGCTGCGGCCACCTCTTCCGGCGGGGTCAGGTCCTGGGGCACCATGATCACCAAAATGCCGTCGAATTCCCGGCAGGCCAGGCAGATTTCCAGGGCCTTGGCAAACCGTTCGACCGTGGCGTTGCCCAGGATGTCGATGGGGTTGCCCCGGCTCCAGTAAGGGGGCAGAATTTCGCCCAACTGGGTCATGACTTCGTCGGGAATATGGGCCGGTTCCAGGCCGTAAGCGGCCAGGGTGTCGGCGGCCATGACGCCCGGTCCGCCGCCGTTGGTCAGAATCGCCAGTCGCGAGCCCGCCGGCCTGGGCTGCTTGGCCATCAGCTCGGCGCAGTCGAACAGCCGGGCCAGCGACGGCACCCGGACAATGCCGGCGCGTTTGAAGGCCGCGTCGTAAGCCGCATCCTCGCCGGCCATGGCGCCGATGTGGGTCGAGGCGGCGCGGGCCCCGGCCTGGCTTTTGCCGGCCTTGAGCACAATGATGGGTTTGATTCGCGACACCGAGCGGGCGGCGCTCATGAATTTGCGCGGATTGGTCAGGTTTTCCATGTAGACCAGGATCGCCTTGACCGAACCGTCGTTGCCCAGATAGTCGATCACATCGCCGAAATCAACGTCGAGCATCGAGCCGATGGACACGAAGTGGCTGAAGCCCATGTTTTCCAGGGCCGCCCGGTCGAGAATCGAGGCGCAGATGGCGCCGCTCTGGGAAATGACCGCCAGGTTGCCTTTGGCCGGCATGCCGCCGGCAAAGGTGGCGTTGAGATTCTTGCCCGGGCGGATGACGCCCATGCAGTTGGGGCCGATGATGCGCATGCCCGAGCCTTCGGCCGCGCCCTCGATCTGTTCCTCGATCAAGGCCCCTTCCTCGCCCAGTTCCTTGCCGCCGGCGGAGATGATGATCACCCCCTGGGTGCCGGAGCGGACGCACTGACGAACGATTTCCGGGGCCGTGGCAATGGGCGTGGCGATGATTGCCAGTTCCGGCGCGGGGTCGACCTCGGTGATGGTTGCGTAGGCCTGGAGGCCGCGAATGGTCTGGTGGTGGGGATTGATGGGGACCACGGCGCCGGCGAAACCGCCCTGGATGAGGTTGTCCATCAGGGCTGCGCCGATTGAGCCCTGTCTGTCGTTGGCGCCGATGACTGCGATGCTTTTCGGGTCAAAGAATTGTTCCATGAAGTGTGTTGTCCCTTTTGGGTTGGAGTGATGGTCTTTTCCCCCGTAAACGTCCGTGGCGGCGACGGCGTCTGTTCCGCTGGCCGCAGGTATCCCTCACCTACCCTTTCCTGCCTCGCTTGACAAGCATTTTGCGGAGATAATCGACCGCAAAAATGAGTGCAATTCCCAGCCAGGCAAGTCCGTAGATTTCCGGCGCGACCGGCCCAGTCCCTAGCGCCCGCGCCAGCGGCGGCCAGTAGAGAATGGCCCAGGAAAGAACGAGCTGAATCAGGATTCCGGCAAGGATCAAGCGGTTGCGGACCAGGCCGAGATCAAGGCCCGAATTTTGCTCAAATCGACGGCCAATCAGGTTGCCGATCTGCATCAGCAGGATGGCGGCCAGGGTGACGCCGGTGGCCGAGTGGAGCAGCGGCGAGGAGGGGGGCAGGGGATTGCCGTAGCGCCAGCCGCCGTTGTGGAGCACTAAAAAAAAGAGCAGGAGCGACCACGCGCCTTCGATCAGGCCGAGAAACAGGTAGCTGCGGACCATCAACTCACGGGTCAGCAGACTTTCAGAGGGGTTGCGCGGCGGTTTGCGCATGACCTCGGGGTCGGAGGGTTCCTGGCCCAGACCCATGGAAGGAACCAGGTCCGTGCCCAGATCAATGGCAAGGATGTGGATGATGTTGAGCGCCAACGGCACCGGCAGGACGATGTACAGCAGATATGGCAGGATTTCCGGGCCGTTGCTCACCAGGACATAACTGGTGAATTTTTTCATGTTCGCAAACACGGTCCGCCCCTCTTCGACCCCGTCGACGATGGAGGCGAAATTGTCGTCGAGCAGGATGATTTGGGCCGATTCGCGGGCCACGTCCGTACCCATTGTTCCCATGGCGATGCCAATGTCCGCGGCCCGTAACGCCGGGGCGTCATTGACCCCGTCGCCGGTCATGGCCACTACCAAGTCCATGTGTTTCAACGCCGTGACGATCTTCATCTTTTGCTCAGGCGAGGTCCGGGCAAAGACGCAGACCCCCTGCTGCAGTTGTTCGACCAGCGCCTCCACGGTCAAGGTTTTGAGCGCCTCTCCGGTGAGATGGGCGGTGCAGCCGGGTTCCACGATCCCGGCCTTGGCCGCCACCGCCATCGTCGTGGCCGGGTGGTCGCCGGTGATGATGATCACCTTGATTCCGGCTGTTCGACATTTGGCTACCGCCGAGGCCACTTCGGGCCGCACCGGGTCTTCGATGCCGAGGAATCCGGCCAGGATGAGATCGTGTTCCAGGGCGTCGGCCGCGACTTCATCGGTTGGCGAGTTCGCCGTTGCGACCACTTCGGCGAGTTCCGCCTGAGCCAAGGGCCGATAGGCAACGGCAATCACCCGCAGTCCCTGACTTGCCAGTTGCTGCATGACGATTTCGCTCGCCGCCAGTTGGTCGGCAAGAGGCGCATTTTTTTCGTTGTCTTCGCAGGACCCGATCGCGCTCACCATCGGCCGGACGGCCTCGAAAGCGCCTTTGACCACGAAGAGGTGTTGTTCTCCCATGCGCACAATGCCGCCGGAACGCCGTTTGTCGACGTCAAAGGCAAAGAAGCGCATTACTTGCTGGGCCTCGGCCAATTGTTGCCCCGGATGCAGACCAATCCATTTGTTGGCCACCGCCACATCCAGGGGATCGCCGAGCAGTTGATCGCCTGCCTGGCGGACGTCGGAGGCGGCCAGGGCCAGAGCGGCGAGAGCGTGTTCCTGCTCCGGCGTCATCGCCGCCCCGGTGAGCGGTTCGGCCAGTCGGGTGATGGTCAGTTGGTTCATGGTCAAGGTGCCGGTTTTGTCGGTGCAGATCACATGCACCGCGCCCAGGGCCTCGACTGCATTGAGACTGGTGACCAGCACATTTTTCTTGGCCATGCGCAGACTGCCCATCACCAGGGCAAGGGTCAGGGTGGGCAGCAGTCCTTCCGGCACATTGGCGACAATGATGCCCATCATGAACACCAGATTCATCCACAACGGCTTGCCGCTGAGCATCCCATAGAGAAAAAAGGAGAAGCCCATGGTGCAGGCGATGGTGGTGAGGATGCGGATCATCCGAGAAATTTCGCGTTCAAGCGGCGAGCTGGTGCGGCGGATGGTCTGGGACAATTGGGCGATGCGGCCAAAACGGGTGCGCAGTCCGGTGGCAAAGACCACCCCTCGGCCGGTCCCTTTGATCACAGTGCAGCCGGCAAAGCCGATGTTTTCGCATTCTTCCAAACTTTTTTCCTGCATTTGAGGTGTGAGCCGAATGGCGGCCGATTCGCCGGTGAGCGGCGCATTGTCGATCATCAACCCATCGGCGGCGACAATACGCAGGTCGGCGGCAATCTTGTCGCCCTCGGAGAGGATCACCACATCGCCGGGAACGATCTCGGCGGCCGGTATGCGGCTGATCCGACCGTCCCGGCAGACTTCGACCAGATGGGGGATGAATTTTTTCAAGGCCTCCATAGCCTTTTCCGCCCGGTATTCCTGGATAAAGCTGAACAGGGCGTTGAGCAGCGCCACCACGATCAGGGCCCATCCGAGCATCCCCATGCCCTCTTCGGGATTAATCCGATGGGCGACAAAACAGATGGCAGCGGAGATAATCAGGAGCAGGGCAAAAAAATTGGTGAACTGGCGTCCCAGGGTGCGGGCCAGTTTCCAGCGGTCGACCACCTCGAACGAGTTGGGGCCGATGTGGAGGAGCCGTTCTGCAACCTCGGACGGCGTCAAGCCTTCAGGGCCCGCTTGCAGCGAGGCATAGACCTGTTCCGGCGGAATCTGGCCGATATGAGCGGGTTGCTGGTTCATAAGGTGCGGTATACGCCGACGTCGCAGGAGGTGGCGCGCAGGATCTGCTCGATTCGGTTGCCGTAGAAAAAGCGCGAAGGCAGGGTGCGTTCCGTGGCCCCCAGCAGGATCATGCCGGCATTGATTTTGCCCGCCTGAATGAGGATTTCTTTGGCCCAGTCGTCAGAGAGAACGACCTGACGGTCGAAATGCCAAGCAGGGCCGGTGGTCTGCTGCCGGATTTCCGTCGCCACCCGGTTGAGGTAGTCTTGGCCTTCCTTAATCTTTTTTTGGGCGGTGAGAGCGGAAATGTAGCGAAAATGGAAAGGGCTGACCGTCATCACCCGCAGCAGATAGAGCCGTTTGACCGAGGCCGCCAGCATGTGCAGGAAGGGCAGGGCGGCGGCAAAGCCGCGCGGATGGCCGGCCAAGGGGAAGAGCAGGGTGTGTGGGCAACCCAGCAAACCGGGACTGACCACTCGGACGGCCATGACGTTGAATGCTTGGCAGCGAAGCAGTTGCTCCGCGATGGTGCCGGCGAGAAAACCCCGACTCTTTTGGGAGATTCGGGTTCCGCACAGGCAAGTGAAGTGCTTGCCGTTGGGGATAGCCTGCAGCAAGCTGGCAACGACATCGCCGCGCAGCTCCAGAATCAGGTTCTGACAGATGACGTTGAGGCGGGCGCATTCAGCGGCAATGGCGGTGAATTTGGCCTCGATTCGAACGCGGGTGTAGGAGCCGTCAAGGACGTGGATGAGCTGGAGCTGGCGGCAGGGCAGGGCGGCGGCCATTTGCATGGCGTAACGAGCCACCCAGTCGGCATTGATCGAGCCATCATACGCTAGAACAATTCGCCGGTCCATCGCGCCTCCGAGAGGGGTGAACTTACCGAAAGAGGAAACCGTATCTTTTTGATACTAAAAGGTATCTGCCAAGGGATTGCAAGGGGGATTTTGCCGCAAAGCCGCCTTCCCTGGGCCCCGCGAAACAAAAAAAAGCCCTTAGTGCAGCATAGCTGCACTAAGGGCTTTGGTAAAAAATCGGCGGCGACCTACTCTCCCACATAGTCTCCCATGCAGTACCATCGGCGCTGAAGAGCTTAACTTCCG
>NZ_JAVBXR010000035.1 GCF_030824455.1 Desulfobulbus sp.
GCCCTGATGAAAACGAACAAACTTGATGTCGCGGCTGCCGCAATCAAGCAGCACGAAATCCGAGCGGTTGATGATTTGCTTGCCGCCCCGCGCCAGGGCGGTCAGTTCGTTGACGCTTTTCTTGCTGCGCCGGGCGGCGTTGTGACCGGTGGCCAAGTCGGCCTGAAAACTCCGGTCCAGCTCGCGGGAGGCAAGGATGCGGGGGACGCTGTCGGTCTCTGTATCCAGGAGTTTGCAGTAGGAGGTGCCAAAATCCGCCAGCAGCATCAGGCGTCCTTCCGTCGGGCGGGTTCGATGCCGGAGAGTTCGAGAAAGGCTTCGATTTTGGCGCGGGTGGAACTGCCGGCGCTGACGTCGCAATCGATGGCCATGGCCCGCGGATGTTTGGCCGCCAGATGTTTGGCCAGCGCTGCTTTGGCGCAGAAAGACTGGCAGAAGAAAACCGTGGGAATGGCGGGATCAAACATCCGCTCCAGTTCCAGGTCGGCCGGGGTTTTGTTTTCCATGCACCGGGTCCAGCCAAAGACGTGGGTCGTGTCGGGAAAGGGGGTCAGCAGGGAGAAATCGCGAGGCGGCACGCCCCAGAAGCCGCAGCTGGGTTGGCATCGCTCCAGAGGGGCATACGGCGCGGCCGACTGCACCCCCTTGGTGATCCGGGTAAATTTTGCGATCAGCGGCATCCGGGCGGTGCAGAGCGGGCTCCCATAGGCCTGTGCATCCTGATTGCGGGTGCGGATCACCGGGATCGGCAGCATGTCGGCGAGCACCTCGGCCACATGGAGGGCGCAGTCGCACTTGCCCGGGCCAACGTCGATGTAGATTTGGTCAAGCGGCAGGTGCAAACAGTTGAGAACCACGGTGCGGAGGATGGCGCAGTAGACCCTGGGGATGCGCGAGGCGGTTTGGTCGATGGGCGCCTGGACCTGCGGTTCGTCGAGGTCGACAATGACGTCGCCCTGGCGGTTGATCTCGGCGATGACCGCCAGCGGGGGAACGCCGACGATGCCGATGCGTCGGCTCATCAAACGTCCTCGCGGGCCAGGAGGATGAGGCCAAGGCAACCGACCGTCAGGTGCACCGTTAGCGCTGCGGCCAGCGGCGGGAGATAGCCGGCCTTGGCCAGGGACTGCAGGGTGGTGTAGACGCCCCAGCAGACAAAGGCCATGCCGCAACTGACCGGAATGGCCAGCGACAGATCCCGACCCCATTTGCGGTAGATGAGCAGCAGCAGGGGAAGGCCGAGCAGCAGCAAGGGCAGGCCAAGGAAGGTGTAGGAGATGCGGCCGTAGAATTCCGCCCAGGCCTTGTTGCGCTCTTCCTCGGTGCGGGTGTGTTGGGTTTCCTTGTACAGTTGGACCAGGGAAAGTTCCATGGAGCGATAGGCCGGCACAAAAAAATCAACCGGGGTTTCAGGGAGGTTGAAGGTGCGCGTCTTGAACACCTGGGTGGCAAACCGGGTTTCGCCGGCGGCCTCCTGGGTCTGCCCGTTGCGCAGGGTCCACACGCCTTTGTCCCAGACAGCGGTTTCCGCTGCGGTCAGCGTTTGCGTTTGGTGGTCCTTGTTCAAGACCGTGTAGGAAAAATTATTGAACACGTTTTTTTGCGGATCAGGGCGGGCAAAGGAGTAAAAGCCGTCCTGGCCGCGATAATAATAGCGGCCGTTGCGATAAATTCCCATCGCCACCTTGCCTTTGACCTCTTTGTTCCAGATCTGGTTGGTTACGGCGATGGTCTTGGGCAGCACCATCTGCGCCATGGCGAGGAACAGCAGGATGCAGACCATGGCGGCGGCGATGATCGGCAGGGTGATTTTTTTCAAAGGGATGCCGCAGGCCTTCAGCGCGATGAGCTCGTTGCTGTGATTGAGCACGCCCAACGTCACCACCCCGGCCAGGAGGATGCAGACCGGGCTCATCAGGTCGATAATAAAGGGGATGTTGGCGAAGAAAAAAGTGGCGATCAGGCTGAAGGCCTTGCCTTTTTCCAGGAAATTGTCGATTTTTTCAAAGAAATCGATCAAGAGATACAGGCTGATGAAACTGGCCATGATCATGCCGAGATTGCGGATGAAATGGGCCAGGATGTAACGGCTGAGCAGTGTCATGGGCTTTTTTCGGGCTGCAGGCGGGCTGCGGAGGTTCTCAACAGAGGTTGGGCCGGTTCTTCGCGCCAGCAAGGGGCGCATTCTCAGCAAAGGTAGTAACCGCTGCGGATGTTCCAGTCAAGGGCAACCGTTTGCCGCGCCTGTCCGCCGGCAGCGTCGGGCAAGGCAAAGTTCCGGAAAGACGGAGCTTGCACTTCTGTGTGTCTCTGTGTAAGTTGTCGGCTTTGTTTGATTCGTTTTTTGTAGTCTGATACGGGCAATGCATGGGAAGTCCTTACCTGAAGCATCTGTTCTCACGTCCTCCCCTGTACCGCGACGCCATGGGCGTTTGCGGATTGGTTCTGAACAGGTTGCCGTTTTGAGTCCCGCAAACGGCGGATAAGACCCTCGTCACTGCGTTCGCTTCAAGAGACGACAGTGTTTTTTCCTGATCCTTGTCTATGCAAAAACGACTTGAGAAGATCGCCGACAACAATATAACGCGCAGCGCCAGCAAAAACTCCGCCGTGGCCCGGCTCAACGGTTTGTGGGCCATCTTTGAGCGCAGCGACAACGTCCTCATCGTCATCAGCGCCGATCCGGACGCCATCGCTTCGGCCCTGGCGCTCAAACGGCTGCTCAGCTACCGGGTGCACAGCGTCGTCATCGGCTATCCCAACGAGATCCGGCGCCTCAACAACCTGACCATGGTGGAGCGTCTGAAAATCCCCATCGAACGCCTCCACACCTTGTCGATGAAGGATTACAGCAAAAAAATCCTGGTCGATTCCCAGCCCAACCATCTCGCCTGTTTTGAAAAAATGACCTTCAACGCGGTGATCGACCATCACCCGGTCACCACCGGTTGGGACGCCGCCTTCATTGACATCCGCCCCGAATACGGCGCAGTTTCCTCAATGATGGTGGAATATCTCCGCGCCGCCGGCATCAAACCCTCGGTGGCCCTGGCCACTGCCCTGTTTTACGGGGTCAAGGTCGACACCCAGAACTTCCAGAAACAGAACATGCAGGCCTCGGACGGCATCTGCTTCCGCTACCTGTTCAACATCGCCAATCTCAATTTGGTGCGCAAGTTCGAACTCACCGAGCTGCGCCGTTCTGAACTGCGCTATTTCCGCACCGCGCTCAACGAGGTCAAGGCTAGCAACCGACGGGCCTATGTCCATCTCGGCAAGGTCGGAACCCCGGACATTCTAGTTATTATTGCCGATTTTTTTAATCGGGTCGAGTCGTTCGATTGGGTCATTGTTTCCGGGTTGCATGGTGAAAAATTAGTGGTCATCTTCCGTTGCGACGGCTACCGCAAGAACGCCGGCAAGTTGGCCAAGGCCACCTTTGGCCGCTTCGGTCCGGCCGGCGGCCACAAAGAGGCGGCGCGGGCGGAATCTCCCCTTAAAAACCTGCCTCTGCGTGAAAACCAGGAGTTCACCACCAAAACCCTGATTCGCCTCATCACTCAGCACATCAAATAACATCTTCCCGTCGCCGTTTTTGTTGCGTCGGGCCGATGCCTTTTGCCGGCTCCGGGCGAGATATTGCTTGCACCTTTTAAGGGGTTAGGCATATTATGCACCGCAACCTCATTTCTTGTCGGCGTCTTGCAGCAAGCCCTTCGCCCCTGAACAACGGGCGCCGATCCACCCTCTGCACGGTGTTCTATGTATAGACCCTCGACCTTGGCGATGATCCTGGCTGGCGGCCGCGTCGATGAATTGGGTGTGCTGACGCATTATCGGCCGAAATCAGCCGTTCCCTTTGGCGGTTTTGCCCGGGTCATCGATTTTCCCCTGTCCAACCTGCTCCACTCCGGCATCGAGCGCATCGCCATCCTCAGCCAATACCGCTCCTATTCGCTGATCAACCACATCGGCACCGGCGCTGCCTGGGACATGATCGGGCGCAATCGCGGCATTTCCATTCTGCCGCCGTTTAAAGACTACGAAAATCCTCACTGGTATCGGGGCAGCGCCGACGCGGTCTATCAAAACATCGATTACATGCAGTATTACGGGCCTTCGGTGATCCTCATCCTCTCCGGCGATCACATCTACCAGATGGATTACCGCAAGATGATCCGCTACCACAAAGAACACGACGCCGACTTGACTGCGGCGTTCATCAAGGTGCCGCTGGAATCTGCTTCGCGTTTCGGCGTGGCCGAGATCGCCGACGACTTTGAAGACGGCGGACGGATGCTCTCCTACGAGGAAAAACCGGCGGAGCCCAAGGGGCGCTGGGCCTCGCTGACCGTGTTCTGCTTCCGGCCCTCGGTGCTGTTTGAGGCGCTGAAAAAGAATCAGGAAAACACCTCCTACGAATTCGGCCGCGACATCATTCCGATGCTGATGCGGCAGAAATGCAAGGTCCACGGGTATAAGTTTCGTGGCTATTGGGGCTACACGCGCACCATCGACGAATACTGGCAGACTTCAATGGATCTGTTGGGGCCGGAACCCAAGATTGATCTTGAAGCCTGGGGCATTCGCACCAATCTGGCCCACCGCAACATTGCCGACCGCCAGCCGGTTAAAATCGGCGTCCACGGCAGTCTGGACAACTCCATGGCCTACAACGGCTGCATCATTGAGGGGACAGTGCGCAATTCCATCCTCTTCCCCGGCGTCCACGTCATGGCCGGGGCGGAAATCAACGACTCCATCCTCTTCTTCGACAACATCGTCCATGAGGGCGTTCAACTGAACCGGATGGTCAGCGACGTCAACACGGTGTTCAATCGCGATGTGCGGGTTGGGGCGGCCGAGTGCGAAAAGGCCAGTCGAGTCAGCGTCATTGGCTGGAACAACAACGTGCCGGAGGGCTTTCGCATCGGTTGCGGCTGCCGGGTGGCCCCTCGCATTGCTGCGGAAAAGTGGCCTGCGAACAGGCTTGAAGACGGGGAGGAACTGCAATGAGAGAAAGCGCCGACGCCCTTGTGCTGCTTCTGGCCGGCGGCATTGGCAGCCGGTTGAATTTGCTGGTGGAGCACCGGGCCAAACCGGCGGTGCCTTTTGGCGGCATTTACCGGATCATCGATTTCAGCCTGTCCAACGTGATGAATTCCGGCCTGACCAGAGTGGGCGTGCTCACCCAGTACAAACCGCTGTCGCTGATGGCCCATATCGGCAACGGCTCGGCCTGGGATTTCACCGGCCGGACGCGCGGCATCAAAATCCTGCCGCCGCGGACCGGCGAAAGGGATTCCGACTGGTACAAAGGCACGGCGGACGCCATTCGCCAGAACATCGATTTTATCCTCGCCAACCCTTCGGAACAGGTGGTGGTCCTTTCCGGCGATCATATTTATCGTATGGATTTCGACGCCATGCTCTCCTACCACCAGCACAAACGGGCCGACGTCACCATCGGCATGATGGTGGTGCCCAAGCGCGACATCCATCAGTTCGGCGCCGGGATCATCGATAATGAAAATCGGATTATCGATTGGGAGGAAAAGCCCAAGGTCCCGCGCACCAACCTCGCCTCCATGGGCATTTATGTCTTCGACACCCAATACCTGCTGCGCACCCTGGCCCAGGACCGCAAAGAGGTGGACTTCGGCATGGACATCATACCACGCGCCATCCACGAGGATCGGGTCTATGCCTACCCCTTTTATGGCTACTGGCGCGACGTCGGCACCATCCAGTCCTACTGGGAAACCAATATGGACATTATTCGCGAAAATTCAGGGATCTCGCCTGAAGAGTGGGAGATCCGGCCCAATCCCGAATACGGCGACCGTCCCATGGACCGCGCGCCAGCCCGGTTCCTGCCCGGGAGCAAGGTGGCTTCGTCTTTGATCTCGGCTGGCTGCGTGATTGAAGGCACGGTGATCAATTCCGTGCTGTCGCCTGGGGTGCGGGTGAAAAAGGGGGCGGTCGTGACCAATGCGGTCGTCTTTGAGGACGGCGTTATTGAGGAGCGCGCCGTGGTCGACTTGGCGGTGCTGGACAAGCGCGTTCAGGTCGGCGCGGGGGCCGTGGTGGGGCACGGCGAAAACCTCGCCCTGGCCAACAAGCAATTCCCGAAACACCTCTACACCGGCATTTCGCTGGTCGGCAAAGAAGCGAAAATTCCTAAGGGGACGCGGATAGGGCGCAACTGCATCGTCAGTTTCGGGTATAACGACGACGCCTTCAGCGGTCAGAACACGCTTGCCGACGGCGAATCGGCCTGATGCCGCACTCGTTGGCGGCAAACAATAATTGCTTGCATGCAAACCGCTAACTGAGTATTTTCATCGCCCTGCAAGGGCTTGCCGCTGCCAGCGGCGCAATGTTGCCGCAATTTTTTGCACAAGACGCGCTTGTTTGCTCCAGTAGCTCAGGTGGATAGAGCTCAGGATTCCTAATCCTGGCGCCGCTGGTTCGAATCCAGCCTGGAGCACCACAAAATCAATGAGTTAAGCAACCGGTCAAAAAGTAAAAATTGACACGAATTGACACTCCGGAAAAGCCGTGGCACAAGGTGCTACGGCTTTTCTTTTTTGGCCAGCTGTTCATAGTCACGCCATTGCCTTTCCACTACACTCACTGGAGCGCATGGCATAAATGATCGCGCATCACAAATCCCCCAAGGCTGTTCGCAATAAAAATGCTGCCAGGCAACATTGAATGCGAGCAGGCATCCTGCGATTACCAGCACCATGATCACGCCGCGCACTATCATCTCGTCACCTTTTTTGCCTTTTCAAAAATTCGCAAACCGCCAAGGCTAGGTCTTCCTAGGCGTTACGCCATAAATTGGTTTCCGCTTGCCGTCGGCGTTTCAGTCCGGCCAATTCTTTGCCATTGGTCTTGGTCCAGCGTAGAAACTGAGCCGGAGCCTGATCAAAATTTCCCCGGTTGATCACCTGCAGCAGGGTGGAACGCTTCAGGGCGCTGACTCCTACATTATAGGCAAAACTGACCAGGGCGCAAAACTGGGCGTCACTCACTTTCACCTGGAGCAGTTTTTCGACTCCGGCGGCGAAGCGACGGACGTCGTCACCCAGCAGGACCTCGGCCTCGATCATGGTCAAGCCAGTCGGATAAACAGCCCTGGCGTGTTGCTTGTTCTCAACCCCCTTGATCGGTCGGCCTTGCGGATCCCGGACCACATGGCCCCAACCGATGGTCCAATGGCCGGCCGGGCAAATGTAAGGGTCAAGGTTTACATTTGCTGGATCCCCATCAATGATCCCTTCAAACGACTTGATCAGTTCAATCGCCTGCCGCAAATTTCTGTTCATTGTTCTCTCCTTTCCCCGTGCGGTGGGGGATAGACTTCCATCTGTCTACGCTCCAACCGTTCGAAAATGGCTTTGATGTCCGCTTGCATCTCTGTCTGCAAAGCAGCGAGGACAGCAATGTTGGTCGACATGGCCGTCAAAAC
>NZ_JAVBXR010000112.1 GCF_030824455.1 Desulfobulbus sp.
GTGTAGCTTGTTGTTGTAGTGTTTTTTTTCATGGAAAAATCGGCGCCGTGGCAACATGGCCTAACAGGGAAAACGGTGCAAATCCGTTGCGGTCCGGCCGCTGTAACCGAGGACGAAATCCGCACCATGTCACTGATCCAAACGGATTGGGAAGACGCGGTGAGTAGAGTGATTCGGAAGCCAGAAGACCTACCGATTTTTTGATCAGCTCAAGACGGCCGTGGTTCCCGTTGTTGATCCCAGCACCCACGCAGGGCGGATATCCCGCCTTGCCGTGGATTCGTGGCGATGAAACTGGGGAACCCCCCAGCCCATGCGGGCTGGGGGGTTTTTTGTTAACCAAAGAACAGGAACAAGGAGTGTGTAATGGGAACCGCATTGGATATTCTCAAGGACTTCCCTCCGCAAACCCATGCCGACTGGCTGGCTGCGGTGGAGAAAGAGCTGAAGGGCAAACCCTTTGACAAAACCCTGATCAAAAAAACCTACGAGGGCATCGACATTCAGCCCATGTATTTCATGCACGACCTTGAAGGGCTGCCCCAGGCGGACACCCTGCCGGGACAGGCGCCCTTTCTCCGGGGCGTCACGGCTTCGGGTTCGGTGGTCAATCCCTGGAGCATCGCCCAGGAGATCACCCTGGCCGACCCCACAGACTTCAATCATGCAGCGCTCATCGACCTCGGCCGCGGGCAGAACGGGTTGAACGTGGTTTTCGACCGCGCCACCTTGCAAGGGCAGAATCCCGACCAGGCCGCAACCGAAGACGTGGGCAAAGACGGTCTCTCGATGGCCACCCTGGCCGACGCCGGGACCGCCTTTGCCGACATTGACCTGACCGCGTACAACTGCCGTTTCTTTTGCGGCGAGTCCGGCATTGCCCCGGCGGCGCTGATCGTCGCCTTGCTGGAAGAACAAGGCAAAACCGCCAAGGAACTGAAAGACTGCCTGGCGGTGGACCCATTGGCGACGCTCGCCGTTGAGGGACGGCTGGCCTGTTCGCTTGGCGAAACCTACGACCGGTTGGCCCAGCTGACCCTGTGGGCTGTCGACCAGGCGCCGGAGTTGCGGACCATTGCCGTCAACGTCGACGCCTACCAGAACAGCGGCGGCAACGCTGTGCAGGAGATCGCCTTTGCCCTTGCAACCGGCGTGGCCTACATTCGGGCGTTGCAGGAACGCGGGCTGGACATTGACGCCATTTGCCAGCGCATGTTCTTCGGTTTTTCCATAGGCGCCGATTTTTTCATGGAGATTGCCAAGTTCCGGGCGGCGCGGATGAGCTGGTGTCAGGTGGTGCAATCCTTTGGCGGCAACGAGGAGTCGCAGAAGATGCGCATCCACGCCCGAACCTCCCGCTGGAACAAAACCGAGGTCGATCCCTGGGTCAACCTGCTGCGGGTCTCCACCGAGGCCTTTTCCGGCATAGCCGGCGGCGTCGACAGCCTCCACGTGGGCCCGTTTGACGAGATCTTCCGCACTCCCAACGAATTTTCCCGCCGCATCGCCCGCAACGTGCAGATCGTGCTCAAGGAGGAGGGCCATTTTGACAAGGTGACCGATCCGGCGGGCGGCTGCTGGTACGTGGAGAAGATCACCGCCCAGCTGGCGGAAAAAGCCTGGAAGACGTTCCAAGACATCGAAGCTGGCGGCGGCATGGCCGGCATGCTCGAGCAAGGCGGTCCGCAGGCCGATGTGGCCGCCGTTGCCTCCCAGCGGGCGAAAAACGTCGCCACCCGGACCGACCGGTTTGTCGGGACCAACATGTACCCGAACCTTCTCGAAAAACGGCTGCCGGTTGAACCGTTTGACCATGCCGCCTTCCAGACGAAACGCAGCAGTCAGGTCCACGAATTTGCGGCTGCAGCCAACAAGGAAGCCTGCGCCGAGGCGTTGACCGCTGTCCGCTCCGGTTGCAACGCCGTCAGCGGCGCGGTGGTCGGCGCGGCCATCCGTGCCGCCCGCAGCGGCGCCACCCTGGGAGAGATCGCCGCCGCCCTGCGCGCCGGCAACGGCGCCCCTCCCGCAGCCCAGCCCCTGGCGCTCCATCGCGGCTCCGAACCCTTTGAACGGATCCGGCGGACCACCGAAGCCTTTGCCGCCAGAACCGGCGGTTTCCCCAAACTTTTCCTGATCAACATGGGTCCCATTCCCCAGCACAAGGCCCGGGCTGATTTCTCCACCGCCTTTTTTAACGTCGGCGCCTTTGAAACCATTGGCAACAACGGTTTTGCCGACGTGGACGAGGCTGTCCGGGCGGCCCTGGCCTCCGGAGCAAAGGCAATGGTGATCTGCTCCACCGACGCGACCTATCCGGATATCGTGCCGCCCCTGGCCCAGCAGCTCAAGGCCGCTGATCCGGGAATCATGCTCATCCTCGCCGGTTTCCCGAAAGAGCACATCGAGGCCTTCAGAGCGGCCGGCGTCGACGCATTTCTCCATGTCCGGGTGAATGCCCTGGATCTGCTGACTCAATTACAAAAACACCTGGAGGTGACCGCATGAGCGCGCCGGATTTTACCACCATCCCCCTGCGGCCCGCCTTTGCGCCGATGGACTATCAAGCCTGGGCCGCCAAAATCAAAAAAGAAACCGGCATGACCGCCGAGCAACTGGTGTGGAAGACCGTTGAGCAGATCGACGTCAAGCCGACCTACACCCGCAAGGACTACGACGGCCTTGATCATCTCGGTTACATGGCCGGCATTGCCCCGTATCTGCGCGGCCCCTACGGCACCATGTTCGTGCAGCGGCCCTGGACGGTTCGCCAGTACGCCGGTTTTTCGACCGCCGAGGAGAGCAACGCCTTCTATCGCCGCAACCTGGCGGCCGGTCAGATGGGGCTTTCCATTGCTTTTGACTTGGCCACCCATCGCGGCTACGACTCCGATCATCCGCGCGTGGTCGGCGACGTCGGCAAGGCGGGAGTTGCCGTTGATTCGATTCTGGACATGAACGTCCTTTTTGCCGGCATCCCCCTGGACCAGATGACCGTGTCCATGACCATGAACGGCGCCGTGCTGCCGATCATGGCCTTCTACATCGTCGCGGCCGAGGAGCAGGGGGTGAAGCAGGCGCAGTTGGGCGGCACCATCCAGAACGACATCCTCAAGGAGTACATGGTCCGCAACACCTACATCTATCCGCCGGCGCAGTCCATGCGGATTATCTCCGACATCTTCGCCTACACCTCGAAGAACATGCCGAAGTACAACAGCATCAGCATCTCCGGCTACCACATGGAGGAAGCAGGCGCCACCTCGGACATCGAGATGGCCTACACCCTGGCCGACGGCTGGGACTATGCGCGGGCGGGCGTCAACGCCGGCATGGACATCGACACCTTTGCTCCCCGGCTGTCCTTTTTCTGGGCTCAGGGCATGAACTATTTCATGGAGATCGCCAAGATGCGCGCGGCCCGGGTGCTCTGGGCCAAGATCATCAAGAGCTTTAACCCCAAGAACGTCAAATCCCTGGCCCTGCGCACCCACAGCCAGACCTCGGGCTGGAGCCTGACCGAGGGCGACCCCTTCAACAACGTCTGCCGAACAGTGATTGAAGGCATGGCCGCCGCCCTGGGGCACACCCAGTCGATGCACACCAACTCGCTCGACGAGGCCATCGCCCTGCCCACCGAGTTTTCGGCGCGCATTGCCCGAAACACCCAACTCTATCTGCAGGACGAGACCAACATCCTCCGCCCGGCCGATCCCTGGGCCGGTTCGTTTTACCTTGAAGCCCTGACCGGAGCGATCATGCAACGCGGCTGGGATCTGATTCAGGAAGTTGAAAGCCTGGGCGGCATGGCCAAGGCCATCGAAACCGGTTTGCCTAAGATGCGCATCGAAGAAGCTGCGGCTCGCAGGCAGGCGGGAATCGATTCCGGCAGGGAGAAAATCGTCGGGGTCAACAGCTACTGCCTGGAGAAGGAAGACGCCCTGGACACCCTGGAGGTCGATAACACCGCGGTGCGCGAGTCGCAGCTCAAGCGTTTGGCCAAACTGAAAGCCGAGCGCGACGAGGCCAGGTGTCAGGCGACCTTGAACGCCTTGACCCAGTGCGCCGAAACCGGCGAGGGCAATCTGCTGGCCTTGTCGATTGAGGCGGCTCGGGCGCGAGCGTCGTTGGGAGAAATCTGTTTTGCCCTGGAAAAAAAATGGGGGAGGCATACGGCCGTGATTCGATCAATATCTGGCGTCTACAAAGCGGAATTCAGCGAGAAGCACGAAGTGCAAAAGGTCATCGCCATGACCAAGGAATTTGAGGAACTTGAAGGCCGCAGGCCGCGCATCATGGTGGCCAAGATGGGCCAGGACGGCCATGATCGAGGCGCCAAGGTTATCTCCACCGCCTTTGCCGACCTGGGCTTTGACGTCGATATCGGACCGCTGTTCCAGACCCCGGAGGAAGCCGCGCGCCAGGCGGTGGAAAACGACGCCCACATTGTCGGCTTCAGTTCGCTGGCCGCCGGTCACAAGACCCTGTTGCCCGCCCTGGTGGAGGAGTTGGAAAAACTGGGCCGCCCGGACATCATGTGCGTGATCGGCGGCGTTATTCCGGCCCCGGATTATCAATTCCTGCGCGACAATGGCGCTGCCGCCATCTTCGGCCCCGGCACTGTCATACCGGTGGCGGCGATGAAAATCCTAGAGGAATTGAAGGCGCGCCTGCACGGCGCCTAATCGGCCATCCGCGATACACTGGCCCTTCCGCCAACTCACCGTCGGAAGGGCCATCCACCTAAGAGCAAGGAGATGTTATGGCGTCGAACACCAAAATGCCGGAGTGGGCCCCGGAGGGGGATTGCGACGGATTTGCCTGCCGAGTGATGGACGGCGTGGCCGCCGGTCATGACGGAATCAGTTCCTACAGCGGCACGGAAGAAGGCGACAAGCCGGCGGTTCGCCACCGGAGGCCGCAACTGACGGCCCAGCAGTATGCCGACGGGGTGTTGCAAGGCGATCGCGCCGTGCTTGGCAGGGCCATTACCCTGGTGGAGAGCAATGCCGCCCATCACATCGAAAAGGCGCAGGAGGTGTTAAAGGTCCTGCTGCCCTTTACCGGCCATTCCATCCGGGTGGGGATTACCGGCGTGCCGGGGGTGGGCAAGTCCACCTTTATCGAAACCTTTGGTTGCCACCTGATCGAACTGGGGCACAAGGTGGCGGTGCTGGCGGTGGATCCTTCCAGCTCTATCTCCGGTGGTTCCATCCTCGGGGACAAGACCCGGATGGAACGCCTGAGCCGGGAAGAGCGCTGTTTTATCCGACCCTCTCCGGCCGGCTCCACCCTGGGCGGCGTAGCCAGGAAAACCAGGGAGACCATGCTGGTCTGCGAGGCCGCGGGGTTCGACGTGGTGTTGATCGAAACCGTGGGTGTGGGACAGAGCGAGACCACGGTGCGCTCCATGGTCGATTTTTTCCTGTTGCTGATGCTTGCCGGCGCAGGCGACGAACTGCAGGGCATCAAGAAAGGGATTATGGAACTGGCCGATGCGTTGGTGATCAACAAAGCGGACGGCAAGAACAAGCTGATCGCCGAGACCGCGAGGAGCGAATACGAACGCGCCTTGCACTATTTGCAACCCTCGACCGAGGGCTGGGTGTCGCACGCCTACACCTGTTCGGCCATGGCCAACGAGGGCATTGACCAGGTGTGGAAGGTTATCGGGAAATACCGGGAGATTATCGGAAAATCGGGGGTTTTTGAACGTCACCGGAAAGAGCAGAACATCAAGTGGGTGCACGACATGGTGGACGACCACCTCCGCTCCCTGTTCGCCAAACATCCGGGCGTGAATCGAATCATTAAGGACATCGAACGGAGCGTGGCCAACGGCGCCATGCCGGCTGTCGCCGCTGTGCAGCAATTGATCAGCGTGTTTGAGTGCAGATCGTAAGAAGAGGATGAAGAGACTCCAGTAACTTTTTCCGGCCTTGGGGGATTATCCGGTTGCCATGTCCGAAACGCCAAGTGCCTGCCGTTTGCCGACGGTATGTCCAAGCGCCTTTCCTGGCCGGAAAAAGTTACAATGGAGTGTCGAACATATCCGCCGTTGCGAAGTTTGTCACGAGTGGAATCCAAAGCAAAAGGCGGCATTATTCGAAGCGGAATGGTTGCGCCATTATTTTCAGAGGGGGAGACAAGTGAACAAGACAGCTCGCATCACCATTGAATTATCGGGAAGAACGCTGGAAAATCTCATTGCTTTGGCGGCAAAATTGCAGCGGCATCCCGACGATCTCACCGTTGACCTGCTCTATGCCGCCATTGAGGCGTCGGTGGACAGCACTGAGGCCCAAGTGGCCCTCATGGCTCAAGCCTCCGGCGGTCTGCTGCAATGACACCGGAGCGGCAGTTTCGCCTGGACGCCCCACATCTCAAGGACGCCGGAGCGTCCGGGGGCGCGTTCCCACACCGGAGCGCGGGAACGAGCCTCCGAGGCAAGCGCTCCTGAAAAAAAAATCCGCCGTTCGTTACACCGGCCTGGCGGAGAAAATCCCTCCCCCTTCGCAGGGCGTGAAGGCTCTTTTTTTTCAGAAAGCCAATTTAACAGCGCCGTACAGAGTTGTGGCCTTGTCTGAGTTCCTGCCCCACAAACCCTGTTGAACGCCAAGGTTGACACGGTATTGGTCATTGACTGGCATGACAAGGCCAACCGTTGTCGCCAACCCTTCCGAATCTTCCTCATCGGTAAGGAAATCGTGACCGTAATTCAGTTCGACCTCTGGTTGCAGCCAAGACAACCATTGATAGCCGACGGCCACATCTGCATTGAACGCCCCCCGCGCGTTTTCGCGTTTGTTGCCCAAAGGCAAAGCATAGCCGATATCCGCATTGGCGGTCCACTTTCCCCAGTCCTTGCTGGCAACCAAGGTCTGATTGAAGCTCCAGTATTCCTGGCTTGTGCCGATTTCATCTCTGTCTGAACTGCTTCCCGTGGGAAGAGTGAATCCGCCTATATAAGCCAGTTCAAAACTGTTTTCCTTGTTTTCAATAAAACGATACCTGCCGCTCAATTCCAAATCGCCGAAATCATGACCGCTTGCAGGGCCGAATGCGGCATCGTCTGCATCAAAATCGTTGTCGTTGTCCTTGAGCCATGCATAATTCCAGCCCACCGCCACATCGACGTTTTCAATAACCCCTACGGTAAGCGAAAGCCCTACAGACTGCTCACGCGCCAGTCCTCGGGCATGGGTGTCCCCATCGTTGTCCCAATAACGTTTGGAATGCGTATATCCGTAGGAGGACTCGATTTCGAAATGTCCGGGGTCAACGGGAGAGGCGTCCGGCGTATTGATTTTTCCGTGTTCCACCCCGGATTCTTCTTCTATTTCCGACACCGAAACCGCATCAGCGGCACGCGCCGTTGGAAGCACAACAAGGAGTCCAAGAAAAAAAACTCCAGAACAGATTATACAGTTTCTCAACATAAGCAATCTCCCTGCAATGAATAGAATTACCACATAATGAACATCGATCTGCTCGGAGTGAAATGATTCTGATGATGTTCACAACACATGGGTGTTTGCAATATAACGTCACTGGAGATCAACCGTGGCGTCATCGTGCGCGCATGCATTCCAGCTATTTCAATGCCACTCCATGGTCGTTTGCTGTTTCTGCGATATGCTCGACAAATATATCGGCAAATCCGTCCTGCTCTCCCATGCCTTCAATCACAGTGTTTACCTGGAAACCATTTTTGATCAATACGGATTTCAAACTATTAGGCTCGTCCCCAGCCATATCGTTCTGGGCATGATCTCCGGCCACGCTCATGAACGGTTTCAGCAGCACTTTGGTGATTTTATCTTTTTTCATTTGCTTGATCACTGTGTCGAGATTCGGGAAACCTTCAACGGTGGTGATATAGGTTCTGGTCTCGGGATACATGGTGTTCATCGCATCAGCAAGTTCGAGGTAGGCCCCGCTTGATGGAAAATATTCGTTGCCGTGACCCATGTAAAGAAGGGCTGATTTCTTCTCTTTTGCTTTCTGCACGTCACCGGCGAGAGCTTTGGCCACTGCATTGACGTCTTCCACATAGGGATGAACCGGGCCCATGGCGCCCAAGGCGGGGCGACTGATTGCCAGTTTTACAAACGGACGGTTTTTTTCTTTGATGGTGGTGATTGCATTGAACCCGTTAACATACGAGACCAGATCAAGATACTCTTCCCCTAAACTGATGTGCCCCGGTTGAACAAGAATGGTGGTAAAGCCTTCATCCTGGAGATCCGCGATGGTCGCGAGCGGGCCCTTGACCGAATATACATCTCTCGGGACCGACGGATTTTCCTTTTTAAAGGCCTCGTCCTGCTGCCGTTTCTGCCAGGTTTTGCGGATCATGTTCGAGGTGAATGCGATCCGAATCTCTGTTCCTGGAAATTTCTTCTGAATCCTGTCACGAATGTGCAAGATGCCCTGAAGGGCGTCAGGGACGGTTGTGCCGAATGTGGCAAGCACGATGGCGTTGGCGCTTTTTTCAGGTTTCTCGTGCCCGAAGGCGATTGCCGCCGAAAGGATGCAGCAGAAAAGAGAGAAAAGGGTACATCTGATGAAGGACTTCATTGTTCATGCTCCTTGGTCAGGGCCGGGACAAAAAAAATCCCGGACCAATAATGAAATTGATCCGGGATATCCCAAAGTACCCGAAAGTCTGCGTCAAATGATCCGTCCACGATCTATGACATCACCACTCAGGCAGGTCTTCTGACTTCCGGTTCGTCCTAATGGTTGCGCCTTCCCGACCCGGAGGTCAGTGACTTATTTGCAACGTTCGTCCCCGGTTACAGCGGCGGGCCCGTCCCCGATTCACACGGGGTTCCCTTTTAACATAAAAACACAGGAGATGTATTTTTAAGTACCTGAGCTACTCTGTAATCCTTTATAACGATGCATAAATATTGTCAAGGAATTGGAGATGCGACTTTTTTTCAGTTTAAAAAGTGGCGTAAAGAAGAAGACAGGAATGGTTACAGATGCGCTATATTGCAACCACGTGAGGCAACCCATGAATGGCGTTATCTTTTTTTTTGCATTTACCCCTTGCTTTTCTTGACACAAAATTTTAACGAAGAAGTAATCATTCCGACTCATTTCCAATGAGATACCCCTTCCCAGGGCTTAGCTGAACACAATTTTCGTGTTCTTGAATTCCAGGCACCACGCGGCGCTGCCTTTTCCTGGCCAGAGACGTTTAATCGCAGAGGCGAACGTCTTTCTTTGACTTGGGAAAGTTGCGCATGCACCCCTGCAAAACGGATTCATCGATTCGTTTTCCTCTTGTTCATTTTCCCCGTTGAACCGATCGCTCTTTCCCTGTCTCTTCGAAGCCGTATTTTCTTTGCGCGTTCTCGGGTCGACATAACCTATCGGTTTTTAAATATATACCTCACCCCGCTCATCCATCGGGAGCTGTTACGTCATGCTCCCGGCGGAGCCATGCCGTTTTGCTCCCCCATACTCATAAGGAGGCAACACCATGGCGCCATTGCAGGAACAGATCCAATCCATCAACGAACGCTTGCGATCATTCGGCAACGAAGCGATCCAGGAAATCAAGATGACCGACAAGGGAGGTAACCAGATCGGTCAGATCAAGTACGGCTTTCGACCGCAGTACGTCTTTGACAGCGTCAACGAAGTGCTCGGTCCGGAGAATTGGCGGTACGAACTGACCAAGGAGGAGATTTTTGAGACCCAGGCCGTCGCCGAGGTTCGATTGTTTGTGAAGATCGACGGTGATTGGCTGTGCAAGGGTTCGCACAAGGGACAAATGCAGATCGTCAAAGGCAATGTCGGCGATGCCCAGAAAGGGGCCATCACCGATGCCATCCAGAAATGCATGTCACTGTTGTCCATCGGCAGCGACGCCTACAAAGGGCTTTTGAAGAACGTCTACCTTCAGGGAAGCCAGCGAACGCAGCCACCCGTAACGCAATCCAACCCGCAACCGAAAACCAAATCTGCATCCACAACCAGCCAACCCGCTGAGCCACCTGCCAACCAGAGCGACCCATCGGCGACCCTACCCAAGATCGCCGGCGTCAGCTTCGAGAACCGCCAAGGGGTGATCATCGCCATCGGCGACCATCTCTTCGACAAGAAGGAACTGCTCAAGGCCGCAGGCTTTCAATGGGATAAGACTGGCAAGACCTGGATGAAGCAAGCCGCTTAACCCAACTCAACCTTACTCAACCCCAGAGGGAGTGATACCATTCCCTCGGCGGGAATCTGTGTATCCTCCCTCATTTTTTCAGGAGGATACCACCATGTCAGACCAGTTAATGCTCACCTTGCAGGCCGCTCTCCAGCAGCTTGCCCTCCAACAGACCGAGGCAACGCTCGGTGATCGGAGTACCTATCTCGGGGCTTCCGACATCGGCGCCTGCCCACGCAAAACCATTCTTAGAAAACTCCATGCCCCGGAGGCCGATCTGGTCACCCTGCTGCGGCAGCGACGCGGTCACATGGCCGAGGAAGTGGTTGCCGCCGCCTTCATGATTGCCGGGTTCAGCAACTTCCAACGACAAACCGAGGTTCGACATACGGGCGCTGTCCCGGTCATGGCCCATCTCGATTTTGTCTTCATCTCGGAAGTGCGCAAGACCATGGCAGTCCTGGAGGTGAAAGCACCGGAGAGCATCCCGGAACACCCCTACGGTGCATGGGAGACCCAACTCTATCTGCAAATGGGACTGCTGGCCGACAGCTTCCCCGATTACACCGTGGAGAAAGGAGCCATCCTGGCGGTCAACTTCGGTGATCAGGGGATGCGGCTCTTTGGCGGTTACACCCCCCAGGACACCATCTATCACGGCCTGATCGACCGGGCCGCCACCATCTGGAACCAATACCAATCCTACAGTGCCGGCGATCTGGCCACCCCTTCCATGGAAGCGGGACCGCTCTGCGGCTACTGCCCCTTCCTCATGGACTGCCCTAAGTTCGAAGCCGAAGAAGTGCGCGAGCTGACCGAGAGTGTCGAGATCCTAATGGAACTGCAACACCAGCAAAAGGATCTGGAGGCCGAGGTCAGTATTCGCAAAAACAACCTGCTGGCCATCGTGGCCCAGCGCGGTCCGCTCAAGGCCTTTGGTCATCTGCTGCGCAAGGCGGTTCGCACCAGGAAGTCACTGGATACCGATCAACTCAACCAGTTTCTCCATGGCTACGACCATTCGCTGAATGATTTTCAGAAGAGCAGTTCCTACACCTTCCTTGAAATCAAGAAAGCCGCCTGAACCGTCAGGCCATTCCCAACCTTCACCCAGGAGATCCCATGCTCTCGAATCTCGCACCCAACCTGGCAACCGGTCTGGCTGGCCATCCTTTACCGCATGTCCTCATTCATGTGGAAGGCGGTTTGGTCCAATCGGTGTACGCATCGGCAGAACTGGACATCCAGGTCTATGACCTTGATGTCTCCTCATTTGCCACCCCGCTTGAAATCAAGCAGATCCGAATGATTGCTGCCCAGTTCGAGCAGCAACGCCAGGGCTTACTGCAACTCTACTGATTGTTGCGCATCAACTGTACCCATCACTGGGAGCAATCGACTTTTCCCTGTGGCGGGGAGAGGTCTGCCCCTGTTTTCTTCAAGGAGAACCACCATGTTGAACAAGACCATGCTGATCGGCAATTTAGGCGCAGACGTTGACACCCGGTACACCAAGACTCAGGTCGCCGTGGCCACCTTCCGCATCGCCACCACCGAACGGTGGAAGGATAACGAAGGCAAACCGCAGGAGTCGACCGAATGGCATCGCATCGTTGCCTTCGGCCGACTGGCCGAGATCTGCTCCGAGTACCTCTCGAAAGGCTCCAAGGTCTACCTGGAGGGCCGTTTGCAGACCCGAAAATGGCAGGACGCGGAAGGTGTCACCCGTTTCACCACGGAGATCATTGCCCGTGAGATGAAGATGCTGGGCGGCGGCGAACGAACCGATATTCCGGTCCCGCCGGAAGACGGTCAGGAACCACCGCCCTCAGACGACGTGCCGTTCTGATTGCCACGCATTGCATCACAACTTCATTATGCCTGAATCCCGTCAATCCGGGGTTCAGGCCCTCTCTATTCCGACTATCAGGAGCACTCAACATGAACCACCTACTCAACCAACAGGAACACCCACATGCAGAACCATCGTTCTGTACCCCTTTTCCCTGGACTGTTGCATCCCATCCGGACACCGAGGGAGGATATGTCATCCGTGAGGCCCGCCATGAGCAACAGACATGGTGCGATCAGGGGTATGACATTTCCATTGAGGAAGGCGACCGGCGCAGTCTGCTGGTGGCACAGCATGATGCCGGCAACATCCGACTGCTCCAGGCCGCCCCGGTTCTGTTTGTTGCCCTGCGGGAATTGGTGACTTCCACCAGTTCAGTCGCTGCGGCGGCTCGCACCGCGCTGGAAGGCATCTTTCCCGATTGGCAGCAACTGGAGATCCATTGCAACCAGGGAGAACGACCATGACACGACGTCCGAATCCGCCCGGCAGGCGCTTGATCAATACTGCCTGAGCAAGGGCGAACCCATGGACCCCCTCGAAACCACCATCATCGATCTGCTGACCGACCTGCTGCATTTGGCCCGATTAGAGAGGGACTGGATGCCTGCACCATCGGCTAGACCGCGCAGATCCATTTCGTGGTCGAGATCGAAAAGGCACGCACACCCTAACCACCACAGGAGAATACCATGGCACGACTGGGTTCACAGGCCAAGGCCGGCTTCTATCCGACACCGGAGAGCATCCGTGGCCAACTCAAAGCACTGCTCGATATCGAAGAAGGCGCCCGCATCCTCGATCCCTGCTGCGGCCAAGGGCAAACCCTTGCCGAACTGGCACAAGGAAGCGGCGCCATCACCTACGGCATTGAACTGGATCATGACCGGGCCACCGAGGCACGACAACGAATCCACCATCTCCTCTGGGGCGACGCCCTGGTGGAGATGCGGATTTCGCCCGGAGCCTTTGGCCTGCTCTATCTCAATCCACCCTATGACTACAGTCTGGAACCGGAGGCCCAGGCCCAGCGGCTGGAAGCGCTCTTTCTCAGACGTTTCCAGGAGACCCTGCATAAGGACGGCTGGCTGGTGCTGGTTGTCCCCTACACAGTGCTGGCCGCCTGCGCACCAATCCTGGCCCGGCATTTCATCGATCTTCAGGTCTACGCCTTTCCGGAGGAGGAGTTTCACACCTTCCATCAGTGCCTGGTACTGGGACGGAAACGCTCGCTGGCAACCAAGGCGAAGGCGGCCCAAATGGAGCAGGAACTGAACTGCATCGCCGGCATGGCGCCGGAGATCTTTCTGGCAACGGCCCCGCAGCTGACCAGTTGCACGAAGCGGCTGGCAATACCTGCGCCCAAACACCCCTGCACCTTCACGTGCGGCCGGATCGATCCACGGGAGGCCATCCCCCTCGTCCGTAAAAGCGGGCTGCTGGAGGATCTGCTCACCCATGATCTGGCGCCCGGACAGTGCCATACCATTCGGCCGCTTGCTCCACTGAAAAACGGCCATCTGGCCTTGATGCTCGCTGGCGGCTACATGAACGGCGAGATCGAGATGGACGGCCGCCGGCTGGTGATCAAGGGCGTAGTCCACAAGACGGAAAAAATTCACTCTATAGCCGAAAACAACAGCGGCGACACCATGGTCACCACCCGTGACCTGTACCAGCCCACGGTCAAGGCCATCGACATGGCGAAGGCCGAGATGCTGATTATCCGCTGAACTCTTTCAAGAAATATCCACACCAACCCATTGGGGGAGTCTTCCCCGGTGGGGATGTCTCCCCCTCTTTTTTATTCAAGGAAGCATCATGCACGACTATCTCACCATCCGCAGCAACGGCTTTGTCACTTACTGCGACGGACTTATTGCCAGCATCGAGGCAGATCAAGCCAGGGCCTATCTGCTCAGTTTGGTCGGCAGCCCGGCCCAGATCCAGGCCACCTCGGCCCACTTCTATAGCGGCGGCTCCAGCCGCATCTCCGGGATCGAACCCACTCCCCTGGAGTTGGGCCGCACACCGGGCCCCATCCGCTCCATTCGGGCGCGGAAGATCGGCGATGTGGTCAACAAGGTGCTGATCAGCGCCGAACAGTTCAAACGCAAGGCTCAGCATACCGAGACCGCTTGCTCGGTCATCGTCTTTGGCGAGGACATGGCAGCGGTCAAGCAGCAGGCCTATCACCGTTTGGACAACAGCACCACCATGCCGCTGAAGCCTGAGTGGCGCGACTGGTTGTGGGACGAGGTCCTGCAACCGGAGCGGCTCTATTCCTTTGGCAATCCGCAACTGCGGCAGGCCTGGAAGATCAGTTGGCAGGAGGAAAAACTGGAGGAACAGATTCTGGAAGGGATCCGCCTCGGTTATCTCGGTTAAACGAACTCAAAAGAACCCAATAAGGGGAAGCATTCGGTCCCCTGAAAGGGATCGTCTGCCTTCCCCATGGAGGACAGACAATGGACATCCCTTTAAACGAATTCCTCGATCAATGGGGCGAGGTACTCAAGTCCCAGGTCATCACCACCATGCACCCGGTCTATCAGTCCAAGGCAGAGGATCAGTGGGACGCGCAGGCACGCAAACATTTGGGCCAGCTCAAGCGCAGCCCGTTTGAGGCCCAGATCCGCTGCGGTATCCTGCCCATTGCCCGGACGCTCTACAAGGAGGACCGCAAAGGCGCCTTTCTGGTGGGTGAGATGGGAGCGGGGAAAACGATCATGAGCCTGGCTGTGGCCACGCTCGATCCCAAGCCGGCCAAACGGATCCTCATTCAGTGCCCCGGTCATCTGGTGCGCAAGTGGATCCGGGAGGCGGAAGCAACGCTGCCCGGCTGCACTTGCATCAACCTCAATGGCCGGGACATGAGCCTGTTGCTTGATCATAAACAAAAAACACAAAAACCACGGGGCACCGAGATCTGGGTGCTGGGCAAGGAGCGAGCCAAGCTGCACTACCAGCGCAAACCAGGCCTTATGGTCCGGCAAGGTTCGTCTTGCTGCCCGGACTGCGGCGCTCAGATCTTTTTGAATCTGAGCGACCAGGCCCCGATCTGCGAACATTGCCAGGCCCGGATGTGGTCGGCTGACGGTGAACGCAACCGGCGCTATGCCAAGGCAGAGTTCATCAAACGCTATCTCCCCAAGGGTTTCTTCGATCTGGTCATCCTCGACGAGGTCCACGAACTCAAGGGAGGCGGCACTGCCCAGGGCCAAGCCATGTCCTGCCTGATCGCCCGTTCCCGCAAGGTGCTGGCGCTGACCGGCACCCTCATGGGTGGGTATGGGCGCGATTTGTTCTACCTCCTCTGGCGGATGTTTCCCCGGCAGATGGTGCAGGCCGGTTTTGAATACGGCCGCACCCTCGGTTTTGCCGAACGCTATGGGGTGGTGGAGCGCACTTACAAGGCCGATGATCTCGGCCCGGACTGGAATCAGGCCAGCATTGGCCGTAAGACCGGCAAGGCCCGGATCAAGGAGGCACCAGGGATTTCCCCCTTGCTGCTCCCGGATTTGCTCTTGGAGCGTTCCGCCTTTGTCCGGCTGAACGACGTCAGCCAGGCTCTGCCCGACTACGAAGAAATCATCGTCACCGCCCCAATGGATGACACACTCCAAACCTCTTATTTTGAACTCTCCAACACCCTGGTCGCTGCCACCCGCAAGGCGCTCGCCTGCGGCGACATGCGGCTTTTGGGCAAAATGCTGCAAAGCCTCCTGGCCTATCCAGATGGTTGCCGCTTCGGCGAACGGGTCTATCTCGAACGCGGCGGCGTTGAGGAACTAATCGCCTCGGCTCCGGCCCTGGAGATCGACCTCCTGGCCAAGGAAAAGCGGCTGTTGGAGATCCTGGCAACCGAACGCAAACAGGGCCGCAAGGTGGCGGTATTCCTCGAACACACCGGCACCCGCGACCTGGTTCCCACCCTGGTGGACAAGCTGCATCAACAGGGATTCACCCCTTTGGTCCTCCGGGGCCAGGCAGTCAAACCGGAACAGCGAGAAGATTGGCTGAAGGAAAACCTCGCCACCGGCCAGTACGACTGTCTGCTCTGCAACCCCAACCTGGTCAAGACCGGTCTGGATCTGCTCGACTTCCCGACCATCGTCTTTTTCCAGTGCGGCTATTCGGTATTCACCCTCAGGCAGGCCAGCCGCCGTAGCTGGCGGATTGGCCAGAACCTGCCGGTCCGGGTCTTCTATCTGGCCTATGCCGAAACCATGCAGGACAAGGCGCTCAGTCTCATGGCCCAGAAGATGGAGACCTCGCTCGCAGTTGAGGGCGAACTCTCGGGTCAGGGCTTGGCTGCCCTTTCCGAATCGGAAAACAGCATGCTGTACGAGTTGGCCAAGGCCCTCACCGGTCAGCAGCCTGTGGAGGATGTCAACACCGCCTGGAGCCGGTATCGCCAGCGGGAGTTGGCCTCGATACTCGATCTCGATGAGACCGAAAGCGTGACCACCACCGAGGAAACCCGTGTCACCACCACAACCACCATCAGTTCCCCCGATGGGCAGACCGCCCTGGTCCGCCACGAGTTGGTGATCAGAGGGCGGGTCTATCTCCGGGGCAATACAGCGGTGGCCTATGTCGACGGCAACCGGTTCCGGCTGCAAGCCGGGGCGATCTATTGGCAAGACCGCCGGATCGGCAGCTATGACCGCCAAGGTCATGGCGAGATCAACCACAAACCCATTCGTCTCTACAAGCCACCCCACCTTGGCCACTTCGTTTTGGCCGAGGTCCGGCTGGCGGCTTGAACACTTTTTGAACTCAAACCAATCCCAGACGGGGCACACCGCCCCGATGGGCTGTTGTGCCTCGTCCACAGGAGGTACGACATGCTCTACACCAGAGATCTCTGTGGGTTCTACCAACCCGCACCCAAGGAAACCATCCTCTCCGAGGCCCGTAAGCTCAGCGGTTATCAGTTCAGGCGTGGGGCAGCCATCCTGTCGCCCACCGCCGCCAAGGAAGCCATCGGGCTCAAACTCACCGGCCTGGAACACGAGGTGTTTGGCTGCCTGTTTCTCGACAGCCAACACCAGGTACTGGCTTGGCGGGAGATGTTCCGGGGCTCGATCAACCGCAACTCGGTCTATCCCCGCGAGGTGGTCAAGGAGGCCCTGGCACTCAATGCAGCGTCGGTCATCATTGCCCATAACCACCCCTCCGGCGGCATCCAGCCCAGCAAAGAAGACCTGGAGCTCACCCGCACCCTGACCGAGATCCTCAAGGTGATCGACGTCCGGGTGCTCGATCATCTGATCGTGGGGGATGAGGTCCTCTCCCTTTCCGAAACCGGCCACCACAGTGCATGACACCCATTGGGGACGATCCAATGGGCTCGTCCCACACACTTAAGGAGCGAGATCATGAACAATCAAAAAATATCCATTTACGAAGGAATTACCGCCAAGATCATCACTGCCCTGAAAAACGGCGTCAACCCCTGGGCCAAGCCCTGGCAGGCAGTCCATTACGGGCCGTTCCGCAATGCGCTCACTAACCGGCCCTACCGGGGGATGAACGTACTGTTGCTCAACCTGGTGGCGTTGGCCCGTGGCCATGTCGATCCCCGCTGGCTCACCTATCGCAATGCCGAGCAGTTGGGCGGCCATGTACGCAAGGGTGAGAAAGGGGCGTCCATTGTTTTCTGGAAGTTCCTGCCCACCAGGGATCGGGGCGGTGATCCGGAGCCCGACGCCTTGACCGATGATGAACAGGAGCGGAAGCTGATCCCTTTTGCCCGCAGCTACACGGTGTTCAATGTGGAGCAGTGCGAGGGGCTGGATCTACCGCCGCTGGTCGAAGAAGAAGCGCCGGGTCGGGACGAATGCAACCAACTGGCGGAGCAGGTCCTGGCCCTGCCGAATCTGAAGCATGGCGGCAACAAGGCCTGCTATCTGCCGGGTCCGGATATGGTGCTTCTACCGCATCGGTCCAGCTTCGAGCATGGTGATTTCTACTACGCCACTGGCTACCACGAAACCTGCCATTGGACCGGGCATCCCGACCGGTTGAACCGGGTGTTCGGCGCCCGGTTCGGTGATCTCGGCTATGCATTCGAGGAACTGGTTGCCGAGATCGGCGCTGCCTTCCTTGGCGCCCATACCGGTATCCCCTTTGAAAACATGCGTCATCCTGAGTATATCCACCACTGGCTGCAGATCCTCCAGGGCGACAGTAAAGCCATCTTCACCGCCGCTGCCAAGGCTCAGCAAGCCGCTGACTTTGTCCTCGACAAGGCCGGGATTGTTGGTGTTGAGGAAGATGTTCCCGCAACGAACGAATTCCCGGTGGCGGCGTGAATGGAGGGGCAGATGACGAACATGAGAAGGTATAAAATCCCGGTTGTTTTTGAGTTCGCTGGAGAATTCAGTATCGAAGCGCCTTCACTCGCAGCAGCAAGACAGCATGCGCTGCAACATTGCGGACTCACCATCGGCACGGTGCATTCGACCTTGCCAGCCGATCAGGTTGACTGGATTTTTTCCTGCCATCCAACCAAAAAGGTCGGGAAAGGGTGCCGCTGTGAAGAGCCGGAAACCGACCAAGAATAATTTGAAGAAACGAAGAAACCCCAGCAACGCCAACGGCTGCTCCGACCATAACGGTTGGGCAGCCGTTTTTTTTAAGCCGGTTTAACGGGTCAAGAAAGCCAAGAAACTGGCCTTCGGCTAAAAAAGAAAAAACGGCGTGTTGAAAAAAACGAAGAAACAGTTTGTTTTTGAAAAAATACAAGGAGAAATATAGGCTTGCCCCCCGCGGCATAAAGCGTGGCTGGCTATATACCATCGCTCCTAAAACCGTTGTTAGAAGTGGCTCTCAATGACTGTCTTCAATTTCATCATGGAACAAGCCCTGTTCACCCGAATAATGCACAGCCTTGTCGCTTAAATTCTTCAATCATCTCTTTTAGTTCCTCTTCCGTCGTCTCGAAATACTCTGCCATACACGTCAGGCACATCATCCGTTCGACCTGCGGATGGATGAGCTTTTTGTTAAGTCCGATGTCATCTTTGAAAAGCTTCTCTTTGCCGCAATAAGCACAATTGACTTGTTTTCTTCCGCTCATTGAGGCACATCGCGTAGCGTGTATGCGGCTAGGTTCTTCCCTCCGTATTCAAGCGGGTCTATCTTCTGTAATTGCTGCCGGATCACCGTGCGCATCTGCACAGCAGGACGCAGACAGTATCGCTTAAACTCACCTTTGTCGATTTTGTCCGGCTCTGTGACGTGCGGAAACAATAGTTTAAGGTAGCCAGTACACAACCGTAATACTGCTTCCGTGTCGCGGGTGTCAGCCTCACGAGGATAGTCCACCAACTTTGTGACTACATGCCGGTAAATCATTGTTTCCGCTGGCTGCCGCAACAGATGCATGATTTCGGAAAAATACTCTGTGTTCAGCGCCCAACCGTTGATTTTCAGATTCTCACTCATGCGAGGGATGTCGCGCCCTCTGATAAAACCGTGGAACCGGTCCAGTAATGCCGACTCGTGAAACACTTCCGGCAGCCTCTGGAACATGTCTTTGCTTTCATCCATATCTGATTGCAGGATGTTCCCAAGCAGGATGACACCGGCCCCGCCGACTATTCGGCTCTTGCCGACTGTTATCTCCCCACTTTCCATGTAGGCTTTCAGCCCACCCTGCATCTCACTTGGGTCGGGAAACTTGATCGATTGGATTTCGTCCAGCGCTACAAAGTCATTCGAAGCGATCAGACCAGGGCTCTTTCCATTGATGTCGCCGAACATTTTCGTCCGCGTCAGTGTCCCCCCGCTGACCAGCCATCCGTATTTCCCTACCTGTCCGAACAGATACGACTTGCCTGTGCCCTTGGGTGCCAGCTCCACCAAATTCAGGCGCGGTTCGATGAAAGGCAACAGGCGCGTCAGAATAGTGTGTTTTTGTACCCAATCTTCATAACCTGCCGGGTTGTAATCAATCGCCCCCAGCACAACGTCGATCCACTCCTCAGTATTAAACTGACTGCGTGCCTCTCTATAGGCTTCCAGATCTATCGTGTACGGACAAAAATTCTTGTACTCCAAGAGCGTGAAACATCCTCGAGGATTTTCACTGTCCGGGCTGCGATATCCCAGTTGTACCAGCCCCCAGCCCCCAGCCGTTCTAACGACATCGTCTTTGATCCGGTCCCAAACATAATCCTCGATCAGCGTTTCTGCATGCCCCAACCCCAATTCCGGAATCGCAAACGTGTACTCGTCAGACCGGGAGCTGAATTGGATTTCAATCTTGGCCAGAAACTTCTTCGTGCGCCCCTCACTTCGTGCGACAGTCTGCAAATCCAGAAGATCTTCCCGTCGGGGGATGATTTCGTAAATATATTTACGCAATGCCTCAGCATCGTGGATTCTACCGTCCGACTCCGCTTTGCGCTTCAGAATCCAGTCCCGCATAAATGACGGAATCGACGCTGCCTTGAAGATTGCCACAATATTCGGGTCTTTGAAGACCGTCGTGTCCGGGAATGCCGCCCGCAATTTTTCTGTATCGACCATAGTTAATTGTCCATGTTGAAGCTATAAATCGAAATCGTCTTTCTCAACAATCTGCGCCGATTTGCCGCCGGTCCTTGTCTTCGGTACAAACTGCCCCGACCGTGAGAAAATCACCACCGGAACCAATCTCTCCTCCAACGTCGCTCCGCTGTGTTGCTCGAAGCTCTGTCCACCGCCTTTCTTAGGCAGCCGATTATACCCGCGTACTACCCAATGCCTGCCGTCCAACGTTTCCTCAAGTTCCTGCGGGCAGTCGCCTAGCGTCGCCCGCTCACGGTAGCGCCAATCGGCGACTTCCGCGCCCGCCTCACAGGCAAGCGTTTGCGCCAACTTTGGTTCTGCCTGCCACGCCAACACCGCTAGTCGCGAACTCCCGTGGTCTGCTGTGACAAGCACTCGCTCAAACCGTGCCAACCCCTCTGCCACGCGGGGCAAAACCTGGCTACCAATCACATCCAGCGCCGCAGCCAGATTCTCCTCCGCGCGCCTCGTCTCGTGTGCCTCCGCGCCGTTGTGTGCGATGTTGTCGAAGCGCTTGATGTCCGGCAACCGCCGCGCGGCATCTGGCCAATGAATGTTGTTGAATTTTGTCGATGTTGGCAAATGTGCCTCGCCGACCGCAATCGAATCAAAGCCCATATTCCTTTGCCTCGCTAGCTCCACCAACATTGGCAGCCACTCCGCGCCCATCGCGTCCACCACTAACAATGCGCATCCGTTGTCTGATGCATACCGTTGCACCATTGCGTCGCGCGATTGCAACGAACTAGGAGGAGCCGCCAGCCGCGCTTTCTCGTAAAACTTTGACGTTATACGGACAGCCATTTTCAGTTCACGGTATTCCTTAAAATACTCTTCTAGCTCCACATCGCCGAAAACTAAATCCGCGTTCAGATACATTGCCGCTTCTGGATACACGACTTTAATAGCGTTTGAAACAATGCCATCTTTAGCGCAGCGCCGTAGTAATTCCGCCCGCTCTGCATCCGTCCCGCAATTCAACCACGGTGCAACGCGCGACGTGGATTCATCCAAGCAGAGCGCAATGAACTGCTGGATGCTCGCATCGGAGATTGTAACTACCGCTTCCTGTATAGCATCCCTGCGCTCGGAAGCATACGCCTCCGATTCATCTAGCCATTCCACCGCGCCTGTAACGTAAGCAGAGCGGAAGTTGCCTACATGAACCTCCTCTTGCATTGCGACACACTCAAGGTAACTTCCCTTCGTTGCGATCTGTTTAACTAGCCACAGTACCGCCTCGCGTTCTGCATTCTTGCGGGCATCAAACACTCGCAAGACGCGCTTTGCGACTCCATCTTCTGGAAAAAACCGTGATTTGAGCGTATCTGACAGCGTTATACTCGCACCTTCTTTCCCCCGCTCGCACATCCACCGCAAAGCATCTTCTGACAATCCCGCATCTTCCACGTCGTAAAACACGCAAGCAAAATCCCGCAAACACACCACTTGCCGCACATCGGCGCTGAGCCCCGGCAATTCCTGGCCTTCCGAGGCTACAACAATCCGCCGGATAGAGCTGTCGTTTGGGTGTTCCTCGGTATATCGCAAATACTTCTGAAATGAGTCGCACGCATCCGGGATGAAAGATGCCAAGTCGTCACCGACCAGCATTACCTCCGTACGCCCTGCGAGTTTTTCGGCTTCTTCGGGAGCGATTGTCAAAATTTTAATCAGTTGCTTCCCCTGGCGGTAGCGCGGATTGGCGAAAACTTCCTTGAGTATTAATCCGGTACCGTCATCGCTCCGCAAAAAGCAGACCGCTTCCCGCCCTGCTGCACTATCGACCCATTCGCGCAAAGCGAAAATCGCAGCCCGTTTATTCTCGTCGGTCAACAACGCAAGATAGCCGGGCACTCCCAGCAATACTACAGCGTTACCGCTCACCTCCTGTGACTTCATCACATCACGAATCCGCTTGAAAACTTCGTCAGGCATCGGCAGCCACGCGCCTTCCTTCACAAGATCGCTCAAACGTAACTCAACGTTGCCGCGTTCTTGGCAAAACCGACGTAACGCCGTCCAGCTTTCCCCCGGAGGCACGGTTACCACCCGAGCTTTCGCTTCCGCTAGGGGATTCCTGATGTATTCGCAATACTCGTTCAGTGTCATGGTATTATCCCAGCACCGAAAGCCCTGCTTCAGGGATTCTATCAACCAACTTTAAGAGCAGTACCTTCGCCTCGGCATCGGAAAGCATATTCACCTTTTCCGCAGCAGTCTTCCGCGCATGAGTGTCATATCTCTGCTTTACAAACGCCTCGACTGATTCGTGAAGCCCTCCGCTTGTCAGCCACCGGTCCGGTGCGGCACCAAATTTTCTGCATAACCACTCGCTCAGTTCTCCGACCTTGAACCCGATTTTTTGATAACGAGCGGGCAGCACCCGTTTGAGGAATTCTTCACCCGCCGTGGCCACATCCACAAATGCACCCTCTTTTTTAAGTTGGTCATGTACAAACTGTAAGCGTTCCGCCGATACACCTCCCGGATTCGCGACCGCATCAACAAGGCTCTTTGCGTCGTCCACCGCCAAAACGCATTCAGCGGGCAACGCGTGTTTGCGGCTCCATTCGACAGGCGACTCCGTACCTGTGCGTTCGCTCCACAGTGCAACCACTAGCTTGGAAACCATCGTTCGGCTGTATTCCTCGATCTTGCCGCGCCCTTGTGCCTTAAAACTCTGCTCATTGGTTTTCGCCGAATCCGTCGAGAAGGCATTGTAAAGCTCGCGGCGTTCCGCGACCGCCGTCGGCCAGATATCTCCGAAGATTTCCCGCATCGCATCCAGTTGCCGCGTTTGAGCCGCATCGAAGAACAACTCGCGGATAACCTCGCCCTGCAGTTCCAGAAGCTCTTCAAAGGCTTTTACATCCTCGCCTGAGAGCGAATCTCTGCTGATCAGTTCAAAGAAGCGCTGCAAGGCCGGTTGCATTTTCACCCAGAACTCCGTCGGCACCTTGTTTTCGCTCAGCACCGCGTTGCGCAAGCGGTTCAGCGCGTTCTCGAAGCTCATGTATCCCGATGAGCCAGCTAGCCCACGGACATGCTCGGCGCAGAGCGTCTGTCGGTAAACCTCTTCCAGTACGGCCTCGGCGTCGCCGCGTTTCCACAACCAGCCGCTCGTCGCCGCGAAACGATTTTTGACCGCTCCGCAATAGATGTGCGATAAACTGCCCATGCGTTCCGCCGCCGCTTTCAACTCCGGCTTGGCGTTATCGACATACTGCTGGAATGCCTCCTCAAACACCACTGGTGTCATATAATTGGCCATCGCCTCCGCCAGCCCCGTTGTTGCTAGAAGAATCTCACCTATTTCCTTCACCTTGTTTACGCGAGTTTCGGTGTCTCCTTTGGAACTGATGCTATTCGCTGCGCACAATGCATCTATTACTTTGCTCATCATCTCCGCGTTCGCATCGTATTGAGCACGGATATACTCAGGTAGCACCCACAGCGGGACGCGCTGCGAAATCTCTTCCAGACGTGCCACGACTGCGTTCAACGCCGCCTCCACCGTTCCGTCAGCAAGTGCGCTGCTCCCGAAAATCACGCTGCCTTGTTCGATGAACGCCTTTTCCTCTTTCGACAGACGACAGATCAGTTTCTCGTTCTTGATGGAGTTAGCGCCGTCGTCTTTGACCACAGCCTCAATAATTTCCGCCAACGTCGCAGCATCCAGCACCTTGCTTGTCACGCCATCCGTCCATTGCAGTTTGCGCTGTCCGGTCAACCATGTTTTCAGCACAAAACCCAGGACGAATGCCGAATGCGGCACTCCCAGCAGTCCGAACGGCGGTCGCTGCAGGTCGATGTAGAGTTTGCGTATAGAGCAGGTATTGCCCGCGCCTACCGTGCTGTCCTGCCGTTTCTTGCAGAATTCCCGTAATTGTGTCAGCGGATGGTTCGGATTCGCGTCGAACCATGTATTCTCGGCTGTGACGCCCTTCTTCTGCCACGTCAGCACCACTGCTTTCTGTGGACCGTAGATTTTTGGATTGTTGACAACAAACCTATCGAAATCAATGCCCGCCAGTGCCCAACTCGTCAAGCTGTTCGGCAAGCCAAATGCGTTGATATTGAAGCCACTCAAATCGTCCGTATATGCAGCGAACGACTGTTTCGCATAGGTGGTGAGCCAGTCCTTTTTCAATTGCCCCCAAGTCACTTCCTCGGAGAACGGTTCCCCCTTTGGATTGGGTTTGTATACTATGAGCTTGGCAGCACTCGTTACTTTGGATTGCCACGCTGCTTTGACGTTGCTTACATGCGTCTCGAACACCTTTTTGCTCGCGCTGTCGTTTGACAAAGCGAGACGGGCGCTGTTTTCCGTGAAATCTTCCCATGCCTTCGCGTTGTCGCGACAGAAGCTGACTTCCGGCATCGTCACGAACAGCATCCGGTGGTCTTCGAACTGTTTCGCCAATTCCTTTGCTTTGTCAGGAATGCGCAATTGTTCCTGCTCGTCCCGAGCTAGAATGAACTGCAAAAGCACTCGGTTCCCTGTCGCGCTAAAAGACTCACGTCTCGTGATGCTTGACGCAGAAAGACCGCCGACACCCGCCACGCGCGTATCAATACGGCCGCCGTAGTTGATACCTTTCAATAGTTTAACCAGCTCTGCTTCGGTTTCTTTCAGCACGAGATCGCCAAACTTGCCTTCCAACGCGGCTTTTTTTTCCTCGATCTCTTTCGTGTCCGAGCGGTCATGGAAACGTTCGCAACGCCCGTTCACAATAGCGAAACAATGCTTTTGCTCCAGATTGCGTAGGATCGCATCCACGCCCTGCAAAGCGCCGTCCCCTTCGAAACTGCGCTGGATATTTTCTAGCGTTGTACTCAATAGCAGGTGCCCCGCTCCCTGCAACTGCTCGATCAAGCCGAACAACAGCACAGCCTTGAAGACGCGCTGCTCGTCCGGCTGCAAATCCTTTTTGCGTCTCGCATACTCCGCCCGCGCTTCCTGCACGACTTGCCCACTCCCCAGATCGTCCCGTTCTACGAAATACTGCCACAGGTGATCCACCGTCAGAAACTGATGACCGGGAACTTCCAGCCCGCCTATTTCAATAAACGTCCTGAAATCCTCGCCGTTCAGGAACTCAAACATACTTCGCTGGTTTGATCCGATCGCCACCGACAGATGTTTCAGCAGGAACGCCGCCATCGGATGTAGTGGCAGAATACCCTTAAAATCAGCCGCATCGATGCCCGCCTTGTTGACAACCATGTAGCTTTCGGCCACGCCGTTCACACTGTGCCACAGTTCGTCGCGCTCTTTCCTCCACTCTTCTGTCTTATCCGGTTTGACAACGAAGGCGTCTGCCGCCAGTTTCAGCGCGGTCTCGTTTGGTAGGTCAAGTTGCTTGAACGTGAACCGGTTGTTCGCCTTCTTCGCACTCTCGGAACCAGCCGCGACATAGGCTGATATAGCCGTATGTGTCACCGGCACGAAATAGAACCGACCTTGTTGCGCGGCCTCCGCCAATTGTTCCAAAGTCTTTAATTGCGAACGGTTATGATCCACGAATGCCGAAAACTCGTCCCAGATATAGACCAGCTTGGAAAGGCCGTTTGCTTTCAGAGATGCGTCCACCCACTCCAGAAACTCTTCAGCGCTCAAACTCAGATAAATATGACGCGCCTCAAGCACCCGCATTGCGTCGCTCACCAGCCCGGCCTCCAGATTCGTATCCCGCAGTCTTTTCTCCAGAGCATCTGCTGTGTTGATGCCCACGTTCAGGTGCGGGAGCTGAGCCTGCATCTTGTCGCGCTTTGCAAAGAAATGCTGTTCATCCTGCCGGATGCGTTCGATGACTCCGTCCAGCTTACCTTTCAGCGGGATCGTGTGTCCACCCGCTTCCAAGGCTTTTGCGATTCCGCGCTGCAAGCGCATCAGAAACTGGTTTTTTGCGTCCACACCGTCCGCGTTCACGTCATAAACGACGAGAGTCTTTTCGCTGCGCCGTTCCAACACACCTTTTCGCAAGGGGGCCGGTATCTGCGCCTTGCGCAAATCCAACCATTGATGGACGCGTGTATCATCATCTGTGAACAGTTTTTGCAGCACCAGCGACGCATGGCTCTTGCCAGTGCCGTAGGCTCCCGTGATCCAGAGCGACTTTTTTCCGCCGTTCAGGCTCTTAAGCAACTCTCGCAGAATCTCCACGAACGAATCATGTGGATAGAAGCCCAGCCATGTCTCCGGCGACTTGTTTATATCCGCCAAAGTCATGCACGGTGCGTAATCCGGTCTGATCCCGAAATAGTCTTTGTAGAATGCCATGTCACCCCCCTGCAGGCTACTTCTGAGAAATCAATTCAACTACGTCATCCCGAGTCTTCGTTTCAGGGAACAACCGAACCTCATCCAGCCCCAGCGTGAAGCTGCACGCGATTAAGTCAGGATACATCGTCGCCAGCCCCATGCACTGCTTCTTGAACTCTTCCGGCGGGATACCGAACGCCGACAGCGGTGACACAGCCTCCCCGTCGAACTCCGCCGCCATCATCTGCCGCACTGTGAACGCACCACGCCCAGCCTTCTCCGTCATCACATAAAGCCCGTAAAGAACTACCAGCGGATCTATCGCATGCGAATGCCGCGTGAGTTTTTCAACGACTCTGCCTTTCATTTTAGTTTCAATCAACGCCCTATCTCCTTCACAAAGCGGAGAAGCCTTGATCAGTTGGCAAAGAGACGACAACGCACCCTTCCTCACCGATGCCGATCCAACGGATTGCGCGAGCATTTCATCAATCTGCTTCATCGCATATCCGGTTTCAAAATCCGTATTGCAGACATACCATTTAACAAGTGGGGAAGTATTTGCCAGACGGGCCCACAACAACTGCCAAAACAGCAGGTCGCTGAAACCGCGCCTCTTGCCTACTCCCAAAAGTGGCGTTGTTGTTATATTCGTTGAATCTTCAATCAATCCCGCTTCACGGAACCATGTCACGGCAGATGGAACCATCCGGTTGCCCAGCGTAGTTGTCTGACGGAAATTCGCGGCCTCGTTTGCCAAAATTTCAATCCATTCCGGTTTCAATCCAAAACTTATGTACTTATTGATACCGCTGATGTTCATTGTCGTTGCTCCTGCGTATCGTTTTGAGTAATACCGCCAACAGCCATCGCTGGGCGCATAGCACCTCATGCAATGGACGCACGTTGCTTCATCAATTGAAACTTTCACACTGCCGCTACGGGTGTCTTTCTCAAACCGCAACGCGCCTGCTGGACATTCCGCCTCGCAAGCATCACATCCCGTGCAAGCAATAGCCTTGTGAACGGCGTATGCTAGCCACTTGAAAACTGCCTTGTCGGGTTTTCCGTTTGTCCAGACACATTGAAGCAAACCTCTCTGACCGTCCTCAAGAAACGACAACTCAGCGCCTTCGATTTTCCTAATCGCTTTAAGCCATTCCCTCAATGCCGGTTTTGCTTCGAGTGGGAATTCACAAATCACGCGATCTCTCTTGCGTTCCACGCCGGGTGTCGCAATAACCTGCTTTAAGGACACGCCGCTTTTTCGCGCATACCAACCGCCTTCGTAAACGAACGCATCTGCGTCCTCCTCAGAAGAAAACTCACGGTCAATCGTATCGCGCACCGCGTCAGCAAACGGCGCGACCGCCTCAGGATAATTCATTTGTATCAGATCATTTTGACGGTCGTTTGACATCGGACACATCAGGCAGCCGACACGAGCCAGCCCTTTTCGGTAGGCTTCGTTCAGAACGAGATCATGCTCAAAAATGTAAAGCCACAGTTCATGCGAGGACCAAGCTAGAATCGGCATGGCATTCACCTGCGACTTGCTTTTCAAACCATCCCCGATATCAGCGTATCCTGAACGCCGTTGACTCTCCTCGCCTCGCACCCCGACAAATGCCATCGTTTTGATGGAGCTTTTCCCGAGCCTTTTCTTGAGTGCTAAGATTGCGGGAGTGCTCTTGTGGACGGAACAGCACCAACGCAACGCTTGCGAAGGAGGACCAAAGAGTCGCCAGGTTTCCAATGCGGGAATCTTGGCAGAGACCTTCAAAAACGGGCGGCCTTTGTAGCGACTTTGGATTTCTTCCCAGACGCTGTAGGTATCCGGGAGTTCCATATCCGTATCGCTGAAAACAACCGGCACGTCCAACGGTAGGACCTTGTGGCAAAGGTCGAGCAGCACCACCGAGTCCTTACCGCCGCTGAAGCCGATATAGACCGCATCGCATTTTCCCGCGTAGGCGTCGTACATTTCCTTAATACGCTTGAGTGTATCCGCCACCAGTGCGATCATGATGCCACGGTTCTTTGCCACCATCGCTTCGACATCAACCGGAACCAGCTTCTCTTTTCTTCGTGTTTCCGCACCTTCCTGAGAGCCATCGTACACGCACAACGAACCCTTCCATTCGATGTCCAGCGGCTTGCCGTAGTCTGTCTTATTGAATTTCGCGATTTCTTCGCCGCGATATAGATATACGTTCTGCTTCGCCCAGAGGAGGGGACGCCGCTCTTTCGGATCGAATGCCAACCGTGCTTCTAACCCAGTGTGCGCCAGTTCCTCCGCGAAGACCGGACGGATTTCGCTTGCCACGAATTTCCCTGTCTGCGTCGTCAGATGGTACCCGCGCGTACGCCCGTCCCACTCGTAGCTATACATTCGAGCAGAACTCCGGCATGATGCCGTTCAGTTGGCAAACTTTGAAATATAAGCGGTAGTTCGAAATCATGTTTTTCATTGTGGACACAGCATATCCCGATTCCCTTGCAATCTGTTCCACTCTTTCTCCTTTTTCGACGCGTGCCGCCCACTCCGAGACACGCGGATTAGTGCCAGCACTTCTGAACGCCCGCCAAGTTGCTGGCGATAACGACCGCCCATCCAAGCCGATGATTCCGTTTCCTGTCTCCTGTGCTTCAGCGGGCATCGGTAGCTTTTCTGCGAGAGATTCGTCCTGTTTGTCCTCCCGTTCCAATCGCAACCGTCGATCCCACAATATTTCGCCTTCGTAGCTAAAACACACAAAACCGTTTGCAGCAGATCCGCTTAACAAATGCGTCGCCAACGCCGAAATAGCCCATGCCTTGCCCCCGTATTCCACTTGATTGGAGTTATCCAGTACGGTGCAAGTGATATGACAGTCCTTTGTAAAGACCAGTTTTGCGCCAATCGGCAAACCCAGGTTGCTGAAGCGCGTGTTCGGACTACGCACACGCTTGCCCGACACGGACCAGTCGTTTGCTTTTGCGCGGGGTTTCTTCGTATTCGGAAAAACATTGTTCCTGCCCTGATAGTATTTCGCGCAGACGCGAATGAAAACCACGTTATCCGTCAGGGCGTATTCCTCGCGGAAACGAATACGGTAGAGCAAATTCAACGCGAATTCCAGATTTGCAACAGACACTCTCTCTTCCAGCGCAACCAGCGTATCGGCAATGGTTGTCAGTTTTCCCGAAAAATCCTCCGGCAGGTGGATCGCCTCCGTACTGCACCAGCAAGGCACCCCCCCGACTTCCGTCGCATGGACTTCCAACAGGAATTGCGCGCGGATGCTCTCCAACGCTTCAGCGGTCAGGTGCGGCATAGCTTGTTTGATTTCATGAAAGGTCAACGTGCCTTCCGCCTCTTCAAGCAATCCGGCAATCCTTTCCGAGATTGCCGCCAGACTTTCATCTAGGTTGGACTGCGGTGGAAAACAGAAATAGCGTCCCTTTCCCCATGCTGATACCGTGAATCCTAAGTGTCGTAGAAAGGCAGCGCAAACTTCCGGTGCGCCAATACGGGGGAGGACGCCACAAAAATCTTCACTCAACCGTTCGACAGATAAGCAACCGTGCTCCATTAGCCATTCTATCGCCTGCCCTTCGAGCTTTAAATGAGAGTCATCGTCGGAAATCATCTCACGGGAAAACCACAGGCCGCTTTCCAGCTGGAACATCGCGGCTTTTAACTCCCCGATCTGCCAATTTTCAAAAGGTATTTTTTGCCTCAATAGCCGTACCGCCATTGGATCAAACGATACGCCATTGGGGTACTCACGCGCCAATGCTGATAAGAGCTCAGCAGTCGTCATGCCACTCTCCATTCTATGATCATCAAGCATGGCTGCCGACCATGTAAATCAACAATGCCATCTTCTAATTCCATGACGATTGAAATCATGCAAAAATGCTATTTCTCATGCTTATTTTGATCCTGCAGCAATCTATGTCTACCTGTTGCTCTATATTCGGACCATCGCTATCAATTTATTGATAGCAAAGATTATTTTTACCGTGTTGCCTTTTTGTCTTGGCCAAAGAGGTCTTCTCTATTTTTCTTGAATTTGCCGACAAACGTTATAATATGTCGTCATATTTTTATAAATGCCTACATATTAAAACATTTATAAGGTTGCTGCATGATGAAAAATCGCATTTAGCGATATCTAAAGAGGAGGATAGGTGCAAGGTAAATCTCAAAAAATTCTACAGCTCCTCAAGACTAGAACGGTTTTGCGGCCTGTTGATCTTGACGAATTGGGAATTCCACGGATTACCCTGCTGCGACTCTACCAAAGGGGCTTGGTGAAAAAAGTGGCACGTGGGCTGTATCGGCTGCCTGACGCCCAGGTTTCCGAGCATCATTCCCTGGCGGAAGCAATCAAAATGGTACCGAAAGGAGTTATCTGTCTGTTTTCCGCTCTGCGGTTCCACAATCTCACCACACAGGCGCCCCATGAGATTTGGATGGCGATTGACCGCAAAACACGTTTGCCGGTGAACAAGACTTTGCCGATTCGCTTCGTTCGTTTTTCCGGCCCCGCACTGATTGAAGGAATCAATAGCCACATCATCGATGGAATCCCGGTGGCAATATACCAACCAGCGAAAACGGTGGCTGATTGCTTCAAATATCGCAACAAGATTGGCCTGGATGTGGCCCTTGAAGCGTTGAAAGATTGCTTGAGAAACGGTCGATGCGAGGCTGATACTCTTTGGCGGTTTGCCAAGGCCTGCCGGGTGAGCAATGTGATGCGTCCTTATCTGGAGGCAATGAACGCCTGATGGCTCAACGAGAGAAACAACGGCTGACAGTCGTCTAGCGATTAGCGGAAAGGGTATGGAATAATCGAGAGTCCGAAATTAAGCTACAATTTTCGGACAAGGAAACCTTGGCATTTGTCCGAAAAGGATGTACAAATATCGGACAAAGGAGATCTCCATGTCCGACCTCAAATCAAGTATCTTGGCACAGATCGACGCAGCCGGACCCGGGTATGTCTGGGTGCCGGCCGACTTCGCGCAGCTTGGCAACCGCAACGTCATCGACAAAACCCTGCAGCGCATGGTGCTGGCGGGTGAGTTGCGCCGTATAGATAGGGGCCTCTATGATCGGCCCAAGCTCAACAGCTTGACCAAGCGGCCCACCAGTCCCGACTACCGCGCCGTGGTGGAGGCCATCGCTCGCAGGGATCAACTCCGCTTGCTGGTAGACGGCATGACCGCAGCCAACGATCTTGGGCTGACCGATGCCGTACCGGCTCGCGTCATTCTCCATACCGATGCCCGTCGCCGCTCCATTCAACTCGACAACCTGAGCATCGAGTTCAAGCAGACGGCGCCCAGTCGCCTCTTCTGGGCAGGGCGTCCCGCCATGCGTGTCGTGCAGGCCCTCCATTGGTTGAAAGACACGCTCATTTCTGATCGCGCCCGTATCCTCAGCCGATTGACCAACGTGCTGACAGATCCAACCCACGGCTCTGCAATCCGCCAGGACCTGCTCGATGGTTTCAACATGCTGCCGTCGTGGATGCAAAACGTGATTCGAGAACTACCTGGCTGCGCCCCTCAAGCCGCAGTGACCAAGCCACCGCAAGCCTATCGTGGGGTGAAGCGTCCGACGGTTGATCGTCGTACGGCTAAATAAGTGGAGACCAACCATTGAATCCAGACTTCCAAGCCGTCATCGCTGCCAGTGACGCCGAGCGGCGTGACTTGTTTCTCAGCACTGCTGCCCGACTCGGTACCGCAGTCCAGAATATCGAAAAGGACTTTTGGGTTTGCTGGACCCTGGATGCACTGTTCAACGGGTTGGCAGCCGGCGGTCCCCGCCTGCTGTTCAAGGGCGGCACCTCGCTCTCCAAAGCCTTCGGTTTGATCTCCCGTTTTTCCGAAGACATCGACATCACGGTGTTTCGCGACGACCTGGGTCAGAAGGCCGATGTCGCCGAACTGGATGCCCTAAGCGGCAAGAAGCGCCGCGCACGCCTCGACGCCATTCGCATGGCTTGTCAAAGGTACATTGCGGGGCCGTTATTCGAACAGTTCAACCAACTTGCCGCATCAATCATCCCAACTGCGCGATATCGTCTGGAGATCGACCCTGAAGACAAAGACGGCCAGACACTCCTCTTTTGGTACCCTGCCGTCACGGCTTCTGTCGGCGATTATATCCGTTCCGCCGTCAAAATCGAATCCGGCGCAAAGTCAGCGCTCGACCCACACATCGCAACCACGATCCACCCTTATGTTGCAGAGGATGTATCCGGCCTGAATCTACAGGTGGCAAACATCACCACCGTCAAGCCTGAGCGAACCTTCTGGGACAAGGTCATCATCCTTCATGGTCTGCGGCAGTGGCATGATCGTCGCAACCAATTGCGGCATGGCGGACAACGCGTTTCACGTCATTACTATGACGTGCATCAACTGATCCAAGCGGCAGCGGCGACCGAATGGCTGGCCGACCACACTCTGGCAATTGACTGCGCTCATCACGCGCGGTTGTTCTTCGGCAGTGCGGATTTGGGTCTCGACACGGCTGCACACGGAACCTTTACGCTGGCTCCCAGTCCGGCAATGCGGGATGCGCTTGGCAAAGATTACACCGCGATGTCGGGGATGATTTTCGGCGAGATCCCGTCGCTCGACTCGGTGCTCGCCAGTATCGAGCGTTTCGAGCAGATCGTCAACAGTTCGGCAGGAGCATGAATACGGAAGGATCGTTCAGCAGGAACAGAAGAAGGCGGTTTATGAGCGGTGTACATTAACGTCCTTCATCCCGTTGAGCATGAAGGGTGTTTTGCGGTTCACCAGATGGTTCGGTAGGACTGATAATTATCCAGAACCTTGGCAACGTAGGTCCTGGTTTCGGGGAAATTTGGGATCGCGTTTTTGACATTGCCTGGGCCAGCATTGTACGCCGCCAGACTTAATTCCACATCCCCTTCATAGCTGTCGAGCAGGAAACGCAGATATTTGGCACCGCCGGTAATATTGTCTTGAGGGTCAAAAGGATCGGCGACTTGGAGATCCCTGGCAGTTGCCGGCATGAGTTGCATTAACCCCTGGGCGCCCTTGGGCGACACGGCGGTGGGGTCAAAATTCGATTCAGCTTTGATGATTGCCTTGATCAGCAAGGGATCAACCCCGTGTTCGTTGGCGGCTGCTTGGATGAATGCGTTGATTGTTTGAGAGGTTGGATCTTTTGTTGATCGTGCTATCCGTCGGTTGATTGCAATCTTCTTGTTCGTTCGACTGCTCTTGCCCCGCATATAATGGAGGTTCCCTTGAACATCCATGTAGGCCGCAACGGTTGCCTCAGCGGTGGACGATAGAGTGCAACTCAACGCGAGGAAGAACAGAAAACCGGCCAGGATTGGAAACAATGCAAAAGGCTCTCGTTCTTCTTGAACCACCTCAATCCTCGTATCTGTCACTTGCAAGGTTATTTCCTATGGTTTGACTTTTTTCGGAAACATGATAAGGGTTAACCTGAAACGTATTCTCTCATCCACAAGCCGGAACTGATCATCCTGCAAACCAGCACACCGGAGAACAACCATGCCTGATGAGACCAATTGGACTACCATCTGCCCCCACTGCGGGTATGAGTCCGAAGACAGTGCGATGTGCCAATCTTGTGGCCGATTGATGGATGAGTCGGTGCCGGTGCGGCCTTTTTCCGCAAGCGGGTTGATGGCAAAAATCGTGAACTCTTGGCAGCCTTGTAAAGACATGGAAGAATTGTCACATATCAAGGAAGAACCGGAGTTTTGCCCCAGTTGGCGCATGTACCAGGGGAATATTTACCATTGGGATGATAAATAATTTTTTCTGGCATACTCCACATCCCGTATCGACCTATTTTCTTTTATGAATTTCCACCACAGTTCCGGGTTTGCCTTCACCCGGAGCTAATTTATTTTCAGGTGGCGCCTGAAAGTACCCTTCAGAAGTCGGTCGGTTTCCCTGACTATCCACCACCCCTTTGAACACTTTGCCGATCCCCTCAGTGGCCATCCCTTTGGCATCGGTTCGGATTCGACCTTGCCCCGATTCCTCGTGCCGATTGACACTCCGCAGGTTATCAGCACCGGTTATGGTTCGCGTCCCGTCCGGTTTCTGTAACGGGAGGGGACTTTCGGGAGGCTGAAGACTCCCCTCGGTGATTCCAGCGGCGTTGGAACGAACTGATACAGCCGCTTGATCGACAAAGCCTTTCATCAACCCTTGGTCATGGATCCGATTCCGGGTGTTGTGGATGGTTCCTTGCACCTCTGATTGGGTACTGCCCCAGCCGTATCCGTGCCCGCTGACAAAGCCACTGACAATGTCACGCATATTATTGACCCCGGCTGCACCGTGTTGCGTGACATAGCTGTTGAAATCGCTAATGGTTTTTCGGATCGTCTCCGGATTTTCCTCACCATAGCGCTCTCGGGCGTAATTCTTCACCAGGGCCGTGGTCAGGTCTGTACCATAGGACTCCTGTGATCTGCTGATTGACCGAGCTTCGTCAATGATGGAATAGGCCTCTGTGGCACCGATGCGTTTGGCCACGTTGGCTAGGTAATCAAATCCACGAGCATTGTTGAATGTTTGCGCGACAGCTTCAGATCGGACTTTAGCCTCGTCCCTGGAAAAGGCTTTGGCCGTGTCTTCGGAAATGTTAAAGCTCACTCGTTCTCCATCACCACCCACGACTGATAATTGGCCATTTGCGCCCAAGCTGGCGCCGGTTATCCTACCTCCTGCGCCTAACATGCCTTGCAGTTGAGTCCTTTGTATTTCATCCAGTGAGTGGATGAAACTCGACTGATCATTAAATGCCCGTTTCCAACTGTTACTGAGAGAGTTGTTGAGCGTGTCGGAGAAACTTCTGTTCTCCCCGCCGGACAGACTGTCCCTCTGCACCTGCTGCCAGAACATCCCCCAGTTGCTGTCACTGCCCAGGGTCTTGGCGGCGCCCGACACCTTCTGTTGCACTGCCATGGCCCCAACCTTGACCGGGTCAAGGCCATGAACCGAGGCCTGGGTGGTCGTGCTGCTGCCATCATTACTCACGGCATAGGAGGCCTTGCCGGTGGCGAGGATGTCCTCCTGGATGCCCGTGCCACCTGGGCCAAGGGTGACGACGCTGGAAGAACCGTCCGGGTTGACCGATTCAGACCGCATCCGGGTCGCGGCTCCGTCAGGGCCGGTGGAGATTGAGACCGGTCCGGTGGTGGTGCCGACACTCTGGTTGGCCGAGGCCATCATGGCGGCAAACTCGCCTTGCGATGTCATGGGCGGAATCTGCTCCGACTGCTGCAGACTTCTGCGGGCATTCATGGCGGCGGCATGGCCACCTACCGATTTGTGCAGACCCCAAGACTCAGCGGCGGCCAGGTTGGCAAAGCGATGCTCGGCCATCCCATCCAACAGGCCGGCTGCCTTGGCTTGCTGACTCATGGCGGTAGAAAGCCCGCTCGGGGTGAGCAAGGCGCCGGCATGACTGCCGGCACCTTGGACCATGCCGCTCAGATTGCCGGCGAGCATGGCCAAGGCATGGCCGCCGAAGCGAATCAGCATCATCGAGAAGAGGCTGGCGAGCATGATGCCGGCGGAGCGGATGACGCCGAACATGGCCAGCATCTTGGTGGCAACCGAAGGCAGGGCTGCCATGGCATAGACGCCGAGGTTTGATTGCCGGACCTCTTCGAAGTTGCGGGCGGCATAGTCCATGGCCGCGCCATGGATCACCGCATCGGTCACGCCCCAGGTGGAGAGGAAGACAAAAAACCCGAGCATCACCGAGGATGCCTTGCCGACAAACGGAGTGGGCAGAAAGAGGACCAGAAACGGAATCACACCGATGGCAATGGCGGTCATCACCGCCCGGATGATCGGGATCCATTCGTTCATAGTCAGGCCGATGCCCAAACCGGAAGTGGTTATCTTGCGGTCGCTCTCCATCAGCATGGAGGTCTCGACATCATCCTGGAAATAGAAGTTGTAGAGGATCTCGGCAATCTGCCGCTGCTGGATGATCCGCTCCGGGGTCACTGCTGTGCCGGTGGTGAAGTTGAGGGTGTTTGAAATTTGATTGCGGCAAGTGGCCAGCTCGGTGGCGCTGCTGGGATCGTAATAACTCTTGCTGCACACCTTGCGGATCGACTCGGTATAGTTGGCGGCGGTGGCATAGATAGGCTGGAGGTTGTTCCAGGCCTGGGTGCAGCTCATGGTGGTGCCAGCCGGACTCGCGGCATCGTAGTAGACAGTGAACACGGAAGGATTCACCGCCTGGGCCAGATTGACCAAAAAATCGGTGCTGGTATTGCGCAGATCATCCAGGGACAGGGTGGTACCAGGCCGCATCAGCTCGAAGGTGACGCAGTCCTTGACGTAGCGGATCATGGAGGTGCGGGCATAGTTGTCCTTGGGCGAAGAGCCCATGACCGATTCCAGGGTTTTGAAACCAATGCCACCGGCGGTCTGGGTATAGGCGGCATCCGGAGCCGCCGAGGTATCGATGATGTCGACTAACCCGCGTTCGATCAGGTTGAGGGTGCCGGCGGTGAAGACGATGGCATCCGGGATTCCTCCCACTGTCTGGAACCGGTTGAGAACCGGGTCATAGACAGTAATGTTGCCTTTGGGGACGAAGACAGCCAGATAGACGATGGCCCCAAACACCACCGGCACGGTCCAGGTGAGCGGGATGATCCGGGCCCCGGTGGTAGCCCTGGCGATCCAGGCCGCTGCCCCGGCCATGATGCCGATGACCGTCATCACAAAGATGAGGCCCTGATAACTGGCATCACTGAAGATCAGGGCAATGCGGTTGAAGGCCTGAACGATGGGATTGAAGCCACCGTAGGTGTAATACTCCATATCCAAGGCCAGGGCCTGCTCTGCCGAGAGAATAATGGCTATCAAGGCCAGAGGGAACAAGCCCCACTTCGTCATGTTTTTCCTGTTCATCACAACTGCATCCTCGCGGCCAGGTCCTTGCCGTAGCGCCGGGTGATCTCGGCAGCCATCTGCACCTCCATCCGCTGCATGTGGTTGAGATAGGCGACCGTGGTATTCATTTCGTTGGCGGCCGCGACATAGCTGGTCTTGGCTGCCTCTTTCAAGGTGCGAATCCGGGCCAGCATGGCGGTGATACTCTGGTCGGCATGTTCGGCAAAGAGCACAACGGCACACTTCTCCGGCCCCTGGCCGGTGGAGGGACCGGCTTTCTTCTCCAAAACCTCCTTGGCCTTGGCGGCAATCGATTCACCTCGGAGATAGAGATCGGAGAGCATCTGCAGGCTGTAGGCCTTGGCGGTGATGTCCGCCAGGCCGGGGATGATCGTGGCTCTGGTGCTGGTGCCGACTGCGGTCTTGAGGATCGGCAGGGTGGCGAGCGGGTTGGATTCGAGAAAGGTCTGCTCACCGGTGGTGAGCGTACCCTTGGTTTCCACCTTGTCGGCAATGCTGTTCAGGGTGGTGCTGATATGGGCAACCAGATCCCGGTTGGCATCGCTGATCTGGCTACAGGCGCCGGTTGTACTCTTGATGTAGACCGCACCTTCGGTGAAGGCCTTGATGTCATCCGGATTGTTCTGTGGGCAAGGGGGAATGGCAGAGATGCGGTAGGTATTGGCAGGGCCTTCCAACTGCACGTCCCCCACCAGTCCTCGGATCAGATCGATATGGCTGGCGGGGATGCTCATCTTTGATCCGACATTGGCGAGCAGCGAGCCACCGGCAAGAAAGATGTTGGTCATGTCGGCATTGCAGCCGCTGGTCACATCCGCCACATCAGCCGACTGGGGCTGATTGTTGTTGGCCCGATCCTGCTTGGTGAGGATATCCCACATCTCGGCGGTGCCGCTGACCAGTTTGTTCTCCTTGATGGCGGTGCCGAGCTTCTCCCGCATCACCTCGGAAGAGTGAAAACCGTTTTCATTGGCCACGATCCCCACCAGCTCCTTGGAGGCGGAACATTCATCCAACTGCATGGAGTTGAGCTTGTCGGCCAGGGCCTCGAAGTTCTTGATGGTATTGGAGCACTGCTCGCAAAGCGTCTTCAGGGCCAGGTCAAAGGCTACCGCCGGGGCGCCCGCCAGGATGGCCTGGAGCTTGTTGACCAGGTAATCGGTGTTCATGAAGCTGAAGCCGCCCATGAACACATCGATGCCGCCGCATCCGCTCTTGATCCGGGGCGCCTCCACGGTGACCGGATATTCTGCGGTGCTGTGCCAGCGGCCGGAGAAACTGCCGCCGGAGTAGTAGCCGCGCTGCTGGCCGCTGAAGTAGTTGGGAGTGCTGCCGGCATGCTGCACCAGCCAGTCGTCGACCCAACCGGCCTGTGCCGCCTGGGTGGAGAGGGTCACCGCAACAATGGCGGAAAGGAATGCTGTTCTCATGGTGATGGCCTCATGGATGACTGGTTGATTGGGCCGTTAGATTGCCAGGGTGTCTGGATCTTCAGGATTGAGGTCGGGTCCAGGGAACTGCCTTTCTGGAATTCGTAGGTGGTGAACGACTCCATGGAGGTGTCCCCCCGCATGGAGCGAATTGCCTGGTAGAGATTGCGCTCGATCTCCGGGAGCGTAGCCACGCCGGTGGCAATAGGCATCGAGGCCTCCCGGTCCTGCCTGATCAGCAACAAGGTCGGCATGGTGGTGATGTTGAAACGCAGGGCCAGGTTGGGTTGACGTTCCATGTCCACCGGCTTGACCTGCCAGCCGTACTTGTCGACGAAGTAGGCCAGGATCTGCGCCTGCTTCTCGCAGAAACCACATCCGGCTGCGACAAAGAACAGCAGGGCATGATCTGCCCTGGCCTCGCGGATGGTCCCGGCAATCTCCTCCTGCTGCATCTGTACCCTGGCGACCGCTCCAGGGCTTGAGGTGGGGTAGACCTGGCTGATGTTGAACAGGTCTGAACGTTTCCGGGTGACGTACTGCGTGGCATTGGCGTAGGCCAGGGCCTTACGCCGGGCAATGTCCTGGATGGAGAGGTATTCCAGGATGTTCTGCTCGGTCGGGTATTGGACCGCCTTCTTTTGTAGGCCATTCAGCAACTGCTGAAAATCATCCGGATGCATGTTCCACAGGGTTTCCGTGGAATACTGGGCCAAGGACACCTCACGAGATAGAGGGGAGGCCTTGGACTCAGTTACCGGCATCTCCCGCTCCTCTTCGACCGCTGGAGCCGGATCCTCATACCAGAACCAGCCGTGCTTGCTCTCCTGGTAAAAGCTGGCGGTTGCCGAGGGTGCGGAAGTCCCGCACCAAACCGGCGTGGCCAGCAATGTCAGGCATAACCCAAGGCTACCAAAGCGGTAGGGCCTGATGGCTGATCTCGTGAACATCAATGAACCCATAATATTTACTGTCATAACTGCGAGGATGGGTGCCGACCATGAACAACTTGTCAGCTGGAACCGGCCCGTTGAAGGAAAACAGGGGCAAAGGCCGGCCCTTGCTGTCCGCTTCCAATGCCTGCCCCAGCAGCCGGCCATTGCAGAAAAAGTGATTTGCTGCATCCAAAGTCATTTCTTCACCCGGCAGGCAACCCACCTTCTTGATCATCTGATCATGATCGGCACGGAGCCCCAGCTGCACCTGCGAGAGATCCCGGTGACGAAAAACCAGGTAATCGCCCAACTCCACCTTGGCGGGTGTAGGCAGCAGAAAAAAGAGCCGATGATCGAGTGAACCACTGGTGGCCACGGTCACTCGGCCGGGCAACCAGGCACCGGCAAGGATGAAGGCGAGAAAGACGATTGCTACAGCCTGTTCCCGTAGGTTCAACCGCCACCATGGTCTACTTGAGCTTGATTTCAGTATCCGGGTCATGATGCAGCACCACATCCTTGAGGATGATCAGTTGGTGAGAAGGTTGTTCTCTGAATACCTGCTCAAGAGTGTCGAGATTTCGTTTCCACTGGTCCTCGGTGATGGTCCCGGCAGCGAGCAAGGTCTTTTGTTCCAGCAGGTAGCCTTTCAGGTCCGCCACCTTCACCTTGGGGACCAGGAACCGGTCGTAGGCAAAGAGCAGCCCAAGAACGATGACCAGGACAATGCCGATTACCTCCAGGTAACCTGGGGGAGCGACAGTGTTTGCCATTTGGTGTTCTTCCATTTGTTCGTTCACTGACCACCTCGCAATCGGGCACTGATGTTGTCCAAAGTGGGATTGTTCGCCGCCTTGCCGATCTTTTCCAGCAGGTAGGCCAACTCCTCCTCCCCCTGGATCGACCAGGAGTCCTGGCCGTTGTCATAGACCAAGGCCGGCGCCTCGGTGATGTTGTACCTTGCAAACAACTCCGGGTTGACCTTGAGCGGGACTGCCAGCCGCTGACATGGCGCTTCGGTGGTATCCCGACAACCCGGATCAGCCTGCATCACACGGCTGATGTAGTCGGCATTGACTCGCTTGCCTTCCAATCCTTGCGGCAGACCAAACAGGACCGGCACAATCCGTTGTTCGCCAGTTCGGCTGACATCAATCAAATACCGATTCATCATCGGCTCGGGCATGGAACTGGAAAGGAAGAGGTAAACTGACTCCTGGACAGCAAGAACCCCGTCCTTATTTATCGTCTTCACCTGTTCCTGCTTTGGATTACCGCCCTGTATCCTTTCCATCTCGCAACGCAATTTCTCTTGGAATCCAGGTGATTGGAATTTTTCCATTGTCTTCCGGGCTGCCTCCTGTCCTTCCAGGGCGTGGCTATTCTCAGGCACAGTAATTGTCTCGTGGAGCTTCCCAGCCTGTTCAAGCACCTTCTCCACTTTTTCCCTATTGCCCTGCTGCTCATCTGCTTTGACGATGGAGCTGGAAAAAATGAGCGAAGCCATTAACGCAATAGCCTGTGTTTTCCACCTCACTCGCAGCATGTGCAGCACCGTTGCTTGCGGTAGACCACCCAGAGAAATTCGTCATTGGAGCCCAAGGCGCCCATGTAGGGCGTGTTGAGCCCGGAGTCATAGGAGGAGGTCGCCCGGCCGATGGGATACACATCCCGGATCCCGGGCCTGGCCACGTTCATCTTGTAATGGCTCTTGAGCCAAACCGGGGTGTACATGCAGCCGCAGACCGGTGAGGGATCGCAGATCATGCCGATACGATTAAGCTTGTAGAGCATCCGGTAAGCAGCGGTGGCATTGGCCTGGACGATGTTGTCATTATCGACATGGCCGGTCATCGGATAGGCAGAGCCGCCACTACCGACACACCAGGGCATGGCATCCAGCGGCCAGCCGGCATTGGCGGCGGTGGCATCAGCCATGCACCCCATAACCATGGCCTTGTTGGCATAAAGAGAAACCTCGGGAGTGAGCAAGGCGGCCAGTTCATCGTTTTGCCATATGGGATCATACTCACTCCACCAGGCACCGTAATCGCTGCGGTCACAGATCCATGGCATCAGGGGCAGAAGGAAGGCGTGCGACTGGGCAAAGGTGGACTCGTTGGCCAGATTGACAGCATCCGAGCTGTTATTCTTGCCGCCGATCTCGTCGGTCATACTCCCCCCAACCGAGGTTCCCAGGGTGGCGGAATAGAAGGCAACCGAGGAGGTGTCCAGGAGCAGGAAAGGTTCCCAATAGCTGACGATCAATCCAACCTCGACACCCCAAGCTCTGGGGCAGAAGCATACCCCCTCTATGGTAAAATCAATCTCTGACCAGTGAATGTCGGTGATGGGATTGAATGGTACACCGTCTTTGCCATGGGCCGGGAACGGGGCCAGAAAAAGGAGGCAGACCACCAGCATCCTTTTAAGGCTTCGCTGCAAGATGCACCTCCCGAACGGTCAGCTTGTTGTCCTGCTCGATCACCACCGAAGGCACGGCCTTGAGTTGGAGTCGGGTGGCTATGTCATGGGTCAGGTAGTAGACTGGACGCTTCAGTTCTTGTTTCACCTCGGCCGCATACCCACCGGAGAGCAGCAGGATGGCCCGCTGGTTCTGAAAATAGGGGGAACCCTTGAACCACTCGATCTGCTCCGGATCACTGCCATCGATGGCCACCAGCCCGCCGCTCAGCCCGGCATACTGCAAGGGATTGAAGCTGAAACCCTGGGGATAGAGCAGGTTGTCCTGGCTATCCTTGATGTCATGGTCGAGAGTATGGGTCAGGTCGACCGTAAACACCCGGTCATTTGACGACCGAGGCAGCGTATGCAGATTGGTTGGTTGATAGCGATTATGGGTGTTGAACAAGGCATCGAGGTCAATCGCGGTTGCCTTTTGCTGAAGCTCTTTGGTGATGTCCTGCTCGACGATGGCATAGGTTCGTCCCACAGGCTCCAGCCGGGTATGGGTTGCCAATACCTGGGTGGCACAGGTGATGATCCAAAGGATCGGTACAAGTTTAGAGTCCATCTTGTTCCCTCCGGGCAATCATCTCCAAAATGGCTTCGTGATAGCTGAGCCCGCTTTTGACCATGGCCTCGATGGCGGCAATCTCGGCGGGCTTGGAGGTGTAGATGAAATAGTCGTAATCGTTGACCACCAGCCGGGCCACGCCCAGGCCAAAGGGGGTATCGAAAAAGACCTCCGAGTATTTGGGCGGATTGGATTTGACGCTTTTCAGCAACTGGAGCACGAAGTCGTCATACTCGATCAGCCCCTGCTTGCGGGCCTGGTCGAAATCCGAGGATTCGAGGTAAATTTTGAAGGCCGAGTTGCCGTTGATCACCCGGCCCACCTCGCCGAAGCTGTCGAGGTCAAGGATCGACTGGGTGATGATCATGAAGCTACCGTTGTATTTGCGGGCACGCCGGTACCCCTCGTTGATCACCGGGCCGAGCATGGCGGCCTTGCCCAGAAACTGCCAAGCCTCGTCAAAGATGATCAATCGGGACCGGGACCGGTCGGAGAGATAGAGATCCTGGGTGACCGCATTGAGCACCAGCAGGGTGACCACGCGGTAGAGGTCCGGCTGGCTCTTGAGGTTTTCCAGTTCAAGGATCACAAAGGCATCGCGGTGGATGTCAAAGGTGGAGGGACCGGTGAAAAACTTGCCATGAAATCCGTGACTGGTGAATTCGCGGATGTTGAAGGCCAACTTTCTGGCCACTTCAGCCAGGGCCGGGTTGTCGCTCATGGAGTCGAAATCCGCTGCCGGCACTTCGGGGAACTTGGCGAGAAACGCATAGACCGTATCGGCATCAGCCCCTTGTCCCTTCTGCTGCCAGGCCCAACGGACCGCATTGCGGATCATGTTCAACTCGGTGTCATCGCATTTGTCGGTATCGGAGTTGGAGTAGGCCATCTGGGCAAAGACGGCGGTGACCGACTTGAGTTCCTCCTCCGGTTCCTGGATGGAGGTGAAGGGGTTGAGGCAGACCGTGGTTCCGGACTGGAAGTCGAGATAGCGGGCGCCGAGCATGTTGGCGATTTTCTTGTACGAGCCGCCGATGTCGATGATTCGCACCAGGGAGCCGCAGGCGTAGTAGTTGAAGGCCAGAAAGTTGACCAGAAAGGACTTGCCCGATCCGGTGGTCGCGCAACAGACGGTATTGTGGTTGGGCGCTCCCTTGGCAAAGAAATCCAGGCTGACCAGTTGGCCCTTGCGGCCGGTGAAGATCAACTTCGGCACTCCACCAGTACCGGCAAAGTCACCCTGGACCGGCAAGAGTGGGGTCACCGAAGGCACCGGGGCAATGAAATCCCGCTCCAGGTTGTCGACGTTCCTGCCGGTGGTGTAGAGCCCAAAGGGCAAAGCGGAGAGGAAGAGGATTTTGAGGATGAATGAATCCTGCTGCATGACATAGCCGTTATCCTCCCAGATCCTTCTGGCCCGGGTGCAGGACTCGCGGGCTCCTTCCAAATCCCGGTCCCAGACCAGGAGGATGGGGATGATGCGGACGAACTTGACCCCGTGCTCCAGGGCGTCGGTGGCTTCCAGATGTTCTTCCTGCTTTCTCCGCAGTAAAGGGGAAAGCGATCCGACCGCCTGCTGATTCAAAAGCAGGTTGCACTTGGCATGGATCCTGGTCTCCAGACCCTGCTCAAAGAGGATGTTGAGGGTGTAGAGGAAGCCGGTCTTGATCTGATCCATGTCCGAGACCAAACCCCAGATGCCGCCAAAGAGCGTATTGGTCTGCAAGGGATCGACCTCGGTGGGGATAACTTTGGGGGTGGTGCAGCAGAAGTAGTTGTCACCCACCTGGAGATGGTCACCCGCCTCCCGGACCACGGTGTCAGCATTCAATATCTGTTTGCGCAGAGGGATGGTGTCGTTGTAGCTGGTGAAGTTGTGCTCCGGATATTCAGCCGGATAATGGTTGAACAACCGCCGCGCCCATTCAAGCAGGTCACCCGGCTGCAGGGAGCGTGGGGACAGCAAAGCGGCTTTGAGGGTTTCGGTGAGCTGCCGCTTGATGTCCTGGAGGGGCTTGGCTCTCTCCCGGTCGATGAAGTCCTCGGGGTTTGGCGCCTCAGGCATATCGCCGGGCAACTTGACCGCGACGAACAGACGGAAGTTGCGCACCGGGATGTTGGAACAGGCAGCCAGGCCGCGCCGTCCCTGCTCCATGAAATCGACGATCTGATCCGTGCTGGTGCGGACGATGATGTCCGTCACCATTCTGCTTTCGCGGTAACTGGAGAGGATCGGGGCGATATGGGTATCCGCATGGAGGATCAGTTGGAGCACGCTCCCCTTGGGCATGCCGGCCCGGAACAAACCCTCTAGTGAGGTCAGGGCCTTAGGACCGGCAAAGGTCAGCGGGGTGCATTCCCAGAGCATACCCAGACTGCAATCCTGATTGAGGTAGACATCGAGGTTGTAGTCATAGGCCAGATAGTTCAGGTAGGCCGAGAACGGAGACCGGCTGGTCATCCGCTCAAGATCGGCCTGCTTGAGGTATGCACCAGGACCAATGCCTAATTTTTCCAGCAGGGCAATCATGGATTCTTCTCGCTGACCTCGGTCAGCACCCACTGGGAGGGTTCAATCTCCAGGTAGGCGTACCGGGTCATGAACAGTTCGTTGTTTTCTCCTTTGTAGGGCAACAGCAGTACCCGTAGGATCTTCGGCGGGTTGAGCACCGGGGTTTCCGGTGCTTCCAACAGATCGGCAAGCGCCTTGTAACGGCTGTTCTGGGCCTCGACTTGAGAGGTGTTTGATGCTGCCTCGCTCACTTGACCGTCAGGAAGCCGGGCTTCCTTGTAAGCGGTCGGCGTATCCAGGCACTTGCCCTCACTGTCCTTGGCCTTGCAGCGGAAGTTTTCCTCATAGGGGTTCACCGCGTCCTTGACCCCGGCACAGCCGGAGACGCAGAGGAGAATCAAAATACTGGCGAGCAGTTGCTTCATCTCATCCTCACTGTTGCGCAAACTCATTGTTCTTGATGTCCCTGATCTCCAATTCCTTACCCTCGGAGACGATGACCGTAATTTTCTTGGCCGCACCGACCTCGATCACCGGGGTGGTCTGCTTGACCAGATCGAGGTAGAAATCGCTCATGGTCTGGGAACCTTGAGAGAGGCCGGCACCCAGAGCGGATTTGCCGACCTGGGCACTGTCGATGGTGGAAGTGGAGCCCAAAGCCGAGGTCGAGGTGGTGGTGGCCGAGGACTTGAGGGCATCGCCCGCGCCTTCGAACAAACCGGCGACAATGGCCCGGACCGTGGCCGCGCCCATGCGCGAGACCACTCGGCCGGAAAGCCCGACCTTGGAATCCGCATCGGTAACAAAGCCCTTGACCTGGGCATCAATGACCGCCTTGCCCTCGTTGCTTAAGCAGGAGAGCGAGACCAGGCGCACATCAGCCCGTTCCTTGTCGAGCCGGCCCACCGCCTCGGCAACCACAAAACAGCCGGAGAGTTCGGCTTTGACGTCATTGGGCAGGACCGCCGGGGTCTTGATCCGCAGCAGTAGTGGTTCCGGGCTGTTCTTGCTAGTGCCCGAAGTGGCGGCGTCAAAGCCGGTCAGCAGGTTGGCCTCCATGAACGATGGCGGCAGGTACACGGTGCGGCCCTTCTTCTTAGCATCACTCTTGGGCAGGCTATCGTTCTTGACCACGGTGATCTTGCCAACCCGCTTCTTGTCCTTCTGGCCCCCGGCGGGTGCGATATGTGGATTCTCCTCAGCTCCGGCCACCGGTTGCTGAAGGGGCGGCGGGAAGGCGGCCTTGCCACGTTCGATCTCACCGGCTTCGGGTATTTTGGGCAGCTCTTTTTCCTGAGCAGGTTTTTGATTGCTCCTTTCAGTCGCTTCCAAGTCCTTCCGGCCCCGCTCCAGTTCCCGCTGCATGGTGGAGACATGCCCTTCAAGCTCTTCCAGCTTGCGGCGGTACTCGCGGACAATGGTCTTCTCCATCAGATCCGGATCAAGCCGGGTATCCTGGCCGCGTTCGCCACTCTGCCCTAGTTCATGAGTAGATCGGGAGTTGTAGCCGGTCACCACGATCACCAGGAGGAGAGCCCCCATCAGCGACCAGATAACAATCTTCTTACGTGCCGGTGTGAGCCGATTGAACCGTTCCTTGATTTTCATGGCTCTGCTCCGGTATCGAGGGTGGTCATGGTTGCTGTCAGCAAATCCTTGCGTTCCACCACAAAGATCCGGGTTGACTGCTTGGGCTTGAGGTTGTGCTGCTCAATGGCCACTGCTAGAATCGGGTTGCCGACAGCGGCGGTAAGGAAGGTCTTCTCGCCCAGTTCCAAATCACTGGCCGACCGGGAGGTCGCCTTGAAGGACTTGAGCCGCAGGCCAACGCCTTCGATCTCGACCACCTGCTGCCGGACCAGATGAAGGTCCGGGCAGAGGTGAACCGGCGCCGCCTTGTCGATCACCTGATAACTGGAGGGAAAGACTCCGTCGTAAGCTTCCTTGATGAGTTGCAGGGCCTGCTTCTCCAGGGGCATGTTCTTGTAGCGGGCGATGTTCTTCTCCACGGTCTCGCTCTTGGGTAGGGCAAGCCGGACCGTGACCGCATTGATCTCTGCCGGGGCGCCGATGATGGTGTAGACCGAATTGTTGCAGACCGCATAGATCTCACTGGGCTCCTTGCTGTACTTGAGCTTGCCTCCCACCTCTTCAGCGGTGAACTTGACAAAGGCATTGTTGCCAGAGAAGTGGCCGGTCAGCCCTTTCTCTTCAGAGAAGATCAGATCACTCATCTGTCCCGGACAGACGATGCGGTTGATCTCCTTAGCCGAGAGCTCCACCATGGTGGGTACCTCAGCGGGAACGCCCTCGCCTGCCACAGCAGGACCAGCAGTCAGCACAAGGCAGCATGCTGAAAGGAATACTCTCTTCATTTGTCGCTCCTCTCTTCTCCGGATTTTTCCTTCTCCTTGAAGGCCAGCAGGGAAAAACGACCATCACGGATCTGGTAGTCGAGGAAATAGGTCCGGGTGGTGTTCTCCAGCCGGGTATTGCCGGTGTACTGCTTCAAATCACCGAACACTTCGAGGCGATTGTCCTTCATGGTCAGGGTCTGCGGATAGAAGACCGAACTGACCTGCGACTCCTCGATCCGCCCTGCCAGGGAGTACCAGAGGGTGGAGGCCTCGGGGTAGGACTCGGGGGAGTAGTAGACCAGTAGCTCGTTGAACTGCTTGCGTGCCGTGCTGGGAGAATAGGTGGTGGCCAGGGAGATGATCCTTCGGCCGATGTCCTGAATGTAGGCCTCGGTTGGCTTGCCCTGAACAAACTCCACCGTGCCGGTCATCTGTGGCGGAATGAGAATCACCTTCTGGTAGCGCACCGCCCGATAGGTCATGAAGGAGGTAAACACCAGGCAGACCGCCAGCACGATCACCACAAACTGGAGCAAGCGGTTGCGGGCAAAGAGGTTGCTGCTCTGTTGCACATAGGTGTTGAGCTTCACTCGTGGAACTCCTGTTCAAAGTAGCCGGGGTAGTTTTTCATCTGCAGCAAGGCACAGGCATAGAGCAGGTGTTTGAGAAATCCCCTGGGTTTGCTCCTCTTGGTGCGGATGTAGCCGTACTGGACGCCGACAAAGACGATCCAGGCCAGACCGCCGTAAATCAGGGCAACGGTGAGGGTGAACAGAAAAATGGCCAGCTCATCGACCTCAAACCACAGCACCTGGAAGGGTCGGGACAGATACTGGGGGAATTTGCGGGATGAACTGGCCATGTTCCCCTCAGCAGATCAAGGCGCCGATGGTCTCGACTACGGTGTTGGCCCGGAGCAGGAAAGCTCCGCCCAGAACCACGCCGGCCGCCGGCAGGATCATCTGCCGGATAGCCAGGATCGCGGCCACGCACATGCAGGCCACTCCGCCGGTGAAGCCTACCGGACCAAGCAGGATCTGGTTGACGCCGATATCGTACAGGTCATAGGCAAAGGAGCCTGTGGCTGGTACGGTCATGGCCAGGCTGTTGCCCGCCTTGAGTAGGGAGAACAGCACAGCGGCCATCCAGGTTGCCATGTGCAAACGTTTACGGAAGTGTTGCAGTCGGTTCATCTCGGTCTCCTCCAAAGAGATTTTTTGAAATATCTGCCATTCTGGCAGGTTATGGTTGGGTAAGAGCGAGTTCGACTCGCCGGTTGTTGGCCAAGTCAGTTTCAGGTATGGGTTGCTGCGATCCCATGACCGTTACTTCGGAGACGGTGTAGCCATGGGCACGGAGCACTGCTGCCACCTGTTCCGCGCGTTCTCGGGAGAGAACGCGGTTGCGTTCTTCCGCGCCCAATGAACAGGTATGACCAGTGACGATCAACCCGATCCCCGGAGCGATGGCGCAGCGAGCCATGGCTACCAGCATATCGGCCTGTTCGGTCTCCGACAGCTCGGCGCTGCCGAGTTGGAAATGCACTACTGGAAGCGCACAGCCAACAATGGAGCTTGCTCCTCGTTCGCCGCAGGCAGGCTGGCGAAGACTGGTCGTACCGGTGAGGACAAAGGTCTCCCGGTAAGTCAAGCGCACAGTCTCGCTCAACAGGGACAAACGTTCCTGGCGAATCTCCCTGGCCATAAGCAGCGATCCGTTTAGGAGCAGGCCAAAGGCCAGTATGCAGATCAGGTGACGGTTCATGGTTTCCTCACTCTCTTATTTCCGGGGTGGTGACCTGATTTTTGATTCTTTCGTTGCCGAGCCACTTGGATGGGTTTTGGTAATCGCCAAGAAACGTTGTTTCTTACTTCTTAGTTTGTGCTTTGTAAGAGATCGTCCCGTTCCTTTTTTTCTTTTCCCGATGCCTGGCGACCTGCGCTTGGGTGCGAATTTTTCGTATGCGGTTGATCTGTTTTCGGGTCATCTCGAACCGGAAGGTGATCTGGATTTCTTCGATGACTTGCGTCAGGGACAAACGGCTCTCTGGTTCCTGATTAAAGTAACGGGAGTAGGCGTAGCGTTCCCATTTCGAGTTGAGGGCCACGGTTCGTATGAATCGTTCCCTGGTATGCAGTGACATTCGATTGAGTTGTGCACGCAGCACGGCCCTGTTGCCCCAGATCTGCTCCACCAGATGCAGGCCGATCAGGTCTTCCTGGGTGAGCGGATCCCGGATGATCTCCTCACGCTCCATCAGCAGCAGGATTGTCCTGGGGATGGGGGATTGATGGGCATAATCGGTGATTGTTTGGGAATGGTCGTTCATCAGTTGTCCTCGGTGAGTTGAAGGAGGGTGTTGTGGAGAAGACGGCAGACCTGCCGTCGGCTTACTCTGAAGTGCTGGGCCACCTCCAGGGTGGTCACTGGCAACTCTTGCTGGAGGATCCAGGCGCAGACCTCCCGTTTTCGACCTTTGATCCCCTGGAGGGCTTCTTTGATCTCCCCAAGGCATGGTTCAAAATGATCGTCTGTTTCCTCTTGGAGTGCAGGACAAGGCAGGATGTCATGCGGCATGTGAACCGGTTGGACACCAGCGGCCATTTTGAGGCAGTGGGTTTTGAAGATGACGCGAAAGAAAGGCGTCAGCTTCTGAGGGGAGTTTTTCTTCCGCGCCACGATCAGTGCTTGTGCAGCCGCCATGATGGCCTCTTGGAACAGGTCGTCCTCATCTGCTGCCATGTATGGGAGATAGGGGTTCGCGACCCAGTGGACAACGTGCATGTGGAAGCGGACCCATTCCATGGCGGTGAGCCAGATTTCATGGTCGGTGGTTGACTGGATGGCGCTTGGAGCTGTCATGTGAGATGGTGGGTGGTCCGCCCTTCTTTTAAGATTAAAAAAAGATTAAAGATGATTAGAGGGGTCGGACCCCTCAGGAAAAATCTAGTTTTTGCAGCAAGTTGGAGGATCAAAAAATTGAGCAGTCGTGAGTGTAATGCCCACAAAACGTGAGTGTAATGCCCCCGTTTTTGTGAGTGTAATGCCCCCCGGTGTGAGTGCTATGCCCCATGCTTGTGAGTGCTATGCCCCCGAAGTGTGAGTGCTGTGCCCCATCATTTCATAGGTATTTGGGAGAGGCGGACCAGGGTCAATTTGTCGTCCTGATCAATACGCCACCCCAAAATTGCACCGACCTCGATCAGTTCGTCCATGGCGAGTCTCAAGCCCCGGCGAAAGTCAACCAGGCGGGCACACTCCGAGCCGCACAGATGCTTCAAGGTGGCGACCTTCACCGGAAAGGGCGACCTATGGCTCGCATAGAAGCCATGCAACCACTTGGCGAGATCGGTCCTGAGTTGTAGCCGTTGTTGCCATTGCACTTGGGTCCAGCCAACATCAAAAAGCCCGGCCAACTTGGTATTGATTTTGATGATGTAAGACTGGGCTTCATCGCTGAAATAAAATTCATCGACCAGCGAGCCAGCATAGGAAAAACTCCCTTGATGCACGCCATGATTGAGGTCAACTTTGATCTCCACGGCAGTGGCAGTCAGGCGTCGGAGCGAATCCTTGAGCCATTCCCGACCTGATTTGCCGCCTTGGCGTCCTATAGCCGCAAGAAAAGGTTTCACCTTGATCCTGAGAAATTGTCGTTTCTTCGGATCGGGCTCACGGGCCTGAAAATGGAGCGCTTGCGCCAACACGTCAAAATCGCCCTGATCCAATCGCCAGCCGGTATATTGGATCGTCACCCCCTTGAGCGATGCGATGAGTTCATTTTTGACGGCTCTACGCCGCCCCCTTTTGATCACCGCAAACAGCGCGGAACGCAGGCATATGTTTGGAATGCCGCGAGTTTTTTCCGGCCAGTCGGGTAGCAGGGGGATCTGCTCAAGAGCTTGAATCTTCTGTCGCATCTCCGGCGACAGGGAGTCAAAACATCGATGCTGGAGCAGTTCGCTCGCCTCCGGCTCTGTTGGGAAGGATTCGCTTGAAATACCGGCCTCCTAGCTCAGAATTGTTGCGATGAAGCGGGTCAATGCTCGCGAATATCGAAGGAACGACATTGGCTTACCAGATCTTAATGTTCTTCGATTTTCTCCGGCGGCCAGGCTGCTTAGGTTGCTTATCATTGTCCTCGCCGAGAAATCGGTCGAGGTCCGCCTTGTGAAATAGAATCTTGCCTTTCTGCTGCCCCGAAGGTCGGACAAAAGGAATCAAATGCTGTTCGACCGCCAGTCTTCTGAAATGATCCGGGGAGTAGCCGGCATACCTGGCCGCCTCCTTGAGGGTCATGGCCTTCCCCGTCGCCACCTCTTTGTTGATGAGCAGATCGAGAATCTGGTTTTGCTTCTCTTCAATGGCGGCAAGCCTGACCTCAATATCCACTCTGACCTCCTTGGCGCATCATGAACCTTTCGAGAGCCTCCCTTATTTCCAAGGGGCTTCCCCATACCCAGGTCACCTTGCTGATGCCGGTGACCATTTCGAGACGAACTGCCACCGCTTTCGGGCATGGCCGTCTGCCGTGAACGATATGGCTGAGGAAGTCGGGCGAGATTTCTGCCTGAAGAGCAATTTGTTTTTTGGTGACCCGTCGGCTCGTTGCACTCATAGTCAACTATTTGGTGAATAATCAGAGTGTCGTCAAGAAAATTATATAGACAATATACTGTTTTTATTCAATAAATTGAGCGATTGCTCAAGTCATGAGCATGTGCTCAATTATTACCGCATGACTACCACGCAATCAGAGTCCCGAAGAGGGCCGCTAGAAGAGTGGCTCTTGATGTGAAAAGTTGTGATTATGGAGAACCGCAGTGTGGGGTTCTAACCGGACCGTTGTTCTTCAGGCAATCGTAGGCAACTGTGGCGATCTTGCCTATAATGTCGTCTTTTGCTTGATCGTAACCGGCTGAAATGGGGAGAAGAATAGCCTGGATCGCGTCCATCTTGACGTTTTGGCCATCAATCGGAATGAGGATGTATTTCCCCGGAAGTATGGAGAAATCTTTGGACAACCCGTCCATCTTTGCAGCGGGCGGATCAGGTGGTGGTGGCGAGCCATTTTTCCTTTTCCGGTATTCTCGCCAGTACTCAGGATGTCGCTCCCGCCACCGTTTCTGACAATCGATCTGGTTTTGTCGGTAATCAGGATCAGTGGCTCTTTTTTTTCGCTGCCATTCTCTTTTTCGTGCCCGTTGGCAGTCGGCACGGCTGCAATATTTTTGATCGGGGTTCCTTGAATTGATGGGGTGGATTCGTCGACAAGCCTTGCATTTGAAGGTCTTCATGGCAACGGACTCCAAAAAACGCGATCGCGTTACAGGATTGGAATGACGAGCAAAAATAGCTCGCGCCATGAAGGTTAAACCAAATAATTATATTGAATAATGCGCAACCAACTTTACTTTTTTACTGTGCAACTATACAATTTTGCCACATAGACACTTTCCTCTTTTGCTTATTGAGAAGATGATCTGTTTTAGCGATGATGATCAATATCCCTGCCGAACAATTTAGTGTTTCCTTCGCCTGTCCACTTGTTTTGCCAGAAAGGGGGCGCAGGTCTATCGTGCCATGGCAAATAATTGTCAAAGGCCATAAACCAGCGGCGGAACAAAATCCAGGTCAATATTGCCGAGCATCTCGGGATAACGCATGAGGAAATACTGATCCTCGGTCGGTAGATTCAAGAAGGAGGTACACCGACACCAGCATGCACTAGCGATAGCTGTGTTTCCGGATCAAAAAAAGTGAAGAACCTGTGCAGGGGCCAAGGGACAACAAAAAAGGGATATCGCGGAAACCATCAGGTGGGCGAACTCCTTAACAAGGGAAGGCCAAAGAGATGTCCTCATCGTCGTGATTGCAGCCTTGCTGCACCGGGCACTAAACAACCACCGACTTGAAGTCGGTGGGTTTAAAATCGCGGACTGAAAGTCCAGCAATACCGGCAGGCTGCGCAGCCGGCTCACGGCTCGACATCGAAGCCGTCATGAGGTTTGGGTTCAAAATGATGCGACAGATATTCCTGAATCATCTCTTTCGTCAGCTCGCCGGCTGTGACACAGAAATAGCCTCGTGCCCAAAAATGCTGCCCCCAATACCGCTTCTTTACATGCGGAAATTTTTCGAATATTTTCCGAGATGTTCTCCCCTTCACCCATCTCATGATGGTCGATGGTGATATATCAGGGGGCGCTGACACCAGGATATGGACATGATCCTTACTGACCACTCCTCGCAAGATCTGAATCTCGTACCGTTCACATGTTTGGCGAACAAGGTCGCGTACTCGGGTGGCAAGGTCTCCCACCAGCATGGCGTAGCGGTACTTGGTGACCCAGACGAAGTGATATTCGATCTTGTATTTTGTGTGGCTTCCTTGGCGATATTCCATGGCTGCCAGTATAAGTCAGCTGCTAGCAGAATGCTACCCGCCTGAAAGGCGGGGGTTTAAACCTTCTTTTTCGGACGAATGAAGGTGAGAAGGAACAAATGGGCAACTCAACGGAGCATCGGTGGGTACCTACCTGACAATTTTCTCGGACTAGCACTACAAGTGCTAGTGGAACAAAAATGGAACAAATTAAATTATTTCGAATAAAAAATGTAATTTTTACATAAATTTAAGCAATAAAATTCAACACACTTAAAATCCCTCGGCCTCTGGCTGTACGAGTTCGATTCTCGTTCCGGGTACCAAGTAATTACGGCCACTTAGCTGATACTAGCTGAGTGGCCGTTCATTTTTAAACTTGCATCAACTTGCACGTTCAAATGACAGGGTATTTTTCCCTTTCACCTCTCAAGTAATTCCCCATTGCCTCACCTGTCCCCAGAGCCCTCAGCTATTCTTTTTTTGCCAACTAAGCAGTGGAGTGCATATATACTGCTCAAGGAGCCAAAACATTACGAGGTGAGACATGACAAGCAGGATGAAAAACAAACTGATTATAGCGCTGGCGACGATGGGCCTTTGTTCTATGCTCACCGGTTGTGTGGTTGCACCTGACCCTTATTATGGATATGGCCCCGAGTACGCGCCGCCGTTGCCAGATGTCGTGGAACTGTATGGGCGGCCAACGTACTACCATCACGGGTATCATTACCTCTACGACAACGACCGCTGGTACTACAACAGAAACACGCAAGACCACTGGAAACAGTTGCCCCGGTCACACTGGCCGAAAGACACCCGATACAACAGGGCCACCTCTCGCCAGGAAAACTGGAACAGGAATCAAAACAGGAATCAAGACTGGAATAAAAATCGCTACAAAGACAGAGACGGCGACAGGGAGAGAAACCGATACGATCACATCCGGCATGACCGATGGTGAACAAGACAGCCGGATTGATGCAAGATAAAAGCGGGACACCAAGAGGTATCCCGCTAAAATTATGCCCTATCGTAATTGATAGTTAGAATTGTTCTCCTTCGACATTCTTCCTGAGTTGAGCAATTTCAAGGCCAAGTGCAACGCATTGCTTTCCTTCCATGCACTTGTCTGCATCCATCATTTCCAGAAAATGATTTAATGAGTGTGAACCTTTTTCAAGGTGGACCACCCAAGCTTTCTCTGGTTGGTTGTAGGTCACCTTGATATCTATTCCACACTTGCCAATGTCTGGGTAGATAGAAGTAATCCGCTCACATAATTGATTCTCGCTATACATGATCATACCTCCGACTCCTAAGAGTAGTTGGTTTTTACTCAACAATATGGCTCCATTGTATAATGCTTGCCGTCCAAGCTAATAAAATGAACGCCATCCTGTTTGGGTAATCCTGCTATTTTCCACGCCTTTTCAGGGTTTATAAATTGCTCGTTTACGCACTCTTTTGGCTGATGAGCGATTCGGCAAACATTATTCAGTATTGGGAAAACCTTATATTTAAGGAAATACTCCCTCATGAACTTGATGATGTCCATCTGTTCCGTTGATAGCGAGTTGAATCCTTCCTGCGCAGCCAATGCGCAAGCTACGTCTTCATTCCAATCATCCTGGTTGGCGAGGTATCCGTTTTCGTCGACGAGAATTTTCTTGCCATTATATTCAAGCGTTGACATCTCACACCTCCGAAAAAACCAGCAATCATAATCGATCTGAATTCACTGCGGCTGGTTTCGCGTCAGACCTCTTCTCTTGTTGTTAAAGATAATCATTATTTTCCAACATCTGTGAAAGGAAATCTCATGGGTTTGCAAAATCAAGGACCAATGCAGATAACCAGATGATTTATTACGAGAAGTAGATTTGGTGCTTATTGATCAGCGCAAGAAAGAGACAGAAACAAAGGAGAAAAATCAAAAGCAAGGGACATAAGAACGCCCGATTGTCTCAACTATGCACAAACGGTTAGCGCCCCTGCTCCCAAGGCCG
>NZ_JAVBXR010000032.1 GCF_030824455.1 Desulfobulbus sp.
CGGAATTTTAATTGGCGGTTTCCCTCGGCCGATTAAAAATAAAATTATCTACAATAAAATATTCAATATTATTTATGATGGTATTCATATTGGAATAGAAAATAGTAACGAAGAAGAACTAGGATTGTTGATAGAAGGGAATGAAATACATGGTAGTTTGATATCAGACGGTATTCAATCTAATGCATGTTATGAATCGACTGAACCAAAATGCATAGGAGCCGCAGGAGTAGTCGTCAGAAACAATAAAATTTTCAATAATGCTGAAAACAGCATTGATCTAAAAGGCGCTGGAAAATGGGTTATTGAAAATAACATCCTTTTCCAGGCTTATGGAAATAACGATGGTGGCATTGAAAGCAGGACAGAAGAAGGGTGCACTAATCCTCCATGCAATAATACACAAGGGGGAGCTAGCATCGGAAAAGGGGGAAGTCGTTATTCAAAAGATATAATTTTAAGAAATAACCTGATTTATGATGGTAACGGAGGAAGTGTTGTTTGGGATGGATATATCATTTATAACAATACAATTCTTAATAATCGAAGAACATTTAATGGACCAAGCCAAGAGTTTTGCGTTACCGATAATTGTAGTGGTAAACCCGAATTTCCAGGCCTTTATGGGCCAGGCGAGAATGTCGTCATTATTAATAATATCCTTGGTGACAATGGCTTTGCTGTCGTGCGCTGGAACAATCCCAAATGGCTAATAGATTACAACTGTTATTACTGGTCCCGGCCTGAATTGTTCAGAGGATTTGCTCAATATTTAGATAATGCTGGGTGGCAGGCTTTTAAGCTTGATGACTGGAGACAATATTTATCGCTCTCTTCTGGGGTAGATGGCAAGGATGAGCATAGCATTGTTGTTTCGGGCCCCACGGGGCTATTTCAACAGGTTGAAAGTAATCCTTACGGCAGTGACCAGCAATTTAATTTCGATTTAAAAATCTCCTCCCCTGCTGTTGGAGCTGGTTGTGCTTTAACTCAGGTTAAACAAGAGGGCAGCGGTAGGACGCTCAAAGTTACAGATGCTCGTTTCTTTTATGATGGATACGGTGTGGGTGGCGGCGATTTAATCGTTGTCGGTCAAAATAGACCTGTACGCATTGCTCAGATTGATTATTCAATAAATACACTCTTTTTAAATGAAGATATCTCATGGAACATTGGCGACCCTGTTGGCTTAGCCGGCAACGGAGTCGCCCCTGATTTAGGTGCGAAAAATCCAGGGTTGATTAAAGGGCCTGGGGTTACAGTGCCAAAATAATTTTGGCTCATTGAAATGCTCTATTGTGCCAACATGGGTGCCCAAAAAATCAGGATTGATTGAAGGCCCTGTTCTTTTAAAAATTGATAAATAGCGCCACTATATGTATGAATTTTTTTAGGATTATTTCAAATCAAATAATGAAATTTTATCGCTGTTTAATTTTTCTGGAAAACCCTGGAAAATTTTATTGCAGAACAAAAAACTTAAAAAATCGAGGGATGAAAATAGGTGATAATGTTAAAATATTACATAGCTGTGTGATCGACGATTCAAGGCCATTTTTAATTGAAATTGGAAATAATGTAACCATAGCTCCATTGTGCCATCTATTAACTCATGATGCTTCCATGAATATTTTTTTGAAAAAAACAAGAATTGGTAAAATTATTATTCACGACAATGTTTTTATTGGAGCTAATTCTGTTATATTGCCTAATGTTTCCATAGGTCCTAATGCCGTTGTCGGAGCTGGCTCGGTTGTCACCAAGGATGTTCCTGAAAATTCTGTCGTTGCTGGGAATCCGGCAAGACAATTATGTCAATTGCAAAATTTTATTGAATCGCACGAGGAAAAGTCAAGTAAACACCCTTGTTTTTCTTTTGAAAAATATCATGGTGACTTTATTTCAGGTGAAGATGTGTTGCTTATGAAAAATGAATTGAGCCACACGTTTGGTTATTCTGCCAATGATTGATTAATCTTCAAATTGTTGACATGGCTTTGCAGAAATAATGAGTGATCTAATCCATAATTTTTCTGATCCGTATAGAGCGTGAACGAACCAGCAAATAACACATCCGCCGACAATCTTTTTAAAAAAGGGCTGTCTGCGGTAAAATATACTTTGATATTCCGCTCTGCGGCTCAATTGGTCGGTGCGGCCACAACAATATTCCTGGTGAGAGCTTTATCGGAGAGTGATTATGGGGTTTATAATCTTCTATACGCAGTGATTGCTCTCTTGGGAATGGTCTTTTCCTTCGGTATCGGGAACACCCTCCAACGGTACATGCCAGAATATTACAACCGGGGAGAGTTTGTTCTGGCGAACCGGCTCTACCAGAGAGCATCCTCTATTCGCCTGCTCTCCAATATCATCACGCTTGGATTGATATTTTATTTCTGGGAAACGGTCACGCCACTCCTAAAAGTTACTGCCTATAAAAATTATTTTGTCCTCTTTTCCGTTGTTATTTTGCTGAACATGCAGCGCGGTATTCTTGAAAACTGCCTCGCTTCGTATTTTCTGCAAAAATTTTCCCAAGGCCTCTCTATTATTTTTGTGCTGATTAAGGGCGTTGGCTACGGGCTAGCCCTTTTGTTCCAGTGGGACCTATGGGCTGTTTTGATCATCGACCTGCTGGCCTCTCTTGTCGTCTTCCTCCTCTTACAGTGGGTGTATTGGGTGAAAGTTCCCCGCCAAGGAGGCCTTCAAGATCGCTTTTCCAAGGAAGAGAGAAGGCGCCTGGCTCGTTACGCGTTTTACTATAATTTCAACGATGTCGGCGTGGGGATGCTGGATGCCAATTTTGATACCTTCATTATTGCCATGTTCCTTGATCCGATTGCCGTTGGCGCCTATGCCTTTTGTCACCGCATCAACAATATGGCCAGTAGAATGCTCCCGGTAAACTACCTGCTTGATGTCGTTCGCCCGCTCTTTATCGCCGGGAATCATGACGGCCAATCTGCGGAAATACAACGTAACTTTCAACTCCTTCTCAAGATAACTTATTTGTTTCAATTTCCTCTCTTCGTGTTCTTTTTGCTTTTAAGCAAAGACCTCATAACCGTTTTTTTTGGAGGAAAATTCATTGAGTTTTCCCCTCTTATTATTGCGGTGGCCTGCTGCAACTTGGTCAACGCCTTTCAATTGCCGGTGGGACTAGTTGCTCAACTGCGGGAACGGGCCGAGGTTATTTTGTACAGTAAAATTTTCGCCTTGTACAACCTGCTGGCCGACCTGGTTTTTATCCATTATTGGGGTATCTGGGGTGCGGTGCTGGCCACCGGAAGTGCCGTTTTATTCAGAAATTTGTTTATCTGGTTTTATGTTCGACATGAGGCGGGATTCAGCGGCACGGGCCTTTTCTTTGCGAGGTCAATTGTCGGCTGGCTGGTTGTGATTGGAATTGGATCTGCTCTTGGCTTGCTGACAACTAACGCCCTGCTTCGACTTGTTGCTGGCGCTGTACTGATCGTCGCAGCGTTTATACTGCACGTGCGCCATATTCACTTCAATCAATGGGAACAGGATACTCTTTGTAAACTCGCCAACGTGAACAAAAAGATACAACTGTTTTTTAAGTCATTCGGGCTTTCTGCAATCATGTCCGCTAAACAGGAGTAATTATGTGGTTGATGGACCAATATCGGACCGTTGTTAGTCACATGTACAGGCACATTTTCAATGGGCCCTGTAACCGGTTGCAGGTGACTGGATTGGTAAAATTTATTAATCGCCAGCGAATATGGATCGGCAATGATGTGCTCATTAAAAGAAACTGTGAGTTCTTGCCTGCAACAAAATCTTTCGACAGGGCGATAGTCATCGGCGATCACTGTGAGATCCATGAAGGCTGTGTATTAAGGACCTTCGGGGGATACATTCACTTCGGCAAGAAGTGTAGTTTGAACAGATCGGGGTATGTGTGGGGTGGCGGTGGTGTAACTGTTGGCAACATGGTCCGCATTGGACCAAGAGTCAATATTACAACCAATAACCACATTTTTCGTGACAGATCGCGGGCGATCATGGACCAGGGTGCAGACTTTGGGAAAATCGTTATTGAAGATGATGTCTGGATAGGGGCAAACGTAACGATCTTGCCTGAGGTTACCATCGGGCATGGGGCCGTGGTGGGTGCTGGAGCTGTGGTGACGAAGGATGTAGCCCCTTTTTCGATTGTTGCCGGAGTTCCAGCAAAAGTAATTGGGGTGCGCTGATCTCAACGATGAGTTTGATTTTTCAAATAAATCATGTTTAGCCTTGGTCAAAAGAATGACGCACACAGTCCAAAATTTATTTCGTGGCTCCTCTTTTTAAGTTGATTCGGAAAATAGATTCTTTAAGGCCAACTCCAATATTGGACATTCATGAAAGAAGGTAAATTGCCATTCATCAGGGCCGTGGTAGGCCAGATACGTCACCTGTTTCGAACAAGGAATTCTTTGTCTTTTATCAGGAATTTACGTAAAACGGGTGTGCCTATTGGCGAGGATGTCATCTTTCACAGCCCTCGGACAACCTTTGTCGACCCGACGAGGCCGTATCTGATCCGCATCGGCTCTCATGTGCGTATCACCCATGGCGTCACGATTCTCACCCATGGGTACGATTGGTTTGTCCTGCGCAATCTACGCCGGAGAGCTTATGGCTCTGCTGGCGAAGTCGATTTTGGCAATAATGTGTTCATTGGCATGAACGCCCTTATCCTCAAAGGGGTATCAATCGGGGACGACACCATTGTGGCCGCCGGCTCTGTGATCACCCGAAGCGTACCGCAACGAAGCGTGGTCGCGGGGAATCCCGGCCGGGTTACCTGTTCGATCGAGGAGTATGGCGACCGCCTTGAGGCTCGCCAATTTCACGAGGCTGCAATCCAGGCCCGCGCCCTTGTTCGGTCTGGCCGCAAGGCCGTTCCCGATGATTTCAGAGAATTTTTCTATTTTTTTCTGCCGCGAAATTCCGTCGGCTTTGGGCGTATCCCAGTCGAACTGCAGGTGGGGCCATTTATGCCCGAGTTTCTCGCGTCTCAGCCTACCTTTGCATCCTTCGAGGCATTTCTGGCAGCTTGCTTGGAACATTTTGAAGAACAAGGTGATCAATGAGCAATACCACCGATAAACGCCTCCTGATCGTTTGGCCTCAGTATCGAACGCACAACCGATCATTTTTTGAGTCTATTTTGGAGATACCCGAGGTTTTATTAGAGGTCATCTGGGTGCGACCACACCGGGCCGATGATCTGCCGGGCCTAAATTTTCTCGCTCAATGCGCCTCGCATGTTGTAGGGGCGAAAGATATCCGAGTCGGCGACTATACCTTGGCCACTTTGCAGCGACTGGTTCGCTTGCTGGTGCCGGCTGTTTTGCGCTGTGACGCAGTCCTCTCTTCCACCCAGGCCCCGCTTCACTCCAAAGTTGCCTTTTTCACAGCCCGGCTGCTGCGACGCAAAATATTTTTAGTGCTGCAGCAGTGGGAAGATCTGCCCGGGCGCGGTGTTTGGGGTCGTCTTTACGGTAAAATCGGCTACGCGATGTTGCGCAGGGCTGACCGGGTTTTTGTGCATGGGCAAAACCAGGCACAATTCGCGCTTTCCCGTGGATGCAAAGCAGAACGGATTGCGGTGCTCCCTTTTCTCTCCGATGACTTGGCGGAGGGGAGCATTCCAGCCATCGAGGCAAAAAAACGTTTAGGGTTGGAGGGTCGGAAAGTCGTCCTCTATTTCAGCCGTGTCACCCCCCAAAAGGGGCTTGATTTGCTGATATCGGCCTTCAGGATCATCTCTGAACAACTCCCGGGGACTACACTTCTCGTTTGTGGCGGGGCGGACCAACATTTTGCTGATTATGGGGAAGCGTATTCCTACGCTGCTCATTGCAAGACACAGGCCGCCGGCCTTAATGTCCAATTCATGGGCGAAGTAGCTCCCGCCGACAAGGCGATCTATTTTTCTGCCGCAGATGTCTTTGTCCATCCCCACGCCAATACGCCACTGACTAATGAAGGTTGGGGGCTGGTGATCAATGAGGCGGCATCAATGGGTATTCCAATTGTAGCCACGCGAAAGGTGGCGGCGGCGGCAGACTTGGTGCGCCATGGGGAAAGCGGATTTGTGCTCACTCCGGGGTCGATCACCGAACTGACCGAGAAGGTTTCATGGCTGCTATGCAATGACGAAGAGCGAAGTCAATTTGGCCAAAAATCGCGGGAAGTTTTCGAGAGCTATCATCGGCCGGAAAACATTGCGGCGCGCTTGCAGGAGGCCATGCTTGGCTAAGCGTATTGCCATCGTCAGCGGTGATTTTTACGAGCAGTGTGTGGGGGGGGCCGAATATCAGGCCTACCTCCTGGCCAAGGAACTCCTGCAACAAGGACATGAGGTGCACCAGATTTTCATCTCGAACGGAAAATCGTTTACCCCACAAACAAGGGTAATTTTGCATCCCCTGACAAAACGACATTGGCTGCGTCGCTTGGGGGGCGCGACCGTGGGCCACTGCTTGGCAGTCCAGACAGCGCTTGGCGCCATTCACCCTGACATCATCTATCAGCGCGGCGCCTACGCCCTGACCAATTATTGCGCGTCCTTTGTTCGCAAGCAGGGCGGGCGATTTATCTGGCACGCTGCATCGGACATGGATTTTGCCACAGACCGGACCGGAAGGCCGGCCTTCTTGCGCCCATTGCGCCGACGTGAACGCACCTTGGCGCGGCGGGGAATCACAATGGCCGATGAAATCATCTGCCAGACGCACTCGCAAGCCGAAGCCCTGCGGCAACAATTTGACAGAAGCTGTCGCGCTGTCATTCCCAATGGGCACCCTTTGCCGGCGGGACCCTTTCCCAAGCCGACAGATAGCAAGCATGTGGTGTGGATAGGCAACTGGAAGGCGGTCAAACAGCCGGAAATTTTCATCGCCTTGGCCGAAAGGCTTGGGGCGGAAGCCGGCGTCCAGTGCTCAATGATAGGGAGGACAGGTACCGGTTCTGTGTACGAGGACCTCTGTCGAAAGGCACAGGGGCGCCATAATTTGACTGTTTGGGGAGAGCTGCCACAAGATCGCGTGGCCAGCATCCTTGCCGGTGCGCATCTCCTTGTGAATACCAGTCAGCTTGAAGGTTTCCCCAATACCTTTATTGAGGCCTGGATGCGAGAAGTCCCGGTTTTAACGCTCTGCGTTGATCCCGATGGCCTGTTGGCCCAAGAGGACATTGGCGTATGCGCCGGTCATTTCGACAATCTTGTTGCTCATGTCAAGCGGCTGCTACGGGATGAGGCCGAACGCTCAAAATGTGGTCAACGCGCCCGGGCCTATGCGGCACGCAGGCACTCTCTTGAGGGCATGTCGCGAGCCATGGCGGAGGTGTTTGCATGAAGCGTCTCCTCTGGGCCGTTGAGAAGCAGTTTGATGTGGCAACCGATGCGTCGACCTGGGTCGAAATGATTCGTGAGCTGGAAAAACGCTATCAGACAGTCTTGCTCACGGGGTATCGGAACAAACCGGTTGATACCCTTTTTCGCTCGACCCGCTGTGGCTGGTACCGTTCGGCGAGGATTCCCATTGTAAACCGCTTGGTTAGTTACTTCTACCTTGTTGCCCTTCTGATGGGGGAACTGAGGCGCAACCGCCCTGATTTCGTGATTCTGAACGGCACCAACCCTTTTCTTGTGCTGGCCGCAGCAAGGGCCAGGAGAATGGGGGCAAGGGTGATTTTCGATGTCCGCACCCTTCCGGTGGGGACAAGCGCGGCGTCGCGACTAGTGGAAAATGTATTGCTTGGCCTCTGTCTCAAGCTGGCAACCCGTGTTCTCGATGGCGTTTCCTATATCACCGAGGAGATGGAAGAACACTGTCGGACAGCCTACGGACTTGGAGATCACTGCTCGACGACGTGGTCATCTGGCGTAAACCCTGACATCTTCCAAATCAGTACAAGTGGTCCCGTGGAGCATGCCGAAATGACCGTGTTGTACCACGGGACTATTGCCTGCCAGCGCCGGCTTGGGACGGTTGTGGAGGCTCTGGCGTTGTTGCCACAGGGTTTGGTTCGGCTGCGATTCCTCGGGTCTGGCGATGGGACGGAGGACATCAGGCAACTTATCGAATCGCTCGGCCTACACGACTATGTCCGTGTTGACCCGCCAATACCCTATGAAAGGATTCCCGAGGCAATCGCTGCGTGTGACCTGGGGATAATTCCGCTGCCAAACTGGCAGGGCTGGAACGTCAGCTCTCCCATTAAGCTGTTCGAGTACCTCGCCTGTGGGAAACCGGTGATTGTAACCGATATTCCAGCCCATAGGGCCGTCCTCGATGGTATGCCTTTCGCTTTTTGGGCCGGCAATGGTTCTCCACCCGAAATAGCGGCGGCCATGACTGCATCAATCACCGCCAGATCCGCCTTGCCGGGCCTCGGCCTAGCCGCGCGTGATTTTGTCAGCCAGCGTTACACTTGGGCCTGCCAGGCGGACCGACTCGCGCTTTTTCTTGAAAACCTGCCTTCCGCCGGACGGGGTTGAAACTACAGCGCCATGCTTGCCGATCTTTGGAAAACGCCGGAAATTATTACCTTGGTGAGCGTAGCCGGGGTGTTGTTCTATGTGCCCATTGTGCTCTTTTTCTTTTTTCGATCAAGAACGGCGGGAATTGTAGTCATTTTATTTGTGTCAACATTTGGCAATCTTCTTTCTGATTATGGGATACTGCCGGATCAGGCCAATTGGTTAATAGAAATCACCATAGTAATACTCCTGGTAAAGACAATTATCGTACAGGTGTTAAACAGGTCTGTTCGGCTCTATTTTGTCTTCGAGCTGTTTATGCTGTTTATAATTGTCGTTTTGTCTGCAATTCTTAATAAATCGAATTTTGCAGGCGCCATATTGATGCTTCGCCCCATGGTCAGGTATGTATTGCTGTTTTTGATCATTGTTAACACCCAGTTCGTGGAATCCGAAATTCAGCGACTGATTCGCATCATTTACTGGCTGATTTTACTGCAACTCCCCGTTGCTTCGGTAAAATTCATGATATACGGCCAGGGTGAAATGGCTGTGGGGACATATGCGGGAATTCATGGTGGAACACTCTCTACCGTATTGCCACTGGTGGCGCTACCCTTTCTATTTTGTTTTCACCAGGTATATAAACGCACCAACTGGACTGTGGTTATGGCTGCGGCCTTTGTTGGTTTTAGTGTCATCGGCGGCAAAAGAGGCTTTATTTTTTACCTGGGTCCAGTTTTACTGTATTGGCTTTTCATGTGTATGGTTCGCTGGAGGGTTCGTTTTCAGAGTCGGGATATTGCGTTGCTCTTCGCGCTGGCTGCAGGAGCCTTCATTGCGGCGACAACTTTCGTTGTTACCCTCAACCCGGATGAGATCGGTCGATATGTTGGCAAGCGCGAGGCTGGGTATGAAGGCGTGCTCGAATATGCCTATAATTACAACATGAACGAGGTGGGGGGGGTGAGCCACGGACGCTGGGCCGCAACAATCAAATCTCTCGAATTGGCCATTGATGGAGGATCAGGAAGTTTTTTTCTTGGGTATGGGCCTGGTGAGCTCGTTCGCTCCCGCTTTAATCAGCAATCAGCCGATCATCTTTCCGCACAACTCGGTTATGGACGCACCGAATTTGTTTATACCATGTTTCAAATAGGCCTCCTGGGAACACTTGCCTATTTCATCATGCCCATTCGTGTTTTTTTTCTGGCAAATCGACTTTATAACATAAGCACTGATGGTTACTGGAAGGCTTTTGCAATGGGGCTAAATGTGGCTACTTTTGTTGTAATTATGATGGGTTTGACATATTGTTATGCTTTGTTGAGCAATTTTCTTCCGCTTGTTTATTGGTGTTTTGCAGCCTTTGCTATAAAGATGATTGATTTGCATGGAATCGGTGCGCGTCATGGTGCATGATTTTCCAGCTTTGAACGGGATGTAGTTATAAATTTTGTCAAATTATGTGCAGCAAACCTATCGAAATTTTCAGGTAACGAGGATCGCCCTATTATTCCCATGCGTTTTCAGATGATCATGTTGAGCCCCTCGCCCGATGCAAAAGGGGGCATTGCTTCCGTGGTTGAGAACTACCACCAACTTGGACTGTTTGCCAAGTGGGGAGCTTATTATATCCCAACACACACGGATGGCAGTTTCTTGAAAAAAATAAGTATCCTAGCATGGTCACTGCTTCGATTTCTTCGTGTGATCCTCTCGCAAGATATCCGTTTGGTGCATGTACACACCTCTTCGCGAAGGAGTTTTTTTCGAAAAAGTCTTTTCTTCGTTTTGTGCCGTTTTTTTCGAATTCCTTACCTCGTTCACCTGCACGGGAGTGAATTTATGACCTTTTACCGAACCGAATGCTCTTGGCTAGGCAAGCGATTAGTGCATTCGGTTTTTAGCCATGCCGGAGCTGTTTTGGTGCTGTCAACGACATGGGCTGAAGCGGTTCGACCCTTTTCCACCCCAGCGCCACGTTATGTCGTGCCCAACCCCATCCGTTTTGCCGGGGTTCGCCCCGGAACGCGAAACGGATTTTCTCTCCTCTTTACTGGACGTTTGGGCCAGAGAAAGGGCGTTTTTGATCTGGTGGAAGCCTTTTCCCGTGTGAGCAAACAAGTGCCCGCCGCCCATCTTGCCTGTTGTGGCGATGGTCAGGTTTTCGAATGCAGACAGCGGGTGGAAGCCTTGGGGTTATCACAACAGGTGGATGTCCCAGGCTGGGTTGAGGCTGATGAACTTCAACACCTCTTGGCCGTGGTCGATATCTTTGTTCTGCCGAGTTACGACGAAGGGCTGCCCATGAGTCTGCTGGAAGCCATGGCTGCAGAACTGGTCGTAGTAACGACTCCGGTAGGCGGCATTCCCGATTTGATCGAGGACGGCGTGAATGGTTTTTTGGTGCAACCGGGAGATATTGACGGCTTGGCGACTCGGCTGATTACCTTGCTGACCAGTCCGGAACAGCGTCTTGCCATTGCAGCCAAGGCGCGGGAAACTGTCACCCAGCGGTTTTCCGCTGAACAAGTCCAGAGTAAGCTAGAAGAGGTCTATCGGCACTTCGGCCTTGAGCCGCGACAGGAACACTGAGCCATGCAAGCGGAAATGCCTAGCTTTCTCTTCACTCGTCTGCGGCATGCCTCGCCGCACGAATTGGTCCACAGGGGGATTGAACAACTCACCTGGAAAATCCTGGCAAAATGTCCGCAATTTTTCCATTGGCTGGTTGAAATTCCCGAGATTTCATCCGAGTCCATTTTATCTCTTTGTTTTCCGCAGATATGTCAAGACAATCTGTCGGCATGCTCTTCTTCGCTGCATTGCGAGGAAAAGTCAGCCCCAACAGAGGACTCAGGCACTGCCGAGACGGACATTCGTGCCCTCTGGGAATCGGCCCGTCTTCAGCAGATAACTCGTTTGTTCTATCTGGCCCAGGCGAAGGCGCAGGAGGGGGAACCGGCTTCCCATGCTTTTCGTGTGGCGGAAACAGCTCTTTTCCAGTGGTTGCGGGATAATCCTTTCCTTTCTAGCCCCCATTTTTTGTCGGTAATGGAGTGTGGTTTGCGGATTCCTGTTTTTTTCCTGGCTCTAAAGATCCTTGAACTCAGTGACCGGCAGCGCTTACAACTGCATCAGGCTATTTTTGAGCATGGCTGGCTCATTCGCCGTCGCCTTTCCTTGTATTCGTCCTTGGGCAACCACACTGTCGCGGAATGTGTTGGCTTGGTTTTGGCGGGAACCCTTTTCGCCCAAAGTGGCCAAGGAAGAGAATGGTTCCGCCGGGGGCTGCTGTTGCTCGAACAGGAGTTGCCGCACCAAATCCTTAAAGACGGTGGGCCAGCCGAGCAATCCCTGTCGTATCATCGCTTTGTTCTCGATCTGTACTGGTTCGTGGCCGATTTTCTGGAGCGCAACATGTTGCATGACTGCTCCCACTGGAAACCCCGTCTTGTTCAAGGAGAGGATTTTCTGAATGCGCTGGCTGACTGCCAGGAAAGCTTGCCAAACATTGGCGACAGCGATGACGGTAGGGCCTTGGCACCTGGCCTGGCCCCGTTGCGCGGTACGCCGTTCCATGTTTTGCCCTCGAAGAGGGTGCAAACCTTTCCTCAATCAGGATATACCGTCCTTCGCCACGATAGCTATGCGCTGTTGACCCTCGACCACGGCCCGCTGGGCATGGCGCCTCTGTACAACCATGGCCATGCCGATGCCCTTGCCCTGACCTTGTCGGTCAAAGGCAAACAGATGCTGGTTGACTCCGGAACTTACCGCTACAACGGGGTGCCCGAGTGGCGCCGGTATTTCAAGGGCACAACGGCGCACAACACGGTCACCATCGACGACCTCGACCAGGCGGTCCAGGTGACAGGATTCATCTGGGACAAACCCTATTCGGCGCAACTCGTCAGTTGCCGCGAGACAGAATGGGGTATGCATCTGGAGGCCACGCACAATGGCTATACACGGTTGCCCCAACCGGTCGAACATCGGCGTCACTTGTTATATGCAGAAGAAGGCTGGATAATTGTCAAGGATATGTTCAGCGGCAGGGGAGAGCATGCCTTTGAGTTGAACTTGCATCTCCATCCCGAGGCAACCGTTATGGAACGGGATGGTTGGTGGCAGGTTTGCAGGGGCGATGCCTGGCTCGCTCTTTGTCTGCTTGAAGAAGAAAACTTGATTCATGTATTCGGTCAGGAAACACCCATACTTGGCTGGTACTCTCCCGCCTATGGGGTCAAGCAGAAAACCAGCGTGCTGCAACGCCGAAAAACCGGTTCACCCGATGCGGTCATCTTCACGGTCGCGATCATTTTTTCGGGAGTGCCGAACAGAGAAAGGCTTCAAGAGTATGCGAGCACCCTATGAATGACCGTTTGCCCATTCTTGACATTTGGGTCGATCCGGTAAGCCGCGAGGAAGCCCTGCAACGGGTTCGCGACTTCCTGAAACACGGCGATCGGCCGCATGCCATTTTTGCCGCCAATCCGGAAAAAGAATTTTCCGTCCCCGCCGATCCCGAGTTGTATCAGTGCTACCGGGATGCAGCCCTGCTCCTGCCCGACGGCATTGGCGTTGTCCTGGCTGCCCGGTTGCTGCACGGGGTTCGGCTGCACCGGCTGCCCGGATCGGAATTTCTCTTCGACATCTGCCAGCTGGCCGAGGCCGAGGGGCATGCCATCTTTGTTTTCGGGGCCAAGGAGGAGGTTAACAGTCGCTCGGTGGCGCAGCTGCAGCGGCACTACCCAGGGTTGCGCATTGCCGGCCGGGCCAACGGCTACGTGCCAGACGAAGAGATGGCTCTATTGATCGAGAGGATCAATGAATCCAAAGCGGCAATCCTCTTTCTTGCCTTGGGCTCTCCGCGCCAGGAAAAATGGTTTGCCGCTCACAGGGGCATGCTGTCCACGGTTCGCGTGGTGCAGGGTGTTGGCGGCACTTTGGACACTATCGGCGGCAACGTGCGGCGTGCGCCAGAGTTTTGGTGCCGACATAATCTGGAATGGTTGTACCGGTTGACTAAAGAGCCCAAGAGGGTCAAGCGGCAAAAGGTTTTGCCTCTTTTTGCCCTGCGGATCCTCAAACAGTGGTTGAGTATGAAGGCCACCCGTGTTGTGAATCGATTTTAGGGCCCACACTTTTATAAAGCCAGTAATATCCTTTGCTCTAATTTTTGTACAATATCCCGAGGGGTATTGGTGGTTATAAACAGCCAGCGTGTAGCTGGGGGAATCCTTAAATGTTCAAAAATAAACAGAAAGTTGTTGTGATGGGGTTGGGCTATATCGGTTTGCCGACCGCCTCCATGCTGGCCACCAAGGGGCATCAGGTGCTGGGTGTAGATGTGAACGAGTCTGCAGTTAACACCATCAACTCCGGCAGGATCCACATCGTGGAGCCCGACCTCGATATTCTGGTCCGTTCCGCTGTGAACAGCGGCAACCTGAATGCGTCGGTTACCCCGGAAGAGGCGGATACTTTCATTCTAGCTGTGCCGACACCGTTCGAGGAAACCGAGTCAAACCCCAAATCCCCGGACATCAGCTACGTCGAGGCGGCAACCAGAGCGATTGCCCCTTTTTTGCAGGTGGGTAACCTGATCATCCTCGAATCCACCTCGCCGGTGGGAACGACCGAACGGGTCGCCGAGATCATTGCCGAACTCCGCCCCGATCTTTCCAGTCCCCATTCTCAAACTTCCGGCTCTTGTATTCACATCGCACACTGCCCGGAGCGGGTGCTGCCCGGCCACATCATCCGTGAACTGGTTGACAACGACCGGATCATCGGCGGCATCGACAAGGCCTCGGCCCAGAAGGCTCGCGACCTGTATAAGACCTTCTGTAACGGCAGTATTTTTCTGACCGACAGCAAGACCGCTGAACTGGCCAAACTGGTGGAGAATTCCTTTCGTGACGTGAATATCGCCTTTGCCAATGAACTGTCCATGGTCTGCGATCGTCTGGGGATCAACGTCTGGGAACTGATAGAACTGGCCAATAAACATCCGCGCGTAAACATTCTACAACCCGGACCGGGGGTGGGGGGGCATTGCATCGCCGTAGACCCCTGGTTCATTGTGGCTGCCGAGCCGGAGATGACTAGGTTGATCCGCATTGCTCGCGAGGTGAACGATTACAAGCCGCATTGGGTATTGAACCGGGTCAAAGCCAAGGCAAACCGCTTCAAAAACCCTGTTATCGGCTGCCTTGGGCTGGCGTTCAAGGCCAACATCGACGACCTGCGCGAATCCCCGGCCATGGCGATTACGCGGGAGCTGATCGGGTCGGATGTGGGCAAGGTCATGGCCTGTGAACCGAATGTGCACAACGGATTTGACGAATTCCCGCTCCACGAGTTGCAGGAAGTGCTTCGGGAGGCGGATATCCTGCTGGTGTTAGTGGATCACGACGAATTCAAGGAGATTGACCGAGAGCTATTGAAGGAAAAGGTGCTGATTGATACGCGGGGAGTTTGGCGGTAATTACATGACAGGCCCTATTTTTTCCAAAATTTCTCCGGCTGTTTTTCTCCTGTTTTATGCAGCGCTCTTCACCCTGCTGTTTTTCTCCAACTTCCAGGTGATGGTGACTTGGTGGAACAACAGCGATTACAACTATTGCGCTTTCGTGCCGTTGATTGCCGGCTACCTTCTGTGGGAACGGCGTGCACAATTGCGATTGCCCTCCGTGCCTTCGCGGGCGGGGCTTGCATTCGTTGGCCTGGGAATTTTTCTCTATCTACTGGGCGAGTTAGGGGGTGAGTTTTACAGCATCTATTCTTCCTCCTGGGTTATGCTGGTTGGGCTGCTCTGGTTGCATTTTGGCTGGCGCAAACTTCGCGCCATTGCCTTTCCGGTCTGCTTTCTGTTGGCCATGTTCCCCTTCCCCAATGTGATCAACAATGCGCTTTCCTTGAACCTGAAGTTGGTTTCCTCAAAAATTGGGGTGCTGCTGCTTCAACTCATAGGCGTGTCCGTTTTTCAAGACGGCAACATCATAGACCTTGGGTTCACCAAGCTGGAGGTGGTCGAGGCCTGCAGCGGCCTGCGGTATCTCTTCCCGCTGATAATCGTCGGCATCCTCCTGGCCGCCCAGCATCGCGCCCGGTTGTGGCAGCGGGCTTTGCTGGTGCTGTCCGCTGTGCCGTTCAGCATCCTGATCAACAGCCTGCGGATCACCTGCATCGCCTGGTTGTATCCGGTTTTAGGCGCCGGGGTGGTGGATGGTTTCTGGCACGATTTTATCGGCTGGTCGCTCTTTATGGTCAGTGTTGGGGGGATGTTAGGCGCGAGGTGGTTGTTGCTCAGGTTTGCGCCAGAGCCTCCGGGGGCATCGTCTTTTGAACGCAAAAAAACGGCAGATGGGCCACAGGCCGGATTGCGGCCAAGGCCAGTTTGGCCGATGGCGGTGGCGGCGGTGCTTATGCTTGCTTCAACGGCAATCGCCACCCGCAGCATCAATTTCCGCGAGCAAGTGCCGTTGGCCAAGCCCTTTGCCGATTTTCCCATGCAGATTGAGGATTGGCGCGGTCGGCAATCGAATCTTGAACAAATCTATCTGGCTCAATTAAAACTCAGCGATTACCTGCTGGCCGATTATGCCAATGCCCAAGGGAAGACGGTCAGCCTCTATGTCGCTTACAACGCCAGTCAGCGCAAAGGGGCTTCCAGCCATTCCCCGGCAACCTGTCTGCCCGGCAGCGGCTGGATTTTTAAAGAATCCGGAACCACAGAACTCCCTGTAGGGCCGGGCAACGGGCAGGCAATGGTTAAACGGGCGTTCATGGAGAAAAACGGCGAACGCTTGCTGGCCTACTACTGGTTTCCCCAGCGTGGCCGGGTGTTGACCAATCTCTACCAGCTGAAATGGTTCACCTTTTGGGATGCGCTGACCCGGCAACGAACCGACGGCGCCTTGGTGCGGTTGATCACCACCGTGCAACCAGGCGAGCAACCGGCAGAGGCCGACGCGCGTTTGCAGGCGTTTGCGCGCGAGGCTGGCCCGCAACTCAACTCTTTCCTCCCGGGCCGTTGACATGGCCTTTTTTTCCACCCTGTTCATTTCGCTGCTGTTGACGATTGTCACCATCCCGCCGTTGATCAGGGTGGCACTGCATTTCCAGATGGTGGACGCGCCCGACGCGCGCAAAACGCACACCACGCCGGTGCCCCGATGCGGCGGCCTGGCCATGGCGTTTGGGGCATTGACGCCCATGGCCTATTGGTTTGCCGACGATCCTTTTATCGTCTCCTTTCTGGCGGCGGCGAGTTGCATTGTTTTTTTTGGCATAGCGGACGATTTTTTTGGTTTGCGGCCGAGATGGAAATTTTTTGGCCAGATTGTGGCGGCCGTTATTGTCATTGCCTGGGGCGGAGTGCGGATTGAATCCCTCGGCGTGTTGCTGCCGGAAGGAGCACTGCTGCCGCTTGGCCTCTCTGTGCCGCTGACCCTGTTCGTTCTGGTCGGAGTGACTAATGCGGTCAATCTCGCCGACGGCCTCGACGGCCTGGCCGGGGGCATCAGCCTGCTGACCATCTGTTTTGTCGGCTACCTGGCTGTGGTTACCGGCAACACGACCATTGCCGTGGCGTCTTTGGCGATAGCCGGGGCCATTTTTGGGTTTCTTCGTTTCAACACCCATCCCGCCTCGATATTTATGGGCGATTCGGGCAGCCAGTTGCTGGGCTTTTCCGCAGTGACGTTTGCCTTGCTCCTGACCCAGCAGTCGGCAGCGATCAGCCCTCTGCTGCCGCTGCTGCTTTTCGGCCTCCCGGTCCTGGACACCCTCACCGTGATGACAACCCGCATCATGCGCGGCTTTTCACCGTTTGCACCGGATCGACGGCATTTTCACCACAGGTTGCTGGAAATCGGCTTTGGCCATGCGGAGGCTGTGGTTGTTATTTACTTGCTGCAGGCGCTTTTAGTGGGGCTGACGTTTTTCCTGCGCTTTCAATCGGGTTGGCTGTTGCTTTCCGTGTATTGTGCGTTTGCCGTCACCGTCTTGACCTTTTTTCACTACGCCCGGAAGGTCGGCTGGCGACAGAAACGCTGGCCGGCGCTCGACCAGATCAAGGACTGGTTCAAAGCTGTTCGCGGCAAGCGGCGGGTTCTAGCAATGGCCTTTCCTCTCTTCAGGTTCCTGCTCTATCTGTGCATATTTCTCAGCAGCCTGTTGCCCCCACCGCCACAGACCACTCCAGCGTTTTGCTTTCTGGCGCTGGGCCTTGCCATTCTGCTGACGCAACGTTTTCGTCCCCAGGCGTTGAGAGGATTGATCCGCGCCGTATTTTTCCTGAGCATCCCCATGGCTGTCTATTGGGGCGATCAAACGCTGTGCGCGTTCATGAATCACGTGGGCGAGCGTTTGTTCACCGGCTTCTTTATTCTCCTGTTTTTGACCAGCATCGTGGTTTCTTTTTTCTCCACCCGACAAAAAGGCATCTGGAGCACGCCGCTTGATTTTTTAATCCTGCTGCTGCTGATTATCTTGCCGAACATGGCTGGTTTAAGTTACCACAACCAGCGTTTGGGCCTGGTGGGATTGAAGTCCATCATTTTGATCGTCAGCTTTGAAGTGTTGTTGTCGGAAAAACGTGGAGAGTATAAAGGGGCCGCGCGGGTGATGGCCTTGTCGCTCTTTGCTTTTGCTTTGCGCGGGTTGTATTAGGTTGATAGGCTGATTTTGGTTGTTCCAACGCTGGAGAGCCGTGGGAACAATCAGAATTAACAGTACGGGGGACGTTTTGAGATTCCTCACATGCGTTCGGAATGACAACACGGGGAGCGCTGCAGCCTTAGCCCGTGCAGCTTGCGGAATCCAGGGGCAAGGATTAGGCAATCCAACATTCCCCGGATTACGCTGCGCTCCATCCAGGCTACGGGGGCTCGCAAGATTCGATTTACTTGCTCGCTCCCACGCTCCAGCGTCACCGAGTTGACGGAGAAACAGTATGGTGAGGGGCCGCTACGTCAACACGGTGGCGTCTTGAGATTCCTCGCCTACGTTCGGAATGACAGAGGGGCAAGCGTACAGATCTTGCCCTGTGCAACAAGAGATTTCTCCCGTTGGTTGAAATGACGCGGCATGAATGCGTTCATTTTGCAACCGGCTTAACGCCAAAGATTATTTCTTCCATGTAGGGCTTTCAAAATGAAAAAACGTTTCAGCACCTTGGTTGTCTGCCTCTTGATATCGCTCATGACGCTTTCCGGATGCAGCACTTCCGAAGAGAAAGTGCAGAAATTCATGGACAAGGGCAACGCCCTGTATCAAAAGGGGGACTATGTCAAGGCGGTGCTGGAATACCGCAACGCCATCACCATCGATCCCGGACGCGCAGAGGCCTATTATCTGGCGGGGCAGGCCGAACTCAAACAAGGCAAGCTGCAGGAGGCCTATGCCTTTTTCATGAAGACTGTGGAAAAGCAGGCCGACCATAGCGGCGCCAACATCCAGTTGGGCAAACTGCTCCTGGGCGCGAGAGAATTTGCTAAATCTCACGAACGGGTGGAAACGGTGCTGCGCAAAGAGCCGGAAAATCAACAAGCCCTGTTGCTGCAGGGAGGATTGCTGCTTGCCGAGCGCAAAGCCCCGGAGGCCAAAGCGCTGCTGGAAAAACTGCTGTCGAGCGGCAACCAGGAAATTGACCTCTACCTGTTGTTGGCCACCGCCTACAACCAGCTGGACGATAAGGCTGCTGCCGAATCCGTTCTCACCAAGGGCGTCACCGCAAACCCCACTTCCATCCCCCTGCTGGTGACCCTGGCCAACCTGTATCTGGAACAGAAGCAAGCCGCGAAGGTCGAAGAAATTCTCCGTAAAATTATGGCGCTGGAGCCAGAAAAGGCCGAGCATGTGGAACGGCTGGCCGCCTATTTCTGGCACGAGGGGCGCAAAGCCGACGCCGAGGCATTGGAACAAGGCCTGTTGGCTCAAGCCAGCGATGAGCAACGTTGGGCCGGAGTCGCCGCCTTTTATTTGACTAGGAAGGAACTGGAAAAGGGCACCCAGGTGCTGCTCGACGGTTTGCGGCAGTATCCTAAAAGTTTTCGTCTGCGATTTATGCTCAAGGACGTGTACTTGGCCGGAGGCGACTTTGCCAAGGCGCTTGCTGTTGCCCAGGAGTGTTTAAGCCTTGATCAGGAAGATCCCGCCTTTGTCGCGGCCCAGCGCGGTTTGGCCGAGTTGCTGTACCGGGCGGGCAATATTGAAGCAGCAGAAAAATTAGTGGCCGCAGTTTTAAAGAAGAGTCCCAATGATATGGACGGCCATCAGTTGAATGGCTCGATTTTATTGGTGCAGGGGGAGTTGGAGCAAGCGATAGCGGAATTTCGCACCGTGTTGCAGGCTCGGCCCAAGGATATAAGCCTTTATCCCAAGATGGCGGACGCCCTGGTGCGCAACCGGCAGAACAACCTGGCGCTCGACACCCTGAAGCAGGGTTTGCAGATTGCTCCGGACGCGGCGGAGGTGCATTTGGCCCTGGCGCGATTGTATGTTCTGGAAAAAAATTCGAAAGACGCTGAGGCCCAATTGCAAAAATTGGTTGAACTGCGTCCCGATGATCTTGCCGCCAAGATGGCCCTTGCCGATTTCTACGCCGCCAACGATGGCCGGACCAAGGCGATACAGCTGTATAAAACGGTTTCTGCCAAGGTGCCGGAAAATCCCCTGGCTACTATGAAGCTTAGTAGTCTGTATGCGATGGAAAAGCAGACAAGCGAAGCCGTCGCAACCGTAACGGCCGGCATTGCCGCCAATCCCGAGAATAACGGCCTGCTGGAGCATGGCGTTCGCCTGTTGCTGCAAATGGGGAAAAGCGACCAGGCCTTGGAACTGACGGATCAGCGGATTCGTCGCCATGCCGACGATGGTTTTGCATTGATGCTGCAAGGCGAAATTTATGCGGCGAACAATGACTTTGCCGCCGCAGAGCGCGCCTATCGCAAGGCCATGGCGCTGAATGGCGAGTCTCCGGAAATAGCGGTCCGCCTGGCTCGCACCCTCGTTCTTGCAGGCAAAGCCGAACCGGCGATTGGCGAAGCTGCGCAACTTGTGGGGGCCGATTCGCCGACCTTGTCGCAGTATGTTTTGTTGGCGGAGTTGTACAAACAAACCGGCAAGAGCGAGCAGACCCTTGGGGTGTATGAACGCGCGGTGGAAAAATTTCCGGACAACTGGTTTATCCTCAATAATCTTGCCTATTATCTGGCTGACGGGCAGAATCCCACGGAACAGGATCTGAGCAAGGCTGAAATGTTGGCTAAAAAAGCGCAAGCGCTGGCGCCGGGCAATATGGCGGTGCTGGACACCCTGGGTTGGCTTTCCTATAAGATGGGGAAAATGGCCCCGGCTCGGGCCGCATTGACCATGGCGATGGCCGGCAATTCGAATAATCCCGTGTTCAGCCACCACCTGGCCATGGTGCTGTTGAAGGAAGGCAAAAAGGAAGAGGCTAAGGTCTTGTTTGAAAAAGTTGCGCGCAGCCCCGGCAATTTCAGCGAGCGGGGCGAGGCCGAGAAGATGTTGAAAGAAATGGCGTTGTGAGATGAACAATGTGGCCTGATGCTGTTGGTTAATTTTATTTTTTTAGAAATGAAGCGTGCCTACTGGTCATTTCTACGAGCACAGCGAGGAGAAATCTCGCAAAGCGCTGAGATCTCTCCCTACGGTCGAGATGACAGACCTTCGTGGACAAGGTTTTGCTGTAAGCATGCGTTGCTTGATTGAGAAATGGCAGAAAGGACGCTGGAGCGTCCAAGCTTTGTTTTGTACCCACGCTGGAGCGTGGGTACAATCGTAAGCGTGCCTACTGGTCAATTTCGACGAGTACAGCGAGGAGAAATCTCGCAAAGCCTTGAGATCTCTCCCTACGGTCGAGATGACACACCTTCGTCGGCAAGGTTTTGCTGTAAGCTGCATGCGTTGCTTGATTTTGAAATGGCAGAAAGGACGCTGGAGCGTCCAAGCTTTGTTTTGTACCCACGCTGGAGCGTGGGAACAAATCGTACTGGTCATCGACGAGCACAGCGAGGAGAAATCTCGTAAAGCGCTGAGATCTCTCCCTGCGGTCGAGATGACATCCCTTCGTCGACAAGGTTTTGCTGTAAGCTGCATGCGTTGCTTGATTGAGAAATGGCAGGAAGGATGCTGGAGCGTCCAATCTTTGTTCCCACGCTGGAGCGTGGGAACAATCGTACTGGTCATTTCTGCGAGCACAGCGCGGAGAAATTTCGCAAAGTCCTGAGATCTCTCCCTGCGGTCGAGATGACATCCCTTCGTGGACAAGGTTTTGCTGTTAGCTGCATGCATTGCTTGATTTTGCAACGTTGAAAGCTGCGTGTCAGCAAAAACACACAAGACAAAACAAATCCTTTGTATTCAACACCTAGCAAGACAAACAAGGAGCACGAAATGCGCGGAAAACAATGGCAACTGATAACGGGTGTGTGGGTTATGGCGATAATGGCGCTGTTGGCGTGTAACCATATCGCCGACGCAGCAGACAAGGACGCCGGCGCTACAACAGAGAGCGTTGCGACAGGGCCCATAGAGGGCTATCGCATCGGGCCGGGAGATGTTCTTTCCATTTCCGTGTGGAAAAACGCTGACCTCACCCGTGTTGTCCCTGTGCTCCCGGACGGAAAAATCTCGTTCCCCCTGATTGGCGAACTATCGGTCAGCGAGATGACCGTGGGGCAGTTGACCAAGGTCTTGCGCGAGAAAATCGAACCCTACTCGCCGGAACCGCAGATCTCGGTTGAAGTGCAGCAAACCCACAGTTTGGTGGTGTACGTCATCGGCAAGGTCAACCGTCCCGGCAATTTTACCTATAACGGCAACATCGATGTTCTGCAGGCCCTGGCCATGGCAGGCGGCCTCAATCCCTTTGCCAAGCGGACCCAAATCAAGGTGCTGCGAACGGACAAGGACGGCAAAAAAGAATTTTCCTTCGACTATGACGCTGTGACCGAGGAAAACGCCCTGGCGCAGAACATACAACTGAAACGCGGCGATGTGGTTGTGGTGCCGTGAGCCGCTTCTGTCCTCTCACCACGGAATCAGCCATGCCGCAAATGTTGTATTGTTCTGCCCTGTTGCTGTTGTTGCCCCCCTTGCTGCCGGCGTCTGCGGACGCGGACGAGCGCAAGGTGACCCCGGTGATCGCGCTGAAGCAGGAATACTCCGACAACCTGTTTTTTACCGATGATGATCAGGAAAGCGATTTCATTAGCACGGTCTCGCCGGGGCTGGAAATGTTGAACAATACAGAGCGATGGAAAACCGGACTGAAATTACGATTGGACAGCGTCTCCTACGCTGACAACAGCGACCTCGACAGCATTGATCAGGATTATTCCGGTTCGCTGCGCTATGCCGTGTCGCCCCTGGCCAATCTCTTTTCCTCGGCCGGTTATCGCCGCGATTCGCGGGTGGATCGCGATTTCACTGAAACCGGGTTGGTGACCAACGCCTCCACCCGAGATCAGTACCGGGCTCAATTCGGCGGCGATTACGCCTTGTCCGAAATTGTGGGCATGCAGTTGCAATACGCCTATGCCGAAGACGCGTATCAAAGCGGGGAATACGTCGACTACCAGTCCCACGACGTGACCTGGACGATCAGCAGGGATCTCTCCGCCTATCTCGCCAACACGGTTGGCCGGCTGAACTTCGGCGTGACGGAATATGAAACCGAAGATTCACAGGTGACCAACTACACCGGCACCATTGGCGCAGAGCGTAAACTGAACGAATTGTACTCCTACTTTGTCGACTTCGGGATGCATTACACCGAATCAACCTTTGACGCCATGCGTCTGGTTCCGACTGCAATCCCGTCGATGTATTTGTTGGTTCCCTACGAGGAGGAGACGCAAGGCTCGGGCGTGACCGGGCGAGCCGGTGTTTCCTACCAGGACGAGTTGAATGACGGCAGGTTGTCGTTCTCCCACGATGTGCAGGCGGCAAGCGGCAGAAACGGGACCGTTGAACGGACGGCGGTGCAGGCAAGCGCGGGGCGAAGATTGACGGAGAAATCCCGCGCGACGTTTTCCGCCGGATATGCGATCAATAAATCGACAGACGACACGCAGAGCGCAGACCTTACCGATGAAAAGTCCTTATGGCTGCAGCCAAAAATAACGTTTGCCCTCACCGACGAGATCACGCTTGAGGGTTCCTACAACTATGCGCTGATCCACGACAACGTTGCCGATACCGATACAGATCGAAACCTCGTCATGCTCCGGCTGGGATTTAAATATCCGTTGTTCGAATAGCAGGCAAGTGGGCCTGTGCTCGTCGAGATGATGCAGCGTTTTGGCTGGCCCCACGAAACGTTTCCATGGGGCGCTTGGCCACCAGAGAACGAGAGCTGGCCGGCGGACCGTAGCCTGGATGCAGCTTGTGGAATCCGGGGTTTGAGGTGAGGTGTTCCCGGATTCCGTTGCACTGCATCCAGGCTACGGGTTGATATGACGCACCCGTCCTCGACGAGATGTTGATGTGTGGAGCAGGCCTCGTTTGATTTGGAAATGGAATGCCACCTTGGAAAGAGCAATTTTTCCTTGGCCGCAACGACGTCAGGCCAGAACCGTCCAGGGTCGGCGCGTTGGGCTGTACTGCCGGAACGGCGTACAACATGCAGATTATTATTCGCATTAAATTGTCACGTTGCGGTGTATGTTTCGCGCAACCTCAAATGCTGAGTTGATATTTCCAACGCAAGCGAGGCTCCATGACAAAGCAAAAATAAGTGGCGGATTAAACGTAAATCGGAATGAACATCAATTTGAACGCGAACTGAAAGAAGGATATGGAAGAATACACCCTGAGCTTAAACGACTTGAAAGCCATGCTGTTGCGGCGACGATGGGGGCTGATTCTCCCCATGTGCGCTATTTTCTGGATAGCTGTGGCCGCCGCCTTCGTGTTGCCGTCGATCTATCGCTCGCAGGCCACCATCCTGATCGAGGAACAGGAAATACCCACCAACCTGGTGCAGACAACCGTCACCAGCTATGCCGAGCAACGGTTGCAAAATATTTATCAACGCATTGTCAGCACGCAAAACCTCCTGGAAATCATCAAGAAATTCACGTTGTATCCGGAGTTGCAAACCAAGGTGAATCCCGATGAGATAGCCGCAAAGATGAAGAAAGACGTTATTCTTGACTTTGTGAAGGCGGATATTGTCGACCCCAAAACTGGCCGCCCCTCCACGGCGACCATTGCCTTTACCCTTGCCTATCAGGGTAAAAACCCCGAACAGACCCAAAAGGTCACCTCTGCGCTCACCTCGTTTTTTCTTGAGGAAAACCTCAAAGATCGCGCCAAAAAAGCGGGATCAGCCTCGAATTTTCTGCTCGACGAGGTCAATCGGGTCAAAGAGGCCATGGCTGAGTCCGATGCCAACATAGCGGCCTTTAAGGAAAAACATTTCAACGAGTTGCCGGAACTGCTGCAAGTGAATATGCAAAGCCTGCAGAATATAGAAGCCAACAATGATCGGCTTTCCGAGCAGATCCGCACACTGCGGGAACGAGAGAGTTTCTTGGAAGCCCAACTGGCGAGCATTCCCAAACAGGCCATGCAGAGCAATCGGTTGGAGGAGTTGCGGTTGCAGTTGGCAAACCTGAAAACCCGTTTTTCCGATCAATATCCTGACGTCATTGCGGTAAAGGCTGAAATCGCGAAGCTTTCCTCCGAAGGTGGGGTGACCAAGGCGGGAAAAAACGATAATCCGGCCTATGTCACCCTGGCCGCGCAGCTGGCAAGCACCCAGTCGGAAAGGGCTTCATTGGCCCGGCAGATAACGGAAAATGATCAGAAGCAGGCAAAATATCGTGGCTTAATTGAGGCCACGCCGCGGGTTGAGGAAACTTATAAAACGCTGATCAATGAGCGGGAAAATCAGCTGCGGAAATACAACGAGCTGATGCAAAAGCACATGGAAGCCCAGGTTTCCCAAGGACTGGAAAAGGATCAATACGGCGAACGCTTCACCGTGGTGGAACCAGCCTTGTTGCCGGAGAAACCGATCAAACCCAATCGAATGGCGATTGTGCTGATCGGTATTGTGTTAGGCGTTGGCGCCGGAGTCGGCACGGTTGCGCTTCTCGAATTCAGCGATCAATCGGTGCGGAGCGCCGAAGCACTTGCCCAGGCGACGTCTTTTCCCGTGTTGAGCGTCATCCCGGAAATTCAGAGTGAACGGGAAAGACGTTGGGCCAAAAAATCAGTGATCTTCCAGGTGATTGGGCTGTTTGTCCTTTTTGTCATGGCCGTGATTGCGCTTGTCGCGCTACGATCAGTGGGCTGATGTCGCAAACGGAAAAGAACCGGTCTCTACTCTTTGATCGATTTAACGGATAGGAGTTGTTGCAATGAATTTACGCAAAGCGCTTGACAAGGCCCAGAAAGAACGTCAGGAAGCCGTGTTGAGCGAGTCGTCCGACTGCTTGGGCGATGTGGCTTCAACAAAAAAACATCACAACGAGGCGAGCTGGCAAGCCCCTGTGTACACGAAATCCGCTCCTGTGGCGTTTGATCAAGGTGCGCTTATTGAAAACAAATGCGTCTGCATCACCTCCAACGCGCCCGAGATCGACACCTACAAGGTGCTTCGCGCCCAGATTATGCAGAAAACCAAAGGGAAAGGATGGAACACCCTGATGGTGACCAGCACCAAACCCGGTGAGGGGAAAACGCTCACGTCCATCAACCTCGCCATCACCCTTGCCAAAGAGTTTAACCAGACGGTTTTGCTTGTGGACTGCGATTTAAGAAAACAGGATGTCCATAAGCGTTTCGGATACGAATCGGACAAAGGCTTGGGCAATTATCTGCTGAGCGAATGCTCGTTGGATGAAATTATCAGTTGGCCGGGGATAGAAAAGATGACGCTCATCTCCGGGGGGCAAACCATCGATTACACCACGGAATTGTTGGGTTCTCCGCAGATGAAAAATCTTGTCGCCGAGATGAAGGCGCGCTACCCGGATCGCTATGTCATTTTTGATCTTCCCAGTATTTTAGACGGGGCTGATGCCATCACCTTTGCTCCGTTTGTCGACGGCATCGTCATGGTGACCCAAGTTGGCCGCAATTCTATAAAAGAGATCAAGAAGGCGATGGACCTGTTCCCGCAGGAAAAATTATTGGGTTTTGTTTTGAATCGTCAAAAAAAGACATCCATGTGAGCCTCTTGCCGAGGACATTTTCTGCATTTTCCAATCCTGAGTTCTGATTCAGGCCAGACAACAATTGGTTTTCCTGCGCATATGCCATTGTTTGGTCGCCTGCACGTTGCAGTTTTTCTCCTGGATGATTTGCAATCCATCCCTTTGAGTGGTCACGTTTACAGACAATGTATAAGAAATTCTATGGTCTCAAAGAAAAGCCTTTCCATCTTACGCCCAATCCTCAATTCTTATATCTCAGCAAAAAACATCAAAATGCGCTGACCTATCTTGAATACGGTCTTTCAGAAGGCTCAGGGTTTATTCTTCTTACCGGCGACATTGGAGCAGGAAAGACCACAATCATCCGCCATATCCTCAACAGGATTGAAGACGATATTGATGTTGGCGTTATCTCCAACACCAATGTCGATTCTGACGAATTAATCAGCCTTGTCCTGCATGAATTTGGGGTGGAAGGATCGTTTGACAATAAAGCCAAGTCGTTAGAAGCAATTTTTCATTATCTGATCACCAAGTATTCGCAAGGCAAGCGGGTGCTGCTGGTTATTGATGAGGCACAAAATCTTTCGATAAAATCCCTTGAAGAAGTGCGGATGCTCTCTAACCTGCAGACAGACGAACACATGCTGCTGCAGATTATGCTGGTGGGCCAGCCTGATCTCAGAAAAAAATTACAGTCGGCTGAGCTGACCCAACTTTCCCAACGCATAGCGGTGTATTACCATCTTGGCGCGTTGGAGCGTGATGAACTTGCAGAATATATAGCCTTTCGCCTGGAAAAAGTGGGCGGGGCTTTGGATATATTTGAGCACGACACCTTTGATCTTATTTATCAGGCCTCAGGAGGCATTCCGCGCATTATCAACCTGTTGTGTGATACTGCACTTGTGTATGGCTATGCGGAATCGCTGCAGCGAATCAACATTGACGTTGTGTCGCAAGTCATTCGCGACAAGGAAGGATTTGGCCTTATCTCAAATGAACAAGGCAATGGCGCTGACGCTCTCGCCGAGTTAGAACAACACGATAACAGCCAAATGCTGCGGCTCCAGAGATTGGAAGAAAAAATTGCCGACTTGCAGCAGCAAATAGACCGGCAAAATGAAAATATTGCTCAGGGTGAGCACCAAGCAACCGACAGGTTGGTGATTGAATTAACCACACTGCTTCGTCATGAACGCGAAAAAACTGATAAACTGCTCTTGGAATACTCCCTGCTCAAAGCCGGACTCGGCGTGTATGCGCAGGCAGAGAAACGAACTGGCGGCTCTCCCCCCCTGCCCATCCCTGCAATAGGCAGTGGGGAAATCGGCCAACACAACAATGTGCAGGAAAGCAGCAGCAGCGGCTTTGCTCGGATATCAAGCGCCACAATTCCTATGATAGATTTACATTGCCATATTTTACCGGACATCGATGATGGCCCCAAGAATTTTGACGAGTCGATGGCCATGGTCAGATTGGCGGCCGCCGACGGCATTGCCGCCATTGTGGCAACTCCTCACCTCAACGACAGGCTGTACGATCCGGTTGAAATCAGCCGCCGGGTTTCCTGGCTGAACCATCTGTTGCGCACGGAAGATCTCCCGGTCTCCATCATGCCCGGCGCCGACGTTTCAGTGCTGTTTAGCCCTGCACAGGTGCAAGGATTTACCATTAACGACACAGAATATATCCTGATCGAATTTCCCCATACCCACTTGCCCAGGAATGCCAATGACATCCTGGCGCAATTTGTGGCCAGCGGCTACAAACCTGTGATCACCCACCCGGAGCGCAATCCCTCCATCATGTCCAATCCCCAATTATTATTGGATCTCATGGGAGAAAACCGCTATGTGCAAATAACAGCCGGCAGCCTGACAGGCGAATTCGGCAAGGATGCCCAACAATGCGGGCAGCACCTGCTGCGTTCCGGGGTAGTGGACGTGATAGCCACAGACGCCCATTCCAGCACTCATCGCAAGCCTCAACTTTCCGGCGGCGTTAAAGCGGCCGCCGAAATCGTCGGCGCGGAGGCCGCGCAGCGAATGGTGTTCGGCACACCTGCAAAAATCATTTCCGGGCTTTCCCTTTAAAACAGTTTATTCCATTTCCAAATCAAGCGAAGCATGATGCACTGCGCAAAACATCGTCGACAAAGGTCTGTCATTGCAAACGAAGTGAGAAATCTCGAGCCATAACGAGAATTCTCCTCACTGTGTTCGTCGACAAATCGGCGTGCTTCACACAGCAACATCTTGTCGAGGAGGGTGCGTCGTAAGTGTGGTCTTCTGCTTCTGCATTGATAGGAATCGACAAAAAATGCAGCAAGGTGCCCTGCTTTAGGGGAAAACAAAAAAAGCGCTTACCGATTGCTCGATAAGCGCTTGAATGTACTTGGCTGGGGGACAGGGATTCGAACCCCGATAAGCGGAGTCAGAGTCCGCTGTCTTGCCGTTAGACCATCCCCCAGCAGGCGGGAAAGTGGGCAGAAAATAGAAGAATTTACGCCGGTTGTCAAGCAAAAATCCAAGCCCGAGACGACGGTCGAGGGCCTGACGACGAGAATGGCGCTACAATCAGGAGATGACCAATCCGGCGTACCCGACCACTTGGCTGGTGTCGCCGCTGGCCTCGCCGGAATCGGTGTATCGGATCAACTCGGCCCGGGTTGCGTCCAATTCTAGAGCCGCCAGCAGGGCGATGACGGCGGGAACAACGCCGCACATGGAAATGCGCTTGCCGTGCACCGTGTCGTACAATCCTTGCGGGTCCAGGGCCAGGATGCGGTCAATGGCCATCCTGTCCTTCTTGGTCGCCTGCTGACGCGACTCGTAATGGCTCATGTCGCTTGAGGCGACCATCAGCACCGGCTGCGGCTGCTTGCTGATGGCGGCGGCCAGTTCGTGGGCCGCTGTCTCACAGAGGCTGTAGGCGATATGCGAAACAACCACCGGCACAATCTTGAGCTGCTTTTGCACCTGCTGGAGAAAGGGGATCTGCACCTCAATCGAATGCTCGAACAGATGCGCCTCCTGGTCTTCGACGAAGACCGCGGAATGCTGCAGGATGCTTGCCGCAAGCCCCCGGTCAATCGGGGCTGCGCCCAAGGGCATGCGCCAATCCTCACCGCTCAACGCCAAGGCCGGTCCTCGGCCGTGGTGATTTGGGCCCATGATCAGCACCGTTTGCGGAACCTGCACTTGGGCGATGGTCAAGCCGGCGGTCGCCCCGGAGTAGACGTAGCCGGCGTGGGGCATGATCACCGCCAGGGCCTTTTTTTTCTTCTGCTCGGCCACCACCGGAACAAGGACATCCAGGGCGGCTTGCAACTGCTCGGGATGTCCGGGATAAAAACGATCAGCAACAACTGGCGCGCGCATCATTGATTCTCCCTGATTTCGCGACTCCAGAGCGGAGTCGAGTTTACTTTTTCACTTCCCAGGTGGTCCCCTCGGGGCTGTCTTTGAGCACAATGCGATGCGCCAGAAGGTAATCGCGCACCTCGTCGGAGGTTGCCCAGTCCTTGGCGGCACGGGCCTGGTTGCGTTTGACGATTAAACCGTTGATTTCATCCTCGCCGAGATCGACGCCGTCCATTGCCTTGGCCTTGGCGCCTGCCGCCACCTCCGCTGGATTGCGTTGCACCAGACCGAGCACGCCGGCCAGATCGCGAAACACGGTTGCAGTGTCGTGCAGCAGTTGGAGATCCTCGGTTGCCGGTTGCGCCGGCAGGGTTCGCAAAATTTTATTGAGCAGCTTGACCGCGTCGAAAAGATGGGCCAAAGCCTGGGCGGTGTTGAAGTCGTTGTCCATGGCCGCCTGAAAACGATCAACCAGGGCGTGCAGATGGGCGCGGTCCTTGTCGCCGACAACCGCGGCGCCAGCCGGATCGCCCGCAGGAAGGCCGTCGATCTGGGCGAGGCATTCGTACATGCGCTCCAGCCCGGAGCGGGCATCCTGCAGGGCCGTCTCGGTGAAATCCAGCGGATTGCGGTACTGGGTGGAAAAGATGAACAACCGCAGCACCTCGGGCTCATACTGCTTGAGCACGTCGCGGATGGTGAGAAAATTGCCAAGCGATTTCGACATCTTTTCGTCTTTGATGGTGACGAATCCATGGTGCATCCACAGGTTGGCAAAGGGTTTGCCCGAGGCCCCGCAGCTCTGCGCAATCTCGTTTTCGTGGTGGGGAAACACCAAATCCTTGCCGCCGCCGTGGATGTCGAAGGTCTCGCCCAGATACTTGCGGCTCATGGCCGAGCATTCGATATGCCAGCCCGGCCGCCCGTCGCCCCAGGGGCTGGGCCATTTGGGCTCGCCTGGCTTGGCCCCTTTCCAGAGGACAAAGTCCATGGGATGCTCTTTTTTGTCGCTGACCTCCACCCGCGCGCCGGCCTGCATATCCGCCAGACCGCGTCCGGACAGGCGTCCGTAGCCGTCAAAACGCTCCACCCGAAAATAGACGTCGCCCTCGGAAGGATAGGCCATGCCTTTGGCGATCAGCTCCTCAATCAGGCCGATCATTTCCGGGATGTGCTCGGTGGCCTTGGGTTCAAGGTCAGGACGCAGGGCGCCGAGGGCGTCCATGTCGGTGTAAAACTCGTTGATGAACCGCAGGGCCAGAGTGGCGCTGTCAATGCCCTGCTCGTTGGCCCGGTTGATGATTTTGTCGTCAATATCGGTAAAATTACGAACAAAAGTGACCTTGTAGCCGCAATGGCGCAGGTAACGCACCACCATGTCAAACACCAGGGCGGAGCGGGCGTGGCCGATATGACAATAATCGTAGCTGGTGATGCCGCAGACGTAGAGTTTGACGTGGCCCTCTTCGATGGGGCGCAAGGGCTCCTTCTTGCGAGTCAGGGTGTTGTAGATTTTTATCGCCATCTGGTTTTCCGATAGAGTGAAACGTGAGGTTAAGGGTGTCGGATTAAAGCGCTAATGTACTACAACAGCACCGGGTCGCACAATGTTATTGCGCATCCTGACGGTATTGCGCCGCCACCATCGGCAGGAGCAGCAAACCGGGCACGGCGACCACGGCGCATCCGACAAAAAACAGCGGCCAGCCCAGGGATTCGGCCAGCCACCCGGCCGGCGCCGCGATGATCACCCGGGGAATGCCCATGCAGCTGGAAAGCAGCGCATACTGGGTTGCGGTGAATCTTTTGTTGGTCAACGAGGCCATGTAGGCCACATAGGCGCTGGTGCCCATGCCGCTGGTGAGTTGTTCCAAAACAATGGCGACCGCCAGCCCGACCAGCGAGTGGCCCATCAGCGCCAGCACCGAAAAGCTAAGGATGGCGGCGGCCTGGAGAAAGCCAAATATCCACAGGCTGCGGATGATGCCGATGCGCAGCAGGATCGCGCCGCCGACCAGGCCGCCGGCAATGGCCGACCAAAAACCAAACAGTTTGGCCACCGCGCCGATTTCAGTTTTGCTGAATCCCAGCGACAGGTAAAACGGGGTGGTGAGGGTCGAGGCCATCTGGTCGCCCAGCTTGTACAGCAGGATGAACAGCAACAGCAGCAAGGCCCGATCCCGGCTGAAATAGTCGACAAAGGGGTTGATGATCGCTTCGCGGAAGGTTCGGGGCGTGCCCTTGACTAACGGCGGTTCCCGGCACAGCAGGGTGGTAACCACGCCGACCAGCAGCGAGCCCGCCATCAGCACATAAACCTGGGCAAAGGAGACGTGATCGGCCAGAATCAGGCCACCGCTGCCGGCCAGGAGCATGCCAAGCCGGTAGCCGTTGACGTAGAGCGAACTGCCCAGCCCGAGTTGGTTGTCGCTTAAATCCTCTCGCCGGTAGGCGTCGATGACGATGTCCTGGGAGGCGGAAAAAAAGGTGACGACGCAGGCCGCAACCGCCACCAGCCAGGGGGTTTGCGCCGGATTGGTCAAGCCCAAGGCGACCAGGGCTAGAATCAGGGCGAATTGGGTGATCAGCATCCAGCCGCGACGCCGACCCAGAAACGGCAAGGTGTAGCGGTCAAACACCGGGGCCCAGAGGAATTTCAGGGTGTAGGGCAGGCCCACCAGGGAATACAGACCGATCACCGACAGGTCCACGCCCTGTTCGGTCATCCAGGCCTGGAGCACCGAGGAGGTCAGCAGCAACGGCGCCCCGCAGGCGAACCCCATCAGAAAAGACACCAGCATGCGCGGCGAGAACATCTGGCGAAAAAAAACCGTTTCCATATCCGTTCCGGTAGAGAAAAAGGGGCAAGCAAAAGCCCCCTTCTACCATAATCGGTTTGTTTGCAAACAAAAATCGCTTTGCAGCCGGCAGCGGCCAGGCCGCAGAGACGGCGAAGACGGTGAAATGGGACAGGAGTTATATTCCGTTTCCATTTTTAAAGCAGCGCGTGGTTGTTGGTCATCTCGACCGTTGGGAGAAATCTCGACGCATCATTTCTCGGAGATCTCTCCCGAAGGTCGATGACGGCGAAAAAATTGGCGGAATGCTTCCGAAACCCTCTTGGTCAGGCCACCTAGAATAGGGCCACAGCGCGCTTTTCTTTGACTTGACGGAACGAGGTCAGTACAGTGCGGCGCTGCCGATGTTTATCCCTGTTTCTGCATTTTTTGAGCAACAGTCCAACCCCCCATCCACCTGACGCAACCATGACCGAGCACCAATACGACGAATCCAAGATCAAAACCCTCAGTTCGCTGGAGCACATCCGCAAACGGCCGGGCATGTACATCGGCCGTCTGGGCGACGGTTCGCATCCGGACGACGGCATCTACATCCTCCTCAAAGAGATCCTGGACAATGCGGTTGACGAGTTCATCATGGGCCACGGCAAGCGGGTCGACATCCATGTCGGCGACGACGGCCTCTGCCGGGTGCGCGATTACGGCCGCGGTATCCCGCTGGGCAAGGTGGTGGAATGCGTTTCGGTGATCAACACCGGCGCCAAGTACAACACCGATGTTTTTCAATTCTCGGTCGGCCTCAACGGCGTCGGCACCAAGGCGGTCAACGCCCTCTCAGCCCGGTTTACGGTCACCGCCTTCCGCGACGGCTGCTACAAGACGGCGGTCTTTGCCCAGGGCGTGCTCCAGAGCGAGGAAGAAGGCGAGACCAAGGAAAAGAACGGCACCCTGGTGGAGTTCCTCCCCGACGGCGAGAGCTTTGCCCAGTACCGCTACGACCCGCAATACGTGGAGCAGCGGCTGTGGCGCTACGCCTACCTCAACGCCGGCCTCAGCCTCTACCTGGACGGAACCCTGTTTTTTTCCAAAAACGGGCTGCTTGATCTGCTTGATCGCGAGGTCAGCAGCGAGCGCATCTACCCGCCGGTCCATTTTGCCGACAAGGCCCTGGAATTCGCCTTCACCCACACCGACGACTACGGCGAGTCCTATTTTTCGTTTGTCAACGGCACCTACACCAGTGAGGGCGGCACCCATCTTTCCGCCTTTCGCGAGGGCATCCTCAAGGGCATCAACGAGTTTACCGGCAAGAAATTCAACGGCCTCGACGTCCGCGACGGCATTGTCGGCATCCTGGCGGTCAAGGTGCAGGAACCGGTGTTCGAGTCGCAGACTAAGAACAAGCTCGGCAACACCGACATCCGCACCGGCATCGTCAACACGGTCAAGGACGCGGTGGCCACCCATCTGTACAAGTACCCGGAGACCGCCGAGGTCTTTGTCGACAAGGTGCAGCGCAACGAGCGGGTGCGGCGCGAACTGCAGTCGGTGCGCCGCGACGCCAAGGCCAAAGCAAAAAAAATCGCCTTCAAGATCCCCCAGCTCAAGGACTGCAAATACCATCCCTCGCGCGGCAACGCCTCCAAGGCGGGCCGCGAGAACATGCTGTTCATCACCGAGGGCCAGTCCGCCGCGGGCTCGATCGTCAGCGCCCGCGATCCCATGACCCAGGCGGTGTTCAGCCTCAAGGGCAAGCCGCTCAACGTGCTCGGCCAGCGGCTGGACGTGCTCTACAAAAACGAGGAGATGTACTCGTTGATGCAGGCGCTCAACATTGAGGAATCGATCAACGACCTCCGCTTCGACAAGGTCATCCTGGCCACCGACGCGGATGTGGACGGGCTCCACATCCGCAACCTGATGCTCACCTTTTTCCTTCATTATTTCGAGCTGCTGGTCAAACATGAGCGGGTCTACATCCTGGAGACGCCGATCTTCCGGGTGCGCAACAAGGAAAAGACCATCTACTGCTATTCCGACCAGGACATGGAGGCGGCCATCCAGACCCTCAAGGCCAAGAGCAAGGCCGACCGCTCGATTGAAATGACCCGTTTCAAGGGGCTGGGCGAGATCTCGCCGCCCGAATTCAAGCAGTTTATCGGCGCGGACATGCGCATCAAACAGGTGCGGATTGACTCCTTGAGCGAGGTCAGCCGGGTGCTGAAATTTTACATGGGCAAGAACACCCCGGAACGGAAACAGTACATCATGGACCACCTGATCGTGAGGCCGGTATGAGCGAGACCGTTGAGCCGCAGCGCGGCAAACTGCACCAACTGTTCGACACCAATTTCCTCGACTACACCTCCTACGTCATCCGCGAGCGGGCCATCCCGGACGTCGACGACGGCCTCAAGCCGGTGCAGCGGCGGCTGCTGCAGACCCTGCACAACATGGACGACGGCCGCTTCCATAAGGTGGCCAACGTGGTCGGCGAGACCATGAAGCTGCATCCCCACGGCGACCAGTCGATCTTCGACGCCCTGGTCAACCTGGCCAACAAGGGCTATCTGGTGGATCGGCAGGGCAACTTCGGCAACATCTTCACCGGCGATCAGGCCTCGGCCCCCCGGTACATCGAGTGCCGTTTGTCGCCGCTGGCGCGCGAGACCCTGTTCAACAAGGAACTGACCGAATTCATCGACTCCTACGACGGCCGCATGCAGGAGCCGGTGCGGTTGCCGGCCAAGATTCCGCTGTTGCTGCTGCTGGGGGCCGAGGGCATTGCCGTGGGCATGGCCACCAAGATCATGTCGCACAACTTTTCCGAACTGCTCCAGGCCCAGATTGACTACCTGCGCGGCAAGGAATTCATCCTCTATCCCGACTTCCTCCGGGGCGGGATCATCGACGTCGCCGACTACAATCACGGCAACGGCCGCCTGCTCTGCCGGGTGAAGCTGGAGCAGCCAGATTCGAAAACCATTGTCATCACCGAGCTGCCCTACAACATCACCACCCAATCGCTGATCGAATCGATTGAAAAGGCGGCCAAGGCCAACAAACTGAAAATCGCCTCGATCAACGACTACACCGCCGAGAAGGTCGAAGTGGAAATCAAGCTGGCGCGCGGCGTGCTGGCGGAAGAAACCATCGACGCCCTGTACGCCTTCACCGATTGCGAACTGAGCGTCTCGCCCAGCCTGATATCCATTGAAGAGAACATGCCCCGGCAGCTCGAGGTCGAGGAGGTGCTCAGGCGCAACACTGACCGGCTGGTGGTGAATCTGGAACGCGAGCTGCGCATCGAGCTGGACCGGCTTGAGGAAAAATGGCACGCCCGCAAGCTCGAGCAGATTTTCATTGAGGAGCGGCTCTACAAGCAGATCGAGGAGAAGACCAACTACAAGGAGGTGCTGGCCACCGTGCGCCTGGGCCTGGAGCCCTTTGCCGGGGAGTTGAAGCGCAAGCTCACCGGCGAGGACGTCGAGCGGCTGCTGGAGATCAAAATCCGCCGCATCTCGCGCTTTGACATCAACCGCCAGCAGAAGGAGCTGCGCGAGATCGAGAAGGCGATTGCCCAGATCAAAAAGCATCTGACCGACATGATCGGCTTCACCATCGGCTACATTGAGGATTTGAACGCCAAGTACGGGCCGATGTTTCCCCGCAAGAGCGAGTTGCGCTCCTTTGACGAGGTCGACGCCCGGGCGGCGGCCCTGTCCAACCTGACGGTCGGCTATCACCGCGAGACCGGCTTTGTCGGCCACAAAATCAAGGCCGAGGAGGCGAGCGCCGACATCGAACTCTGCTGCTCCGAATACGACCGGCTGTTGTTGATCTTCAAAGACGGCCTGTACAAGGTGGTTCCGGTCCCGGACAAGCTCTTTGTCGGCCCGGAGTTGTACTGGATGGGACTGGTGAAAAACGATCTGGTGTTTAACCTGATCTACCGCCACGGCCCGGAAAACCTCGCCTACATCAAACGCTTCGCCACCCCGAAATTCATCCTCAACCGCGAATACCGGTTGTTCGAGGCGGACAAGCGCTCCACCATTCTCCTGCTGCTGCTGGGCAAGGAAGGGGTGCGGGTGCGGGCCAGTCTGGCTCCGTCGGCGCGCGCCAAATACAATGCTGTGGAACTTGACCTGGACGACTGCCTGATCAAGGGCGTCAGCGCCAAGGGCAAACGGATCGCCAATCGCGCCGTGCGCCGCGTCTCCGACATCACCGGCAGCCCCAAAAAACCGGCGGTCAGCCCCCTGGAGCTGCCGGGCTTTGGCGGCGGTGGCGGCGGGGAGAAGAAGGAGGAGTAGCCTGCAACAAAAAATCGGGCCTTCTGTTGTTGAACAGGGTATCTTGCCAGTGCGGTCACACGTCCTTTTTTGAAAGGAGACAACGCATGCCCACCCCGCCTTCCGACCTTCATCTCCAAGACAAACGCTGGGAAACCATCGACAGGGTCATGCGACGCCATGATTTCCGGCAGGACGCCCTGATCGAAACCCTGCACGCGGCCCAGGACGCCTTTGGCTACCTGGACGCCGACACCCTCAGGCACATCGCCGCCCGCCTCAAAACGCCGCCCAGCAAGGTGTACGGCGTTGTCACCTTTTACAACCATTTCAAAACCAAACCCAAAGGCGAACACACCCTGGTTGTTTGCACCGGCACTGCCTGTCACGTCAAGGGCAACGACCGGGTGCTCGCCTGGATGGAGGAGCACTACCAACTCAAACCCGGCGACACCACGACCGACAACCGGATTTCCCTGCTTGAGGTGCGCTGTGTCGGCGCCTGCGCGTTGGCCCCGGTCGTCATTGCCGACGGCAGCATTATCGCCAAAAAGAGCTTGGCGGAATCCACCGCAATGATCAGGGAGTGGCTGAATGACGCAGCGTGAAGCATTGCAACAGCAGGCGGAACAACGGCAGCAGGTTCTGGACGCTTTTTCCCATCACCTGCTGGTGTGCGCCGGCCTGGGCTGCCTGCACAATGACGAAATCATCAAGGCGCTGCGAAAGGAAATCGCCGCGCAAGGATTGGAACAACAGATCCTGGTGAGAAAGGCGGGCTGCATGGGCCTTTGCGCCCTGGGACCGCTGGTCCTGGTTCTGCCTGATGCGGTGTATTACCAGACCGTCACCCCGCAGGACGCAGGCGAAATTGTCGCCGCGCTGGGCAAAGAGCCGGTGCAACGGTTGCTGTTGCCTGCAGATCTTCCTTTTTTCAGCAAACAGCAAAAAAAGGTGCTGGCCCTTTCCGGCCGCATCGATCCGGAAAACATCGACGATTACCTGGCGGCGGGCGGCTACGCCTCGGCCGTGAACGCGATTACGGCGATGAGCCCGCCGGAGATCCTTCGCATTGTTGGGGAAAGCGGACTGCGGGGGCGCGGCGGCGCCGGGTATCCCACCGGCCTGAAATGGGCGACGGTGGCCCAGGCCGCAGGCGAGAGGAAGTATCTGATTTGCAACGCCGACGAGGGCGATCCCGGCGCGTTCATGGATCGCTCGGTGCTTGAAAGCACCCCCCACGCGGTGCTGGAAGGGATGCTGATCGCCGCCTACGCAGTGGGCGCGCATACGGGGTTTATCTATGTGCGGGCCGAATATCCGCTGGCGGTGAAACGGCTGCAACTGGCCATCCGCGAAGCCGAACGAAATCGCCTGCTGGGCCAGGGCGTCTGCGGGACCTCCTTTGATTTTACCGTGCAGCTCCGGCTGGGCGCCGGGGCCTTTGTCTGCGGCGAGGAAACCGCCCTGATCGAATCCATCGAAGGCCGGCGCGGCACGCCTCGGCCCAAGCCGCCCTATCCCGCGGAAAACGGACTCTGGGGCAGCCCCACCTTGATCAACAATGTCGAAACCTACGCCAACATCCCGTTGATCATTGCACGCGGCGCGGCCTGGTTTGCCGCCCAAGGCACAGAACAGAGCAAAGGGACCAAGGTGTTTGCCCTGACCGGAAGGATCAAACATGCCGGTCTGGTCGAAGTTCCCATGGGCATGACGCTGCGTGAAATCGTCTTTGAGATCGGCGGCGGCATCCCCGACGGACACGCCTTCAAGGCGGTGCAGACCGGCGGCCCCTCGGGGGGCTGCATCCCGGCGGAACACCTGGACGCGCCGATCAGTTACGAAAGTTTGAGCGCCTTGGGATCAATCATGGGCTCAGGGGGGATGATCGTGATGGACGACACCTCGAACATGGTCGACATTGTCAAATATTTCATGGAATTTTGCATGGAAGAGTCCTGCGGCAAATGCGTTCCCTGCCGGGTGGGCACGGCGCAGATCCACAGCCTGCTGCAGAAATTCTGTGATCGCCAGGCCTCTGCCGACGATCTTGCCGCTCTGGAGACGCTCTGCGATCTGGTCAAGACCACCAGCCTCTGCGGTCTTGGCCAATCGGCGCCCAATCCGGTTCTCAGCACCCTTAAATATTTTCGTCAGGAATACCTCGACCGGATGGCGGATCCCAGCGGTCCGCACCAGGAGGGCCAGCTATGACGCCCATACCTCCCCATCCCCCGGAGACCGCACAGACGCTCAACCTGACCATCAACGGCCGCCAGGTTAGCGCCCAAGCCGGGGAGACCATCCTTGAGGCGGCGCGAGCAAACGACATTTTCATCCCGACGCTCTGCTTTCTCGAAGGGCTTTCCGCTCAAGGTTCCTGTCGGCTGTGCATGGTGGAAATCGCCGGCAGCGCGAAACTGCATCCCGCCTGCGTCACCCGCATCCAGGAAGGCATGGAGGTGACCACAGAGACCGAGCGGCTGCGCGATTATCGCCGCAACATAATCGAGCTGCTCTTTTCCGAGCGCAACCACGTCTGCGCGGTCTGTGTGGCGAGCGGCCATTGCGAACTGCAAGATCTGGCCAGCGAGCTCGGGGTCGACCACATCAGTTTTCCCTGCCGCTATCCGACTCTGGCCGTTGACGCCTCGCACCGCCGCTTTGTCCTGGACCACAACCGCTGCATCCTCTGCACCCGCTGCGTCCGGGTGTGCGCCGAGATTGAAGGCGCGCACACCTGGGATGTGAAAAATCGCGGCATCCGCAGCCTGATTATGGCGGATTTCGACGCGCCCTGGGGCGACTCGGAAACCTGCACCGGATGCGGCAAGTGCGTCCATGTCTGCCCGACCGGAGCCTTGTTTGAAAAGGGCCTGGCTGTAGCCGAAATGCGGAAACAACGACCGGCGTTGCCCACGCTGGTTGCTAATCGCGCCACGGAGCAAAGATGAAAAAATTGCGGTTTGCAACCCTCTGGCTCGACGGCTGCTCCGGCTGCCACATGTCGTTGCTCGACCTGGACCAACGCCTGCTCGATCTGGCCGACATGGTCGATTTTGTCTACAGCCCGCTGGTTGATGTGAAGATCTTCCCCGAGGGGGTGGACGTCGCCTGTGTTGAAGGCGCGGTCAGTTCCGCCGAGGATGAGGAAAAGCTGCGCATGGTGCGGCGGCGAACCGGCCTGCTGATTGCGCTTGGCGACTGCGCTGTCACCGGCAACATTCCGGCGATGCGCAACGTCTTGGGCGGCCAAAAAATTCTGCAGGGCGTCTACCTCGAACGGGAACACCTCAACGCCCAAATCCCTGCAAGCCATCTGCCGGCATTGAACGAACACGCCCTGCCGCTGCACCGGTTTGTTCCGGTGGATTTTTTTATCCCCGGATGCCCGCCCTCCGCCGACACCCTCTTTGCCGCGCTCGGCGCGCTGGTTGCAGGCCGCGCCGTCGATCTGCCTGCACTCACCCGATTTGGCGCCTAGGAATCTGCCATGGAACAGCGCATCGTTATCGAGCCGATCACCCGCATTGAAGGCCACGCCCGGATCAGTCTGCTGCTTGATTGCAACGGCGCGGTCCATGACGCCCATTTCCAGGTCACCCAGGTGCGGGGGTTTGAACAATTCATCGTCGGGCGACCCTTTTTTGAAATGCCGGCGCTGACGGCGCGCACCTGCGGCATTTGCCCGGTCAGCCACGCACTGGCCTCGGCCAAGGCCTGCGATCAGTTGCTGGCGGTCGCCATTCCCCCCACCGCGAAAAACCTGCGGCGGATCTTGAATTTTGGCCAAATCATTCAATCTCACGCCCTCAGCTTTTTCTACCTTGCCGCCCCGGATCTGCTGCTCGGGATGGATCATCCGCCGGAGACGCGAAATTTCTTTAACATCGCCAAAATCGAGCCTCAGTTTGCCCGCGACGGCATCAGGTTGCGCCAATTCGGTCAGCAGGTCATTGAGCGGCTTGCCGGACGACGGATTCATCCCACTTGGGTGGTCCCCGGAGGGGTGAATGCGCCCCTGCAGCAAACAGCGCGGGACGCCATTCTCAGCGAGATCCCAGAAATCAAGGCGCTGGCGGCCAACCACCTGGTTCGATTGAAACAATCCCTGGAACAGTACGAGGAATACATCCGCATTTTTGCCCGCTTTCCCAGTCTCTTTCTCGGCCTGACCGACAAGGCCGGCCGGCTTGAATATTACGACGGCGGGGTGCGGATTATCGACGCCCAGGGCGCTGCGGTTGCCGACGGCCTCGCTGCTGGAGACTATCAAACCTACATCGGCGAGGCGGTGGAGCCGTGGACCTTTCTCAAATTCCCCTATTACAAACCGCTCGGCTACCCCGGCGGCATGTACCGGGTGGGACCGCTGGCCCGGCTGAACATCGCCGCCGCCTGCGGCACTGAACTGGCCGACCGGGAACTGACCGCCTTCCGCAGCCTGGATGCAGGGCCGGTGAGCAGTTCCTTTCATTACCATTACGCCCGGCTGATCGAAATGCTGCACGCGGTGGAAATGATTGAACTGCTGTTGACCGACCCCACCATCCTTGATCCCCATGTCCGGGCCGAGGCCGGGCTCAACAACCGGGAAGGGGTCGGCATGACCGAGGCCCCGCGCGGCGTCCTGATCCATCATTACAAGGTTGACGAGGACGGCTTGATTGAGTGGGCCAATCTGATCATTGCCACCGGCCACAACAATCTGGCCATGAACAAAGGCATCCTCCAGGCCGCTCAGCACTACCTCACCGGCGGCCGCTTGCACGAAGGGTTGCTCAACCGGATTGAGGCCGTCATTCGCGCCTTTGATCCCTGCCTGGCCTGTTCCACCCACGCTGTGGGCGCCATGCCGCTGGTGGTGGAATTGGTTGCTCCGGACGGGGAGATCGTCGCGCAGATCTGCCGCTAATCGATGGGAAAAACATTCGTCCCACCAGGGCGTCGTCAGAAACGGTAGGTGAGACCGACGCGGTAGTTGCGCTCGGGCATGAGGTAGCCGCGCACCCATTCCACCTCCTGGTCAAAGAGGTTGAGGACGCTTCCCTTGACTTCCCAGCGCTCGGCAAAGCGATAGCGTAGGGTCAGATCCCAGTAATCGAAGCTGCTTTTTTCCTCAACAGACGAGGGATACGTGTCCCAATTGTCAATGGTCTGCGGCCCTGCCAGGGTGTGGCTGAGTTGGGTCCCGAATCCCTGATAGTTCAGATCCAAGCCGGATTTCAGCTCGTAATCCGAGATGTACTTGAGGTCGGCGCCGTCGTCGTCTTCCTTGACGGCGTTGAACGTCATGTTCGACCACAGCGAGGCGGCAAAGGGCAGATGCAAGGTTTTGCCCGCCGCCCATTCGACCCCGATTTCGTACCCGGCTATTTTGGCGTCGCCGGCGAGGTTGTCATAGGTGTAGGCCCCGAGCGCGTCGGAGTAGTAGCGCTCGATCCTGTCCTGGTAATCGGTGTGAAAATAGCCCGCCTTCAGGGTCAGCGGATCATGGAAAATGTCGAAACCGAGGTCGTAAGTCCTGCTGGTTTCCGGCTCCAGGTTTGGATTGCCGACAAAGCGGCTGCCTGCGTGCACGTAATCGGCGGCCAACTGATCCGCGGTGGGCGACTTGAATCCTTCGCCCAGATTGGCCCGGATCCGAAGCAACTCGTCGAAAAATTTAACCCCAGCGCCGATTTTTGGTGAAAGATGGGTGTAGTCTTCCGATTTTTCGTCAAAATCGGTGAAAGCGCCGGTCTCTCCCTGATGCGTGCCGACCTCAAAACGGTCGTACCGGGCGGCGGCAATCAGGTTGACCCGGTTGTTCAGGAGGTCGAGCGAGTCCTGCACGAAAACAGCTTGGTTGTCAAAATCAAGGCCGGGCGAGGAGGGCGTTTCCGGCGAATAATTGGCATAGGCGGAGGTCTTTCTCTCCAGACTTTCCAGGGTGAAACCAAGCAGCAGGGTGTTCCAGGCGTTCATCTTCCAGCTGAGCTGCTGATCGGTTCCCAGGGTTTCATCGACATATTTGGTTTGATCCGAATCAGGATCAACCGCTCCCCAGTTCCATTGGTTTTTATCCCAGAGAAAGTAGGCCATCCCCTTCCAGTGGAGTGTGCCGCCCAGATAATCGCCGTTGTATTCCAGGTCGGTGTAGCCCGTGCTTTTGTCGCTGTCCTGGCTGGTTGATTGGTCGTAGGAGGAATAGGTGGCATACCCGTCCCAGGCTGGATTTTCCCCGTTCAGGTCGGCATAGTTGCCGCCCAGGCGCAGTTCGTGGTTGTCGTTGAAGGTGTAGATGAAATTGCCGCCGACATTTTTTTTGGTCTCGCCCGAATTAAACACCTGGCCAAAGGTCGGGTCGGAATAATCGTCGCTGCCCTCGGCGCTGGTTGCGGCAAAGAAGCGGAATTTTTCGTTAACCTCGCCGCCGGCGCTGACCAATCCCTTGTAGCTCTCAAAGTTGCCGACCTCGGCGCCGACGGACCCGCCCAGTTTGCCGTCGCCCTTTTTGGTGATCAGATTGACGACCCCGCCCATGGCCGACGAGCCATAGAGCGCGGAGGACGGGCCCTTGATAACCTCAACCCGCTCGATCCGGTCGAGATTGAGCTTGGCCGCGTTGCCGGTGCCGACGCGATGGCCGTCAATCAGGATCAGGACCGAACCGTTGAGGTCCATGCCCAGGGTGTCGGTGCGAAAGCCCCGCAGGCCGATGGCGCTGTCCATGCCGCTGTACTTGTGGAGATGGGCGGGCACGTATTTGGCGATCAAATCGCTGACGTCGGCGGCGCCGGACATCTCGATCTGGTCGCTGGTAATCACCTGGGTGGAGACCGGCACGTCGATGGGACGCTCCTCGGTGCGGCTGGCCGTGACCACCATCTCCTCAGCGAGTTGCGCGGCCAGCTCGTCCTCGGCTCCGGCAGGCGGGGCCGCCAGCGGCGCCAGCGCCAGGGCGAACAGCATAGGGTTCAGGCGGATGCGGCTTGCGGTGTTCACGGTTTGTTCTCTCCTTGTGCTTGGTTTTGAACGCTCTCAACGACGAAGCGGTATTGGGTATCGGCAATCTATGGGCAATCCATGGGCAAGCCGAGGCGGTTTGCGCCGTTATTGCAGTTTGAAGGAAATCGTCTGCTCGACCAGGGCCTTGACCGCCCGGCCGCCGACGGTTCCAGGTTTGAAGCGCCATTCGTGCATGCAGCGCAGGACGCTCTGTTCAAAAACATCCTTGGGCTCGGCGTCCAGGATCGTGACCTGATCCACATGGCCCTGTTCGTTGACCACAAATTTGACCTTGATCCATCCTTCGGTGTTGCGTTGCTTGGCGGCACGGGGATAGACCGGCGGGGTTTTGGTCAAGGCGGTCAGCGGGCCGTCGAGCTGGCCGGCGGTGAACAATCCGCCGCCGTTTGCCCCTTGATGCTTGGCGGCGGCTTGCCCCTGGCCGGATTTCGCCGTTGCGCCGGGATGGGCTCCGGCCTCTGCGTCTGACTGTGCGTCTGCGTTTGCACCTGCAGCGTTTGCGTTGTTTGCCGCGCTGTTTGCCGAACCTGCCGAACCTGGCGAACCTGGCGATAACGACGCACTGGCTGCCGTCGATTCCGGGTGTTGATCCTTGGCAACGAGGGGGGAGCGCTCAACCTCCTGAACCTGCTCGGTGATTGCAGAGGGGATTGGTTGCTTGGCATCCGCTGGCGGCGAAGGTTCTTTGAATTTGGGGACGATTTTTCGCTGGTGAGGCGCTGGTTGGGTGATCGCTTTTTTTGCGGCGACAACCGTCTTTTTGGGGACCGTGGTCACAGGCGGGGACTGTTGTGCGGCATCGGCGGTATCGGCGCCATCGGCCGAATCCCCGCCATCGACCGCATCTCCGGCCAGGGCTGTTGTTGATCCAGTCATGATGATCGAACAATCCAGCGCCGGCGGCGGTTGCGTCTGGTCGGCATAGTGGCTGAAGAGAAAGGCGGCCAGGACAACCACAGCATGGAGCAGCAGCGAATAACGAGCGGCCTTGCTCTGGTCTCGCAGGCCTGTTGCCGCGCTGTGGGCGCCGTCAACCGCGCCCTGTTCTTCAGGCGCGAAGGGGAAAAGGAAGGCTGGGGAAACGGCTGGACCCGATGGCCGCGTTGTTGTCGGCTCCAGGTCGCTGGAAGAGACTCGGCCGCCGTCAATCGGCAACCCGATGCACTGCAGGAGGGGGAATGTATCTTGGTTCCTTTGCATGAGTTCCTCGCACCAATGGAGTGGGGGAGGCGAAAACAAAGGATGGCCGGGTTAGGTGCGGTCGGGCAAAAAAAATCCCGGATCGAAAAAATCGATCCGGGATAGCCCTTTTATCCGCAGAAATACTATAAACCGGGTACGCCGCCGTCCTCGCAGTCGTCTCCTGACATTCAGGCAGGTCTTCTGACTCCCGGTTCATTCTACTGGCTGCGTCTTCCCGACTTTTTGGTCAGTGACATTATGTGCAGCGCTCGTCCCCGGTTACAGCGGCGGGCCCGTCCCCGATTTGCACGAGGTTCCCTTTGAAGTTCTTGCGAACACCTGAACTGTCCGACATAGAACCGATGGCGTAAAAATTGTCAAGAGAAACGACGCAATGGGTTCGCTCCCCGCGTCCAGGGCGCCGCCTTGCCGATTGCGCAAAAAAACGGCCTGCGGGGTGGTGCGGCATGCCGCAGGCCAGCCATTGCAACCGGAATGCGCCATTGATCCGGTTTAAAATTTCACGCTGAGGCCGGCTTCAACATACACCCCGTCCAACACATAGTAGGCGGTTTTGGGGGAACCGTTGACCCCGGTCAATTCGCCGTCGCTGTTGATGGCCCGCTCCACGTCCTCGTCCAGGATGTTTTTGCCGAGAATCCAGACCTTGTATTTGTCCCAGGAGTAGGAAACCGAGGCGTCGAAGGTGGTTTTCGACGGATAGGTCAGGCGGTTGGTGTAATCGAGGTAGTATTCGCCGCAGACAACCGTGTCCAGGCTGGCCTTCCACCCGGCCCAGGGATAGAAATCGAGCCCGATGCGGCCGGTCCACTCGGGGATGCCGTTGACCTGATAGCCGTCGAGATCGGCGCTGACCGTGGCGTTGGACGGGTGCTCCTTAATCCGGGCCGTGCCCGAGGTCCACTCGGCCTGGATATAGGCGCCGGAGAGGCGATAGCCCAACCAATCCAGGGGCCGGCCGTCAAGCTCCGCCTCCACCCCGTAGGTTTCGGCGTCGCCGGTGTTTTTCTGTCCCATGTATTCGCCGTCTTCATAATAGCCGCCGAATTTGTCCGCCGTTTCGGCAAAATAGGTGGTCAGGGCGATGTTGAGCGACCGTCCCAGATGATGCTTGTACCCCACCTCATAGGTCAGGGATTCTTCCGGTTGCAAATCTTCCGGAAGGTTGTTGGGGCTGCCGTAACTGGCCGCCCAGTAATAGTATTGGGGCGAGGGAAACCAGTAGTTGCGGCCCACCGAAAAATAGAGATTGGCGTCGGCCGTCAAATGATAGGAAGGGGCCACGGTCCAACTCCACATGGTGTCTTCGATGTCCAGCCGAATTGGTTCCTTGGTTTCAAAGGTCATGTCCACCTGATCCACCCGGTTGCCGATCTTCAGGCCCCAATGATCATTGAGCAGCAAGTCGTTGTCCCAATACAGCCCGGTGGTGGTTTCCGCCAGGTCAACGTCGGCTTTGGCCTTGGCGCTTCTGTTGCTCGCCGCAGTGAGCCGCGGATCGTAGGGATAGAATTTTCGCTGGGTAAAATCCACCTCCTCCACGTTCACGCCCACGGAGGGCGTGTAATCCAGCGCGCCGAAATCGAGCCGATAGCCGCCCGCAAGCGATGCGGTGTAGGTGTTTTGGACGCGGTCGTCCCAGTCGCCACGGGCCTTGGAGGTGGAGGTGTAGAGATCCTGGTTGTCGAAGTAGACCTCGTTGTAGTGGGTGTAGGCCAGCGTGCCGTCCATGAACAGTTGCGGCCCGTTGTGCGCAAAATCAAGCGCGTACACCCCGGAATCCTGCTCCTTGGTGTTGTGCCAGACCAGTCTGGGGTCGGTTTCCGATTTGGGGAAATGACCGTCTCTGCGGTAATTGTCCAATTGCCACTGATATTTGGCTAAATCGTAGGCCGTGTCGCTGTCCAGACTCACCCAGTTGCCGCGCACCCCGATGCGGGTTTGTTCCGACAGATTGTACCCCAATTTCAATAATCCAGCGGCGCGCTCGGTTGCCTCTTCTTCGTAGCCGTCGGTGTGAAAAAAATTGAGGTCGGCAAGATAATCCCACTGATTGAGCCTGCCGTCGACGCCGCCGGAGAGGTTGGAGGTTCCCCAGGAACCGTAACTGGTCGAGAGGTGTCCATTGGCCGGCTTGTCGTCCTGCCCCTTTTTGGTGATCACGTTGATGACGCCGCGCGCCGCGCCCGGCCCATAGGCAATTCCGGCTGAGCGCAGCACCTCGACGCGTTCAATCTGCGAGACCGGAATGATGTCCAGTTCCTCGCGGCGGTAGTTGCCGTAATTCTGGGCCACGCCGTCGATCAGGATCACCGGGCCGCCGGCCATGGAGCTGCGCGTGCCGCGAATCGACAACGACGAACCGTTGGCCGAGGTGTTGTAGACGCCGGGGATGCGCTCCAGTGCCTCGGTGATGTTCTTTGCCCCCATCTGTTCCAGGTCCTCGGCGGTGATCACCGAGATGCTGGCCGGCGTATCCACCAGTTTGCTCTTGCTGGTGGATGTGACGACCATCTCCTCCAACACGTGGGGCGCCTCCTCGGATTGATCGGCCATGCCGGCCCGAGGCGCCAGCACAAGCATCCCTGCCGTTGCCCAAAGCCCGACCCGTCGTGCTGTTTCTCCCCGGTAACGATTGTTTTTGCCTGTCTTCATTGTCTTCTCCTGGGTTGATGGATTGTGCGAATTGATCGACAACAAAACGGCGGTTGGCAAGCTGCCGCGCGGCCGTTGCTGTTCTCTGCGATCAACATTCCAGAAGAGGCGCCGAGGCCATTGGGAGGGCCTGGCCGGCTGGGGATGACGCCAAAAAGAAGGAGACGAGGGGGAATCCATGGACAAAAAAAATCCCGGATCGAAATAAATCGATCCGGGATAGCCCTAATTTATCCACAGAAACACTCTACTGGGTACGCCGCCGTCCTCGCAGTCGTTGCCTCAACGTCCAGGCAGGTCTTCTGACTCCCGGTTCTCCCTACTGGCTGCGTCTTCCCGACCTTTTGGTCAGTGACATGGTGCAGCGGTCGTCCCCGGTCACAGCGGCGGGCCCGTCCCCGATTTGCACGGGGTTCCCTATAAAGTTCTTGCGAACACCTGAACGGGCGAAGATAGAACCTGCGGGGTGCAAAAAGTCAAGCAAAGAACCGCTGCGGGATTATTTCATGCGTGCGCCCCCGGGTTCCGCTGCATCGGCTTGCCGCCGGCGCAATGTCTTATGTTACCGGGTCGTTATGGCATTTGAGGCAGCCCTTGAAGGTGGGGTGCGAGGTTGTGGGGGCCTCGCCGGAGGTGTTTTTCGGCGAATGGCAATCAAGGCACTCGCTGTCTTCCTTGATCGAATCGAAGTGAATATCCGGATAGTTTTTGGTTGAGGGGCCGTGCATGCCCAGATAGCGGCGATAGGCGCAGCCGGCGGAGGTTGCGACAACCGCCAGCAGCAGCAGGGTCAGCACTCGTTTTTTCATCATGGTTTTTTCTCCATTCTTCCGTCTTTTAACGCCATCACCGTGTCGGTCATGGCCATCAATTCCTGATCATGGGTGGCAATGACCAGGATCGTTCCCTGGGTGCGGCAGAGGGAAAACATCAGCTCCATCAGCTGTCTGCCGTTGCTCGAATCTAGGCTGGCGGTGGGTTCGTCGGCCAGCAACAGGGCCGGTTGGTGGGCAATGGCCCGGGCAAAGGCGATCCGTTGCGATTCGCCGCCGGACAGTTCCGCCGGCAAGGCCTGCTCATAACCGGCGAGGCTGAAAGTCGCCAGCAATTCTTCAATGCGTCGTTGTTGCGCTGTGCCGCGAATATCGTTGAGTTCGAGCGGAAACTGCAGATTTTCAGCAACCGTCAGCCAGGGCAGGAGGTTGCCGGCCTGGAAGACAAAGCCGACCTCACAACGCCGAAACAGGGTCCGTTGCCGGGGGCTGAGGGTGCAGATGTTGACGCCGTTGTAGACCACGGCCCCGCTGTCCGGGACTTCCAGGGCGCCAATGCAGTTGAGCAGGGTTGTTTTTCCAGAACCCGAACGCCCCGCCAGAATGACGCCCTTTCCCTGTTCCACTGAAAAAGAGATGTCGGTCAAGGCCGAGATGTGGCCGCGTCCGGAAACGAAGTGCTTGGAGAGCGCCTGAATTTCGAGCATGGCTCAGACGCTCCTGAGGATGTCCGCCGGATTTTTGCGGACTATCGCGGCAATCGGCCAGATCGCGGCCGCCAGGCCAAAGACCACGGCGGCAAGCGGCGGGGTGAACAGCGCCAGTGCAGTGAGGCGTGGATAGAGCACGCCGGACACCGAAAAATACTGGTTGTGGGAGGTGAAGGCGCTGATGTCGATGCCGATCTGGGCAAAGACGGCGACTGTCGCCGCGCCAACCAGGGTCCCGACAACGGCGGCGGCAACCGTCAGCATGCCGATCTGGGCGACCAGGAGCAGGGCGGTGTCGCCGGAGAGGAGGCCCATGGCCTTCATGATCCCGTGTTCGCGGAGATTTTTCAGGGTGAAAATGAGAAAGGCGCAGGAGATGCCCACGGAAACAATGGCAAACACCAGGGTGACGACAATCGCCATGCAGATGGAGTCCAGATCGATCAACTGCTTCAGGTCGGGCATGAACTCGGTCCAGGGAGTGAAGACGGCCGAGGGCAGCAGGCGCCGGTATTGGGCGGCGATGGCCTCAAGCGGCGCATCGGCCTGTAAAAAGACGGCGATCGAGAGCTCGGTCGGGCCCGTGGGCAAAACCCCCACCGGGCAAAAGGCCAAGCCCTGATCCAGTTGGGTGATTCCGGTTTTATAGACGCCTGCCACGGTCAGCGGTTTGACGGCTGCGCCCTGGGGATTGACGAGAGTGACCCGGCTGCCTACGCTCAGCTGCAACCGTTTGGCCGTTTCCTGGCTGAGAAAAAGCGCCTCCTCATGGGCGGTAGGAAAGGCGCCGGCCACGGTTTTTTTCCAGTAGGCGGTTGTCGCTTGTTCCTGCGCCGGGTCAACGCCCATCAGCAGAACCGGCTCAAGGCGCCCATTTGCGCTGAGCAGCGCCTGCTGCTGCCGCCGGACCAGCACCTGCTTGACTCCGGGCAACTGAGGCAGCGGCGCGTCGGCTTCGCGAATGCCGCTGCCGGCGATATGGCCGGAGAACAACCCGGTGGAATTGCGAATCATGGCGTCGTTGGTGCCAACCGCCAGGGCCGAGAGAAAGACCAGGGCCGCCACCGCTGAAACGACCATGAACGAGAGCACCGCCGTGGTCCGCCAGGAGCGCCAGAGCATAAGCCCGGCAATGTTGCACAGAAAGGTGAGCCGCATGGCGCCGCAATGTCCTTGGTTTTGCCGAAGTTCTTGGTTTTACTTGAGGCCTTGTTTTACTTGAGGGCAACGCCGATTCGGTCGGCAATAAAAAGGGCTGCCGGGCGGACCAGCCCCTGGTGTTTGTCGAAAAACAGCATGCGCAGGCCGTTCTCCAGGGACGCCATGGCCTCGGCTTGCATCCGGGAGGCAAATTCCGGCCAAGCCGCGTAGAAGCGGTCGGGGGTTTGCGCCGTTGCCAGTTCGGCTTGCACCTGGCGCCACAGCGCCGGCGGCTCCCGGTGAACAAGCACCGAGGCCACATAGTTGTGCCGTCGCTCCCGGACGTCGACGAACAGATCGACAAGGTCGTCCAGGATCTGGCAGCCGATGCCGATCTGGTACAAGGCCTCCTGCGCCGCGAGGGCCTCCGGCGTGGTCGTGTCCTCGAACAGGGCTGGAATCGCCCAGGTGGATTGAAACAGCACCCCGGTTTTGAAGTGATGGATTTTTTGCAACACCACGTCCGGCTCCAGCCGCCCTTCAATGCCGCCTTCTTCCGCAGCTTCCTGCGCCCCGCTTTGGGTCAGGGCTTGCAGAGACGCGGCGCTGGCCTGCAGCGCCAGGGCAACCGGCAGGTCGTGGTTGCGGCAATGGGTGGTCACCAGCGCGAACAAAACTCGATCCGCCACCATAATGTCAAGCACGGAGCGAAAACGATGCGCCTTCGGCGGCAGATCGGTTTCCAGGGTGATCTTGTATTCGTCGTCGAGCAGGTTGTCGCAACCGGTGACCATGCCCCGCAGGCATTGATTGACGGCGGCGTAGAGCGTGCGCCGCTCGGGCGGAACGCCGATTCGGTAGTAGGAATAGAGGAACAGGGTCGAGAAAAAATTGCGCGACAGGGAAAAGGTCGCCTGATCCGGGGGCGTCAGCTGAATCGGGCCGCCGTCGAGGATGGCCGCGGCTGCCTGCCAGAAATGTTCAAGCCCGGTTCGAAGTTCGGATTCCAGGGCGGCGATGTCGCGCGCAGCGTGGCCGATGACGGCAAATGGATGGTTCACAGGGGCTTGCTGGTAGAGAACAAGGCAATGTAGCCAAAATAGTGGGCCACGCTTTGCGGCGGCAGAAACCCGGCCTCAACCATCAATTCCGGCAGCACGCCGCGGATGTTTTCCCCGATCTGCGGCTGCATCAGGAGCCAGCGCGAGGCGTGGGAAACCAGCGCGCCCAGCAGGGTGGTCGGTTTGTGCATGTCGGCAATCACCAGCCTGCCGCCGGGTTTGAGCACCCGGAAGGCTTCCCGCAGGCTCTGCTGCTTCAGATCCAGAGGCACGTGATGGTAGAAGAGGCTGGAGATCACGGCGTCAAAGGAGGCGTCGGCAAAATCGAGGCGTTCTGCGGCCATGGCCTCGAACCGGCAATGGGGAGCGCCCCGTTTTTCCCGTGCGGCTTCAATCATCTTGCCGGCCGCGTCGATGCCGGTGACGCAGCCGCCCAGGGCCGGGTCCAGCAGGCGGCTGATTTTCTCGCACAGCAGACCGGTGCCGCAGCCCAGGTCGAGGATGGCGTCGGCCGGTTGGGGGGTCAGGGTTTGAATGAGGGTTTGATCGTACTCGGCCTGTTTGTTCAACAGGCAAAGCGGCTCGAGGAGATCATAGACCGGAGCGGCGTAATCCAGGGTGCGGCCACGGGTGGGGATGGATTGAATGGTCATAGGGAACGTCCCTGCGTGCGTTGAAGTTGATGGTGAAAGCGGGTTGATGGTGCAAGCGGACCAAGCCCGACTGGCTGCGGTAATACGTCCACAGTGTAGCAGATCAAGATGAAGAATTCATGAAGACGGCTATGATGTTCGGCCAATTGGTTCGGCCAGTCAGGCTGCAGGGAGCGGAGCGCGTTTAGCCGCCTCGAGCTACCTCGAGCCGCTTCAATCGATTCAAAACCTGAAGCCCTCCTCGCCGGTCGGCTGTTTTTTGCCGCGGCCTGGATTTTTCCAGCGATTTTCTTGCGGTTTTAGGGCATAAGCGATGTCAATGCGATGTCAAGCGTCTTGCTCGTTCCCGCCGTCCTTGATCCCAACCTTTCCCGCTTGGAGCCGGAAACCGCCGATGACCACTTTTTTTCTTGCCGGCCTGATTTTTCTGGTTGCCGGCGTTGTCCAGGGCTTGACCGGTTTTGGCGCCGGCCTGCTGGCGATTCCGCTGCTCTGCCTGATTATGGACGTCAAGCTGGCGGTGAGCGTGTGCATTGTCAGCACCCTGGCCATCTCCACCACCATGGCCTATGACCTGCGCCATTATCTCGATTATCGTAAAATCCTGCCGTTGCTGCTCGGCTCGCTGCCGGGGAGCGTTGTCGGCACGCTGCTGCTCAAGGGGGTTGATCCGCTGCTGATCAAAACCCTGCTGGGCCTGCTCCTGATCGGCGTCAGCGGTTTTAATCTGGCGTTCAAGCCCAGACCGGTCAATCCCAAGGTTGGCTGGGGCTACGCGGCCGGATTTCTTTCCGGGGCCATCAACGCGACCGTGGCCGCCGGAGGGCCGCCGGCCATCATCTACACCACCCTGCACGACTGGAAAAAAGAGGAGATCAAGGCCACGCTCACCGGATTTTTCATGCTCAACGGCTATTTCACCGCCAGCGTGCACGCCGGCAACGGCATGATCGGCAAAGACGCGCTGGGCTATTTTGCGGTCACCCTGCCGTTTGTGTTGGCGGGCACGGCGCTTGGGTCGCGGATTACCGGGCGGATCAACCGCCGCCTCTATCTGCAGATTGTCTATGGGTTGTTGGCGGCCTTGGGCGTGCTGATGCTTGTCGGCTAACCAAAACCTGTTCCGCCATTTTACGCAACGCGCGGGAACGCCCAAGCCGCAACCGCGTCAACCTATGCCTTCCCGCGCCATTGCAGGCAACCCAGAGTAAACGATACACCCCCTTGGAGTCGACCATGGCCCAACCCCGCCCTGTTTCCCTGCAGACCTTTGTCTATCGGACCTTAACGCTTCGTCTGGCCTTGATGGCCGTCGTGATCGGTCTGCTGACCTGTGTGGCGGTGTATATCGTCGAGCGGCAGAACCTCAGGTCCATGGTGGTCGAAGAGACCCGCGCCGAGATTCAGCTGCTGATCGCGCGCACCCTGCAGATCATCAAGGATCAGGGTGGCGAACATCGGGCGGCCTTTCACCGCGCCCTGGAGGAACGGTTGTCGGTGCAGGTGAAGCCGCGCGATGGCGAGTTTGTCTACGTCTGCTTTTACGAGACCGCCGCGCAGGAGAGCGAAGAACGCGTCGCCGACGCCTATGCGCTGATCGATCCGGTTGTGCAGTTTGCCCGCGCGCAACCCCGGGTGGCTCCAGAGAACGGAGAAACGGCCAAGGTCGTCATGCTGGGCGACCGGCTGCATGTGTTTGTGGTCACGCCGTTAACCGATCCCTTAGAGCGAACCATAGGCTACGCCCAGGCCGTGTTCGCGCCCTCCGAAGCGGCCCGGCTGGCCTTTCAGGACAAACTGCGGCGGGGCGTGGTGCTGGCGCTTTTGATTGTGGTTGCCACCAGCGGCCTGCTCTACCCGGTTATTCTCCGCTTGGTGGGCAAATTGACCATCCTGTCGCGCAATCTGCTGGCGGCCAATCTCGATACCCTTTCCCTGTTGGCCAGCGCCATTGCCAAGCGCGACAGCGACACCGACCTGCACAATTTTCGCGTCACCCTGTATGCGGCGCGGCTGGCTGAAGCGCTCCGTCTGCCGGACAGCGCGATGCAGACCCTGATTAAAGGCGCCTTTCTCCATGACGTCGGCAAGATAGGGATTCGCGACGATATTCTCCTCAAAGCCGGCGGGCTGGACGCAGAAGAATTTTCCCTGATGCAGGAACATGTGCAGCACGGACTGGACATCATCCAAGGGTCGGTGTGGCTCAATGACGCCGCCCTGGTGGTCGGGGCACATCATGAAAAATTTGACGGCAGCGGCTACCCCGAGGGGTTGGCCGGCAAGGCGATTCCGTTGCCGGCCCGGATCTTTGCCGTTGCCGACGTCTTTGACGCGCTCACCTCCAGGCGGCCTTACAAAACGCCGCTGTCCTACGAGGCCTCGATGGCGATTATTCAGGCGGGCAGCGGTTCCCATTTTGATCCGGAGATTGTGGACGCCTTTGTCGCCCTGGCAGAGGGGTTGCACCGCGCCTATTCAGGGCAAGACGACCGACGGCTGCGCGAAGAACTGCAAGCAGTTGTTGCCCGCTATTTCAGCGAAGGCGAGATGCTGTTGGATTGAAGGGCGGCGGCTGTGCCTGGGCGGCGGGGAAGCGGGCAGGGCGCGCCGTGTAGTTGCCGTTTGCCCGTTCATCTGCAGGAAATGCAGGGCGTTGGTTGTGCAGGCTTTGCTTTCGCTTGTTGGTTTGACTCGCTCAAGCGGCGTCGAGTAGGGTGATCGCGTCGGCTGCAAAGCGCACCCGCACCGTGGCCCCGATCTGCGGAGCGCACTGCTGGTAACTGGCCCGATCCATGAGGGCCGCCAGCAACACCCCGATATTGACCACCACCCGGATTTTGTCCCCCTCGGCCATGGCGAGAACAACCGTGCCGACGATGTCGAGGCCGCTCTTCGGCGGGGCGTCCGGGCGGCAGAGCGTGATTTTTTCGGGATTGATGTGGAGGCGGCCGC
>NZ_JAVBXR010000061.1 GCF_030824455.1 Desulfobulbus sp.
GCGCCGCGCGATTCCGGTGCGATATCAGTGATGTGTGAGGTGTGGATGAAGATGTTGCCTTTGCCCTGGTAGTCGCGGGCAATGGCGCTGGTCAGCGCGATGGCGAGTTCCGGGGTGAACTGACCGTGCAGGTTGACGTGCAAGTTGCCGTTGCGTTGATCGATCTGGATGGGTTGGCTGGTTTCCATGTGGTCCTCTTGAATGTTTGCTTGTGGTTGCTTTGCGTGAAGCGGTTATTGAATGATTTGATTGAGCCCTCTGGCCAGCGACGAAAGCCCGGAGCTGCGCATGAGGACAAAGGGTTTCTGGTAGCGTTTGCACATCTTTTTGACGCAGTTGCAGGCGTCGTGACTGACGCAGTCAATCGGGCAAAGCACGGCGTCGGCGGTGCTCATCAGTTTGGGCAGCAGATTGCGCGAGGCCTCCTTGCCGCCGTCGTGATGAAGGAAGCGACCGCCGAACTGCTCGACCAGTTGCCGGTAATGGGGAACCATTTTGTGCAGGCCGCCGACGTAGAGCACGGTTTTTCCGCAGAGATTGGGGCCGGGGCAGTTGTCGGTGTTCTGATCGGCGCACTGCAGGCAGGGATCCTGCTCCTTTGCGATGTGCTGAAAGAGCATGCCTTCCAGCGAGGCGATTTCGCGGGTCTGTTCGCTCTCGTGTCGCTCAAGCCGGCCGCGTAATTGCTCGAGTTCCTGCAGACGCGCCACCGCTTGGCTGAACTGCCTCTTGATCAGGTCGAGCTCTTCGGTCAATTCGTCGATGCGGCCGTAGAGGCCGTTGTTGTTCTGACGCAATTCGGCGATCAGTTGCTGATTGTTCTCCTCGCGGCGTTGATCCTCCACGTCGCGGAAGCGCTGATCGAGGGCGGCAATCTTCTCGCGCAGCCCCTCGTTTTCCTTGGCCAAATTCGCCCCGTGAGCCAACTTCCGGTGCAATTCGAAAATGTCCTCGCGGAGTTGCTTTTTTTCCTGGCGGAAGAACTGCCGCTCCGAGCCCACCACCTCTTCAAGCATGTCGGTTTTGGCCCGGAGGCTGGCAATCAGCGACCGATCCTTGTGGGCGTTGACCGCGTAGTCGTGGCCGAGCATGTGCAATGCCCCATACACTTTGGCCACGATTTCCAGCGAGGCCTGCGGATGGGTCAGTATCCCCCACCAGGCGCTGTCAACCCGCCCTTCGGCCAGATCTTCATCCCATAAGGCTTTGATTGCCTGGTCTGTTTCCGCCTTGAGGTATTTTTTGGCGGCGGAGCGGTATTTTTTTTCCAGGTATTTGCCAAGCGCCTTGGCCTGAGTGTCGTCCTGGTCGGAAATCTTGATGAAATGGGCGTGCAACTGATAGTCGTCCAGCCCTGGTTCCGCTGCAAACTGTCGCTCCCGGGAAAGCTTGCGTAATTCGGCGCGACTGAGACAGGTTCCGATCAAGGCGCATTTGTAGCATCCTTCGATGTGCCAGAGCTTTTTCCGCTGCGTGGGTTGTGGGGGCAGGGCAAGCGTTTCCATGATGAGCACCTTTGATGTAAATGATGAAATACTGAAACAAGGCAATGAAGCAACTGCATCAAGCGCCGGATCGTGTGAACCTTTAGCGGCCTTGCCAGCGTTTGCTGAACGACGAGCCGGCCGGTAAACGCGGCTGGAATATAACAATTAGCCGCCTCTTTTACTCCGTGATCGCATCGATGGATTATGTATGCTAAATTTTATTCATAGTGTCAATTATTTTTAGTCACGTCTAATTAAAAATAATTTTTGAGCACGCTAGGTCATTTTGGCGTCATCGAATTGACGCCACCGAGGGGTGGCGCACGCTTCTTCTCGGAACCCCGACAACCTGTCCGTTGATTTGCCGTTTCCAATCCTTTTTGCAGAATTCCTTTATCAGACACTACTGGCAGTCAGATTTTTCACGCACAGCTGTTTCCGATTTTCGCCGGCGGCCCTCTCCGGAAAGAAAAGAATTCTCGGCAATATTGCCGTTGCGCCGGGTTCATGGTATAGGTCGCGCACTTTCGCATGAACCGCTTCCGCGCCCATTGTGTGAAGCGCCATTTCGCACATCACCTGCAACAAGGAGAACGCCCGCCATGGAACGAACATTTGCCATCATCAAACCCAACGCCTTTACCGCCGGCAACGCCGGAAAGATTCTTGCCCGCATCTACGCCGAGGGGTTCACGGTCGTCGGCATGAAAAAGCTCTATCTGAGCAAGCGCGAGGCCGAAGGGTTCTACTATGTGCATAAGGAACGGCCGTTTTTTGGCGAGCTGACCGATTTTATGTCCAGCGGCCCTTGCGTGGTCATGGTCCTGGAAGCGGAAGGCGCGATCAAGAAATGGCGCGATCTGATGGGCGCGACCAACCCGGCAAACGCCGCCGAAGGCACCCTGCGCCGCGAATTTGGCGACTCCCTGGAGGCCAACGCCACCCACGGCTCGGACGCCCCGGAAACCGCCGCCTTTGAGATCGGCTATTTTTTCTCCGGCCTGGAATTGCTGATGTAAAAACGCCGGCCTGCGGGTCGGACAGGTGCAACAAAAAAGGCGGTCTCCTCAAAGGAGACCGCCTTTTTTGTTGATTGCGCGGTTGTTGCGCCCACCGGTCACGCCATTACCCACCTTCGCCCCTGTCGTTTCGACGCGGGCAACCGGGGGCGAAATCGGCGACCCAGCCTCGTTCTCCCAAACCGACCGCCCAGGTCTTTGCCAATCAGCTGGATCGCTTCCTCGCCTTCATTCCTGCGGCGCTTAACGAGGGTCGGGCGTTTTCATCCGCAGGGGGATGATTGTGATCGTTTCCACGCTCCAGCGTGCGAAAAGAGGAAAGTCATGGTTAGGACCACATCGACGATGTTCGCCTTGGGTGTCCCGTAGCTTCGTGATAACAACCAAGGCAGGTTGATCAGCCTGGCCGTGCTGGACAATGAACAGGCCCCTGCCGGGAGATGCTATCCTGGGCGGAGACGACCGGGTCGGAGAGACGGAGTTTGATCGCCTCCAGCTCGTCTAGGTGCTCGAAAAACAGATCGACAATCCGTGGATCGAACATGGCGCCGCGCTGCTGCTGGATGAACTGCAGCACCTTCTCCTGCGGCCAGGGCGGCTTGTAAACCCGGCCCAGGGAGAGCGCGTCGTAGACGTCGGCTAGGGCGCTGATCCGCGCCATGATGCTAATCTCCTCGCCTTGCAGGCCACAGGGATAACCGGTCCCATCCCAATGCTCATGGTGCTGCAAGGCAATGGTGCGGGCACTGGCAAAGAGTTTGCGGTCGGAAACCCGCAGGATATGTTGACCGATAACCGTATGGTTTTTGATGATCTCGTACTCCTCGGGGGTAAGTCGATCGGGTTTGTGGAGAATGGCGTCGGGGATGCCGATCTTGCCGATATCGTGCATCGGTGAGGCTGCCTCCAACAGGAGCAGGTCTTCGCTGGACAGGCCGTATTTTTCACCGAGCAGGACCGAGTAGGCGGCCACCCGGCGAACATGGTTGGCGGTATCGTGGGAACGCGATTCGATAACTTCCCCCAGGGTGGAGAGCAGGTCCAACTGGGTTTCGATCACTTCGCGGTTGAGGGCCAGAATCTCGGCGTTGCCTTGGTTGATAGTCCGTTGGCGGCGGATATTCTGGAGCAAAAGCAGAATGATCACGCTGAGGATTGCGATAATTCCCAAGGCGCCGATGATGGCCGAGCGGTGGATCTCAAAGTAAGAAAGCGGCCGATTGAGCAGTACCGCATCGTCCGGCAAGCTGTCGAGAGGGATCGCAAACCGCTGCAGCGCCTTGTAATCGTAGGTGTGTCGGTTTATCCCGGCAAGACCGTCGTACAGGTGGGGCGGATTGTTGCCTGCCAGCCGGTCAAGTAAGGTTTGAGCCGCCTTTTGCCCCTGTCCGTAGGCGCTGGTGATGCAGCCTCCGACCACTCCTGTGTTCAGCTGAAAATCCCAGCCCGCATAGACCGGCGTCGGCGCCCGGGCGGCAATCGCACGTGGCATTGCTTCAGCGGTAAACAGCTTCCTTGCGGCATCCTGGAAATAGACCAGCAGATAAATCAATTCCCCCGCAACACGGTCGCCAGCAAACTGGAGCAGTTTCTCACCGGTCATTGGCGGGAGAACTTCCAGCCTGACCTGCCCAGCGAGCGAGGCTGTCTGCGCTAAAAAGTCCTGGCGGATAGATTGGCCGGTGAGGGTGTCGTCGATGACGATATAGATGGTATGCGTTTTGGGGTTTTGCCTTAAAGCGGCGTTGAGAGTCTCCTGGTGGGCCAGTCGTTCGAGGATGATGTTCATGTCGCCGGCATTGGCCGGAACCGACTGGGCGCCGTTGATGCCGCAGGCCACTATTGGCGTGTCGGGAAACAACACTTCCCGATGACGAGCGACAAAATCCAGAGCATGATTATCGGTCAGGATGATGCCGTCGAAGCCGGTTTCGTTATCGCGGCTGTATTTTTCCTGATACAGACGGAATACCTGTTCAAGATAGGCCGGAGAATCATGGTGCTTGGCGTCCAGATATTCCACCCGGTAGCTGGTGGCTTGCCCTGGCTTCTCCAGTACGGAGAGGATCCCGGAGTGTAAATCCCTGGTCCATATGAAATCCGGCGCATAAGAGTGAATGATCAGAACGCGCAGCGGTCGATGTGCGCCGGTGTCGGCTGCTTCTGCTCGCAGCCCCTGTACAAGCAGCGCCAGGGTCATTACAAGCGGCAAGATAAATCGGTATGAGGAGAGACATGATAGATGCTGTTTATGAATGGCGGTCCTCCTGCCGGGGCGGCTCCTCAAGGGCGTTTCGGTTATGTGTGTTGATCGTTGCCCATCTTCGTCGTCCTCTGCACTCAAGGTGTTTCAGAGAAACCTTGATCTTGAACGGTGAAATAACCTTCCAGCCGAGAAAAACCTCCCACTATTTAGGACGCGGCTATTACCTGTCAGGTTTATTAACTGGTAGTTTTATACAGGTCATGAAACTGCCACTGCCAATAGTAAGAAATTTATTTAACGGAACATTGATCCTTTACATTGGGGGCACACTGGTAACTTTTCTTCATCATTTTCTATGACTATTTTCTTCCCGCATGTCATGCAGATGTAGGTTCCTTTTCCCGGTCGATCTCCTGTGTATTTCATTTCATTCTCCTAATCAAAAAGTTAGGTCAACGCCGGAACTTGATTTCAATGCTTTTCGAAGTTACTTCATTGTGTTCGCCAAATCAAAAAGCAGTTGGTTGATGTTGTCGAGCCGCACAAGACCAAAGCGTGGATACTCAATGTCGAGGATAAGGTACATGGTGAAGGACATCACCAATGCAAAAGCAATTTCGTAAAAACGGGAAGAATTCTCGGAAATGCTTGCTCGATAACCTATCATTCCTCCGCAGGCGATCGATATCAGCGCCAGGGAGGCATAAATAAGCAATGGCGGGTGCGCCATGATCGCCACGGATCTGGTGGTGACAATGTCGATCATCTCATTGAGCGCGGGGAGCAGCAGCATCCGTATGGATGAGTTTTCTGTTCCGCTGCTCGCTGATACTGCTTTGCTCCAAATCAATTGCTGCAATTCGGATGCATTCGCCAATTCGGAGAGCGCACCCTCTTTTTCTGTCAGTTTCTGATAAAAAGCAAATCGAGAAAGGGTGTATGCTTTGAAATCTTTTCGCAGTTGAGCTTGGGCGTCGTTCGATAACACATCAAGACGAAGATAGGCCGTACCAATGGCATTTACTTCCTGAACCATCAATTGTCGCCTTGTATCCAAACGGGAATAGGCCGCAGAGAATGTGAATGCGGTCAGGAGTCCGAGCAGCGCGAAGACCGCACCTACCACCGCTCCCGCACTTTCCGACGAGGTTTCGACAAGGTCAGGCCGCCCCCTGCCTATCCGATAGGCAAATCGAGAAACCGCTACGATTGTGATGAAAAGCGCAAAACTCGCTATGCATGTCATTAAAGTGTAGTTCATGATCTTTTCTCATCGGTTTGTCGTTGTCAAACGGATTGCAGGATCGACAGAAAGGCCGTTTTAATTTCTGTTTAGACCCGGCATTACTGAATGATCAAGTTGCCCCCTCGACATATCGGCGGCGGCCTTGCATCTTGTTCGGCACCTTGTTCTTCCGGGTGGTTTTACATTCGCAACCCGTCACCCTCAAGCGTTGCCTCTGCCAGTGTTGCGGAATGTGGCAACGATGATGACCTTGCTTGAGATTTCCAGTTCATGCCATAGACGTGGAAGCTATCCACTGACCCCAGCACTTGAGCAAAGGTATTTTCTATTAACATGAGGGCCGGAGGTCTAGTTATTTTAGCAAACGTGGCAAGAACAACATTATTTTCAGCCCACCGGTCAACACTTTTCCAACAAGTCATGACTGACAGGAGTTATATGAACTCAGAACGGTTTGCGTTACCCGCGCTGGGGCGGGCGGCGGAACGCCGTCCGCCTGGAAAAAGGCTGAGGCGTAGAAAAAGGCTTGGAATCGCGCCAGACCCCCCAGCGTCGGGTGCACGCTTTGTTAGGCATGGCATTGCTAAGTGACCTTATTGAATGCAATTCGTACATCTTCTTCTCTAATGACTTTTCTTGCTATTTCTTCAGCCAATTCAATATCAAGATTGAGCAATCGAGCAACTTCGGAAATATTTATCCCAGGATTTTCTTTGGCTAAATCGGATATAGTCCAACGCAGAGATGAATTCAATGGGTCACAAAAACGAACTCTTTTTCCTGCTTCGAGACCAATGCGAAGCAAGTTTTCATAATCGTCAAAAATCGGTATCCAACGATTATTGTTGAGTATATATTCCATTGTAACTGTATCTAGCCTATAAAGACAAAAAACGTCATTCTGCCTTTCTTCTTGTGCTACTAGCCAAGTTTGTTGACATTCACGGCATTGATAAACAGATAGCCACCAATATGGGTGGCCACGTTTCTTAATTTCGTTAAGAGTCGCAAAGACTTTTTCGCTTTCATCTCCCATGTCCACCACAGCAATATTACCTGGTTCAGTGAAAAAACATCTATAAAATCAACGTAAAATTAAAATCAACATATTGAAATTTCAGTAAAAATATTGCAATATCCGCCTGTCCTGAAAACTCACTTGGCAGGTG
>NZ_JAVBXR010000062.1 GCF_030824455.1 Desulfobulbus sp.
AACGGCCAGATGCACGCCAATAGCCAGCGAAGAAGCCAACCACCATCGTCTGTCGGCTTCCTGCTGAAGAAGATAAAATTCACTCTCGGTGTAATGCACAGCTGACCAACCAGTCCCTTACTTGTCTTTTTCCGCAGGCACGGTGATCATTCCCAACTTTTCAAACCCTGCGGCATGGATGTCGGCCATGGTCAAGGTGACGACGCCATAGGGGACGCTTTTATCCGCTCGGAGAAAGATGCCTTCTTTCTTCACCTCAGGCGGCATGCTCTGCAGTTGTTGCTGCAAGGTTGCGGAGGTTACTTTTTCCTTCTTCAGATACACATCGCCTTCCTTTTTGATCGTGACCACCAAGGGCTCTTCTTGCTGACGCAGGGCCTTGGTGGTTGCCTCGGGCAGTTCAACCTCGAGGCCTTGGGTCATCATCGGCGCTGTAACCATGAAAATAATCAGCAATACAAGCATGACGTCGACAAGCGGGGTGACGTTGATCTCGGCAACGATGGTCCGCTTGCCTTTATTGTTTCCTAAAGGTCCCATGCGATCACGTCCTGGTGAGGATGTCTCTTTCGATCAGATTAATGAAATCGGTGCTGAAGCTTTCGATGTTTGATTCGAACTCAGCAACCTTGTTGGAAAAATAATTGTAGAAAATAACGGCGGGGATGGCCACGGCCAGACCTGCCGCCGTGGCGACCAGCGCCTCTGAAATGCCAGGGGCTACAACAGCCAGAGAGGCCGAACCGCGTTCGCCGATGCTCTGGAAGGAGGCCATGATGCCCCAGACCGTCCCGAACAGACCGATAAAAGGCGTGGCGCTGCCGGTGGTGGCAAGAATGGCGATCGAACTGGCCAAACGATCAGATTCAAGAAACTGAGCCTTGCGCACCGCCCGTTTCAGGTTGTCCATAGTTGCCAACTGCGTTTCCAGGGTGAGGGTGGCCTGCCCGGCACTGCGGGCGGCGCTGATTTTTTTCAGCTCGTTGTATCCGGTGACAAACACGGTCGCTTCCGGGCTGAGCGGGTATTCACGGGCCGCATCGTAGGCCTCGTTGAGGGTCTTGCTGTCCCAGAAGGCGTCGAGAAAATCCAGGGAGGAATTGCGGGCCTTGCGAAACATAAGGAATTTTAAAATGACAATGGACCATGAAGCAACCGAGAAAACAAGCAGGATGAGCATGATCAATTTGCCCATCATCCCGGCATGTTTCATTATTTCAAAAATAGATAAACTCACGACGTCCCTTCTTGTTGTTAAATTAATCTTGCGTTGTCTCCGGCCGTCCAAGGGGCTGATCCGTTGCCGCCAAGGAACGGCGAGCACTGATCGCACAAAAACGCGACCCGCTCTGCAGCCTATGATCTGCCGATGAAGGCAAAATCTGCGAGCGGGCCAAAATCCATGGACGCGCCGCGCTTGCTCTGCCCTTGCCGCAGGTCGCGCCGACCGAAGATCGTGATCACAATAACCTCAAAATATATACGAAAACAATAAATCTGTCGACCTCGATCTGGAGATGATGTACAAATCTCGAGGCATGCGACAACCTGCTTAGGGTGTCGCGCGGTGCACAAACTCTCTTTCTTTTTCCTGTCACAAGGAGCTGCGCATGTCAGGACAGATATATGACGTGGTCATCATAGGAGCCGGGCCGGCCGGCATTCAGGCCGCAATTCACGCCTCCCGGAAAAAGACCAGCGTGTTGGTTCTGGGCCGGGCTGGAAATTCAGCGCTCCACGGCGCACATATTGAAAATTACGCCTTTGTCGCCGGCGTTTCGATCGGGGCGGGGCTTCTTGAGATCGGCTTGGAACAGGCAAGGAATTTTGGCGCCGAAATCTCCCCTGAAGATGTGTTGAAAATCAATCAGGAAGATGCGCTGTTTTCCATAGAGCTCGAGAGCGGTCGATCCGTCGGCGCCCGCACCGTCATTTTTTGCATGGGAGTTTCCAAGAAAAAACTTGGCGTAGCCGGAGAAAAGGAATTTGCCGGCAAGGGCGTCTCATACTGCGTGGATTGCGACGCCAATTTTTATCGCGGCGCAACCGTGGCCGTTGCCGGTGATCGGAGCGCAGCCGTTGACGGCGCCCTGACCCTGCTTGATTACGCAGCCAAGGTATATCTGGTGGCGGCGGAACTCAATGTATCCGAGGAACTGCTGGAGCGGCTCAAAACCAGTCAGGTGGAATGCATCGAGAGCGCTGTGCAGCAGATCAACGGCGACCGGGTGGTCAATTCGTTGCTGTTGGCCAACGGCGCCACCCTGGAAGCCGAAGGCGTCTTTATAGAGCTTGGCTCCAAGGGCGCGCTGGAACTGGCCACCCAGATTGGCGTGCAGCTTGACACGGAATCGTTCAAGTACATTGAGACGAACCGGCGGCAGGAAACCAATATTCCAGGCGTCTATGCCGCTGGCGACATTGTCGGCCCTCCTTATCAGATGGCAAAAGCGGTGGGAGAAGGGTGTGTTGCCGGGATGGAAGCGGCTACCTATGCCCGAAGGATGCGAAAGGCCGAAGCGTAAACGCAGCGAATTTCACCCACCCGCTTTTCGCTGGGGGCTGCCTTGAGCTTTTCCGTTAGCGGGCTTGCAGGCTGTTTCGTTGCCGCATCTCCTGGATGGATCGGAGGTAGCGGAAAATTTCCCGGCTGTGGCGGGGGTTGCGGGTCTGGGCAAACAGGTATGACAACCGCGAAAGGGTCAGTACCTCAATTTCCGGCATCTCCGCCTTGAGTTCCACCAAGGTGTCGCTGGTCCAATTTTCCGCCCACTCAGTGTTGTTCTCACGGCATTCCTGCCGTTTTTCCAGGGCCTCGTTGACAAGGGCGTCCCGGTAAAATTCGAGAGCGTGCAACTGCTTACGCTCAGACAGCGATTTTCCGCGATGCCTGCCGACCAGTTCGTACAACGGCTCAAGGGGTTCGTTCTGCACCAGTTTGGTCAGGTATTTAATCTGCCGCTGACGTGCGCTGCCCTCCAGTTTTGCCGTATCACGTAAAATCAGCTTGAATTCTTCGAGGCCCGTCGCCCTGTCCAGTGCCTGCGGCGGCAGTTTGACCAATTCGGCCACCAACTGCTCAATTTCCTTGATCCTTCTTTTTTGCTCTGTACGACTTACCTGCATATTCGACGGCTCCTACGCCTGAGATTACTCGTCATGGACAGGGCTTTCGCCGCACAATAGCAGCACCTTGTCCCATATTCGATCGGCGGTGGCCTCCTTCGTCAGCAACGGCAAGGTTTGGCTCGCTTTTCGGTCAATTAACGTAACTTGATTGGTTTCGACGTCAAAACCGGTTTGCTGTCCGAGGATATCATTCACCACAATCAGATCCAGGTTCTTTTCCCGGAGTTTTCGCTGCCCCTCGGCGACATGATTCTGACTTTCAGCCGCAAATCCCACAAGCAGCTGCCCGGGAAGTCGTCTTTTGCCAAGTTCAGCCAGAATGTCTCTGTTTTTTATCAGATCCAGACTCAGGCCTTGCTGCGTTTTTTTGATCTTCTGGGGTTGGCAGGCGGTTGGTCTGAAATCGGCGACAGCAGCCGATTTAATGATGACGTCCATCGACGGCGCCCGCTCCAGGACCGCCGCCGCCATGGCTTCAGCGGTCGTTGTCCGGATCACCTCCACCTCGGGAGGATCGACAAGCGTCACCGGGCCTGCGACCAAGGTCACCTCCGCGCCCCTGCGTCGAGCGGCTCGCGCCAAGGCAAACCCCATCTTGCCGCTGGAGCGGTTGCTGAGAAAACGCACCGGATCCAGCGGTTCACGGGTGGGGCCGGCGGTGATCAGCACTTTTTTGCCCTGGAGATCGTTAATCTGGAATAGGCCGAGCAGGCGTTCCCGCACTGCATCCCATTCGGGCAGGCGACCGTCTCCGGTCTCTCCGCAGGCAAGAGCGCCGCATCCCGATTGCACCAAGTGATGTCCGAATTGCCGCAGGCGGTTGATGTTGCTTTGGGTTGCTGGATGCGCCAGCATTGCGCTGTTCATGGCCGGGCAGAGCACCACCGGAATACGGGCGGCAAGGGCAATGGCCGACAGCAGATTGTCGGCCATGCCGCCGGCGATCCGCGCCATGGTCTGGGCGGTTGCCGGCGCAATCAAGAGCGCGTCGGCTTCCCGTGCAAGATTGATGTGGGCCATGACGCGATCAGGCGACTCGTCAAACATGTCGCGATGCACCGCATTGCCGGAAAGCGCTGCAAAGGTCAACGGCGTCACGAATCGCTCCGCCGCCGCCGTCATCACCACGGTGACCAGCGCCTCTTCTTTGACCAGTTCCCGAATCCATTGCGCCGCCTTGTAGGCGGCAATGGAGCCGGTGATCCCGAACAGAATTCTTTTTCCCTGCAGACCCGACATGCCGACAACTGCTATTGGGAGATCGAATCGTTAAAAGTATTGGCGTTGCTGGATGCGCTGGCGCCGCCTGTTTTGTCGATGGCGACATGCAATTTCAATTCTGTTTTGCCCAAAACGCCTTCAGAAATCACCATTATGCAGGTTTTATTGGGTTTGATAAAGGCCAGCATGATGTCTTTTGAGGCGGTTTCGCCCACTAAACGCCATTTGTTGTCCTGCATGGAGGCAATCATATAATCCTTGAGCGACATAACCTCGGCGCGGCCCTTGTAAATGAAGATGCCGCCGCGAAACGATTCGGTTTTAATCACCATTGAACCTTTTCGATCCCAGGTAAGCTCGGTGGGCAGCGTGATGTCTTTGATGTCGTCAGCAAAATTGGTGAGCTGGGGCGCTCCTGAGGCGTCGTTGCCGAAGGTGTTTTTATTTGAGGCGCAACCAGCGGACACGAGAATCAGCGCCGCGCTAAGAAAGATCAACAGCTTCATTCCAACATTCATTTTCATTCAATTCATCCTCAAGTTAGAGTAAAAAGTGCCGCTCTGGAAAACAATGCAGGGTGACACGTTTGCAGTTGCGCCATTTCCAATGCGCAGTGATCTGCGCGCTGATAACGGCGTCGCATTCTGCCGCTGGTTTTCTCTTTTGTGCAAGATCAGGCGATGCGCCCTACTGCGTTGTGCCGGCAGAATGAGCGAAGGGGATAATCCGAGACAACCAGTTGTAAAAAAATAAGGTTTTAATGTCAATTAAACTTTGCGAGTGCAACGCATTATTTTTGCTTATTATTTGTGACACATTTTGTTTTTTGGAAACAAATTGGAAACAAGCTGTTTGGAAACGGTCACTTCACTTTTCGGATCTTTTCAGGCTCAACCCCGGCCACAGTCTCCAGCAACTCGCGCTGCCGGCCTAGTTCGACTGAAGCATATTTATAGACAGACTCAATCTTTTTATGGCCGCTGATGATCTGTAGTTCGGCCATGGATAACCGCTTCTCGTTGACGAACTGGCTCATGCTGCTGTGCTTCAAGCCGCTGTAAAGCTCGATGTCCTCGCCAACCGCCGCACACGCTTTCTTCCACACCCGATTCAGCACGCCTTCGGTGTACCTTCTCCCGCGCTGGACAAACATGAACGGGCAGGACTCATTCATTCCGACTAGGCGCTCTATTTCGACAATCATAGCCCGGTGGCAGGGAATGATATGCTCAGCCCCAGTTTTTGTGCTCGTGACCAGTTGCCCGCCGGAAATCCCGCGTCTGATATGGAACGATTTGCCAAACTGGTCATAGTCCATTTTGTACAGCGCCATGGCCTCCGCCGGCCTTTTTAGATGGTATTTCAGAAAAAGAAATATCGCCCTATGTTTCTCTGGGATCGCTTCAATCGCGGCCATTTGGCGCGATTCTGGAAGCCATTTTATTGCCGGAGATTCAATCCCGTATTCTGACCGCTTGGGGAATGGAGGCATTTCCGGGATGCGCTTGCTCCTCCAGGCGTAATCAAGGAATGCCCGAAATATTGTCATGCACAGGTTTTTTGACGACGGCGCCAAACTAATTGAGGCAATCATGGCGTCCAAAGTGTCAAGTTGAATTTCGTGCAACTGGGTGGAGTTTTCTTCAAAAAAAGGCTTGATGTGGTTTGCAAAAAGTGAGCTGTACAGCCTTATTGTTCCAGGTTTTTTCCCGGTTTTAGTGTTGAGCCATTGTTCGAAAAACGGTATGACGTCGGTATACCGGTTCCCCGTGTACTTCTCGATCCGAAACACGCCATTTTCAACGTCGCCTTGCATCTGAGCAAGAAGCCTGTGTGCGTCAATATACCCCTGGTCACGCTTTGGATTTGGGTGCGTCTGCGCCATGAGCCGGCCCTTGTACCGGCTGATCTGGTAGCGCTTCCCCTGCCAATTCCAGGCAACACCCCACTGCGCACGATCCCGCTTGAAATACACCGATCCAGACATGCACACCTCCCCAAAATTCAGATGGATGGCATTCTGCCCATGTTTTGGAGATAGTGTCAAGGGAGTTTCCTAAAATCCTGGCAAGCGTGGTTGCCGTTTGTCGGCGGGCTGGTCCTGCTCGCGGACGGCGGCTTTCATACGGCGGGCGCGTTCGTTCACGGCGGGCATGTAGTCAGCGCCGAGCGGCTTATTGCCAAGCCAGCCACGGCGCGGCGTCTTGAAGATGCTTGTTTTCATGGTCCTCATCTCATGTCGAAAAATAGGAAGGACTTGCAAGGCGGCGGCAGTACCTCAATCTGTTCAGCCGACACTTGCTAGATGAGCGGCAAGCCTATCCCGCAAGGGTTGCACGGAAGTCGTTCCGCTTGGTTATCATCTTGTCGATGAACGCCTTTTCATCCTCAAAGTAGGCGTGCAAGTCTTCCTCGATCACCTCTTTGCAGAGATGAACGATTTTATCGATGTCGTCCGGCTCCACCTCGAGGGAGGCGCAGACTGACATCAGGATTCCCCGCGCCTGTTTGCGCAGCATGACGATGTCTTTGTGCTTCACCGGATGGGTGCGGACGTAGCCGAACACACCGGTCCAGACCACGGCCTGGACCTTTTGCCAGAACTCGGAGACCTTGGCTTTGCCCTGGTTGTGGTTGCGGTTGACCGGGTTCGATGTGTGCCGGGTCCATTCGGTGGTCAGGTACGCCCAGAGGGAGCGGAGAGCCCCGGCCAA
>NZ_JAVBXR010000028.1 GCF_030824455.1 Desulfobulbus sp.
AGACGCCAATGTCGCCGTAGCGTGCGGGTCATGCCAACTTCGGGAGTTGTCACTCCCTGAAAAACGACTTAACCGAACCATAAAAGGGAAATCCGGCCAAGACTGTCACTGATTCAGGTTTTATTATTTCCTCTAGCAAGTTCCCTGGCTTAGTAGTCAAATGACCTCCATTCACATCTTGGCATAATTTATACATTTCTGTTACTAAGTCATACTCTGCAAAATTTTTTGTGTTTTCTGGTCTGCCTGGTTTGAGAGTAGCTAAGTGAGCACCACATACGAAACTTATACTCTTTAATTCTTTAAGGACTTTCAGTGATGCTGACGGTTGTGTCGGATCTTTAGCAAGGCTAAAACTGTATTCTGCGCCAAAGTGCTTTTCGGCCATATTCAAAAAAAAGTGCTGCAATTTAGGTTCTTTTAGAATCTCTAATAATGAATCAGATTTTTCTTTAATCAGCTTAAATTTTTTGTTTAATTCTCCAATAGATAGTTCTCCGAAGTATTGTTTTTTAACACAGTAAATTGTTGCTATTGCGTTTACGCGATTAAAGTTCTCTTCGCCTAACAATTTAATAATGCTTTCCTCGTCTTCAGTGGAGAACTCAAAATCAATTGATCCGTTAAAACCACGTGGCCAAGTCAATTGTGAGCCAGATTGTGGTTTGCGAGTTTTTTGATCGCCAAAAGTTAGCGTGATTGTAGAAATATTTTTTTTAACCATCGATAACTGACTAAATGTAGTTCAAGATTTGTATCATACCTATTTTTAAGGCATTTCATACAGGTCGGAAGTCTTCACCTCATGCCCTGCTCCGGCAAGCGTCTCACAAGCAGTGCGAAACATAGCGCTGTTGAAACTTTGGGGCTCTGGATGCCAATAAACCACGAATACTTTCATAAACAACCTCCTTGTTTTGTTGTCTAACGTACCGCGATGAGCGCGCAAGGTCCGGCCTAACGGTGCGATAACAGCCCGGCCGAGGGACTACCCACCTTTTAAGAACGCGGCATTGGCTTGTTATGCTGTTCTTGTAGAAACCCTATCCAGAACTAATTGGGTCTGGGTTACCACCGCGCAAAGTTTTCCTTCATTGTTGCGGATTGTGGTTTGCCAAACCATAGTAGTGCGGCCTCGATGTAAGGCAACACTTTCTCCGGTTATTTTGGTGTTAACTTTTGCAGGTGCAATGAATTTTGTGCTTGAATCAGTAGTTGCTTGGCGCTTGCCTTTGTTGAGATTTAGCCCCGTTCCAACTGCACCAAGAGTGTCAGCGAAGGCCATATATGCGCCACCATGGAGGATTCCTTCTGAAGTACAGAGGTCAGGACGAACTTCAAGCTCTGCTGTAACTCGATTTACTGCAAGTTCGACAAAATGAATTCCCATCAGGCCCGGAAAAAGTGGGGCAAGAAGTTCATGGAGAGCGGCGATGTCTAGCATACGATTCCTCTGGGAAGCATAACGTTTGAATTCACCGGCCTACGCGGCTTTTGGCGCAAGAAGTGGCTCAGTTCGTTCGGGCAGTTTTCTCTTTTTTTAAGTGGAGTCGGGTATGACCAATCAATGGCTCAAGTGTCAAGGTTTGCGGTCTGTCAAAGATCTGCGGGTAAACATCCATGGCCCGGCTACGGCTCGGTAGCTTTGGGGAACCACCTGGTGCGGACCCGCATGCCAGGTGGTGTGGGGGCTGAGGGAGAGATTCCCCCGGCTACCCGATTATGTCGTTATTCGTAGTGAGTCCAAAGTCTTAACACTTTGACAGCATGCTCTTCTTCAATGATTTGGTAGACTAGCCGATGTTGGATATTGATGCGACGAGAGTATGTGCCAGCCAAATCACCTACCAATTTTTCGTAGGGTGGTGGTGTTTGAAATGGATCAACTTTTAATATTTCAAGCAAGCTTTCCGCTTTGCCCTTGAGACCAGTCGCTTTTAATTTTTTCCCGTCTTTCTGGGCCTGTTTCGTGAAATACAGCGTCCACATCACCAATCAAGTTCCTTGGAACACTCATCAAGGTTTTGGGTGAGCCCTTCTTTTATAGATTCTCTCATTCCAGGCACAGACAAAAGGTAGAGAGTTTCATTAATAGCGCTCCAGTCTTCTTCAGACAGGAGTACCGCATTGTATCTTTTCCCAGTAATAACAATTGGTTGATGCGTCTCTGCGGCTTGGTCAATCAGGTTGTAAAGTTTGGCGCGTGCTTCCGTAGCGTTTAATGTAGTCATTTTACTACCTCCGTGGATTAAACGTACGCTATTTCGTACTTGTGATCAAGGCTGAATTTGAGACATAACGTTGAGCTCAAATGCCGCCGAGCGTAGCGAGGGAACTTGGAGCGTAAGCGACAAGAGGTCAGCTGAAGCGATTGGTTCTGAATTATTTGACCCGTGGAACAAGGTCCGCTTGCATGTAAACCGCCCCCAGTCCCGCCCGTTGCCGCTTCACTTGATCAGCCGACGACGCATGGTGGTCAGCCCCAGCACCAGAAAGCAGAGGGTGAACACAATCAGGTAGCCCAGGCTGAGGAGCGGGTTGGTTTCCACCAGCCCCAGGCAGCAGGCGCGGGACAGTTCCACCAAATGATACAGCGGGAAGATTAGGGCTGCGGTCTGCGCCCATTCGGGCAGCCCGGAAACCGGGAAAAAGGTGCCGCTAAAAAGGAACATCGGGGTGATGAAGAGAAAAATCGGCAGGTTGAACATGTCGATTGAAGGCGTGATTCCGGTGAAGAACATGCCCACCGCGCCAAAGGCCAGCCCGCCGAGAAAGGCTAGGGGCACAATCAGCAAGCCCTGGGGAAAATTGACAAACCCGAACAGCCCCAGCACCAGGGTCATCACGGCGGCGGCGGCCGTTGCCTTGGTGGCGCCCCAGACGATCTCGGCCAGGATGATTTCCTCCAGGCTGAGCGGCGTGGTCATCATGCCGTCAAAGGTTTTTTGATAGTACATGCGCACAAAGGAGGCGTAGGTGGTCTCGAAAAACGAGTTGTACATGATAGAAATGGCAATCAGGGCTGGGGCCATGAATTGGGTGTAGGCGAGCGCCTTGCCGCCGTAGCTGAGCCCCTGCACCAGGCCCTGGAATCCCAGGCCAAAGGCAAGAATATAGAAGGCCGGCTCCAGCAGCGGCACCAGGAAATTGACCTTCCAGATCTTCCGGTAGACGATCAGGTTGCGGCGCCAGACGCTCAAAAAACGCCAGGAGATGTTGCTCATCCGAATCATGGTCGTTCTCGCCAAAAGCCGGGAGAACGGCGTTTCCCGCTTCGCAACGCGCTGTATGTGTGCTGCATGGTTTTCCCACCTATGTTTTTTGCCAAGGTTGTCGTCATTCGCGCAGCTCCCTGCCGGTAAGGCGAAGAAAAACGTCCTCCAGAGTGGCGGACCGGAAGGTGCATTGCCGGGAGTGAAAACCAGCGCGAACCGCCTGCTCGATTTCGGCGTTGCCCTTGTTGTAAATCACCAGCCGGTCGGCCATCCGGTCGAACTCGACCTTTCGCTCAGCCAGAAAGTCCACCAGTTCCTGGTCCGCGCCGCTTACTTCGATGATCGAGCTGCCGACATGGGCCTCAATCAGGCCAGTCGGCGCGCCTTCGATCAAAATCCTGCCGTGATCCATAATCACCAGCCGGTCGCACAGCTGGGCCGCCTCCTCCATGTAATGGGTGGTGAGGATGAAGGTCTTGCCCCGGGCGCGCAGGGCGTGCAGTTTTTCCCACAACAGATGCCGCGACTGGGGATCAAGGCCGGTGGTCGGTTCGTCGAGGATAATCAGTTCAGGGTCGTTGATCAGGGCTCGCGCCAGGGTCAGGCGACGGGCCAGGCCGCCGGACAGTTCGCCTACCTTGGCCTCCCGTTTTTTCTCCAAGGCAAAGAAATGCAGCAGTTCCTCGGCGCGCTCGCGGGCCTGATCCGCCGGAATTTGAAAATAGCCGGCGAAGATCAACAGGTTCTGCAGCACCGAAAGGTCCGGGTCCAGGGTGTTGTCCTGCTGGCAGACGCCGACCCGCGAGCGGATGCGTCGCCAATCGTCGGCCACATCCAGGCTAAAGACCCGCAGGCTGCCGGAACTGGGCGGGGCAAACCCGTAGATCATGCGGATTGCCGAGGTCTTGCCCGCGCCGTTGGGGCCGAGCAGGCCAAAGCATTCGCCGGCCCGCACCGCAAAGGAAATGCCGGCCACCGCGCTGACGCCGTTGTAGTGCTTGCCCAGGTTGTCCACCTGCAAGATGATCTCCCCGGCTGCGGTTGGTTGTTGGTCCATGGCGTGCCGGCTCAGATCCGGTTCTCGTGGCGCAGCAGGGACTGCAGGCTGCGATGGGCCGCAAGATAGCGGGCGTCCTCGGCGTAGGTGGTCGGGTAGACCGTGGGAACCGGGTGGTGCCTGAGTTCGCCGTCGACGTTGGCAAAGGTGAACAGACAGGAGTTGGACAGGGCCTTGGCAGTCCGGTCGCGGCTGATGCGCTCGATGCCCGCCTCAACGCAGATAAACGAGTCGCTGGTGTAGACAATCCGGGAGGTGAAGTGCAGTTTGTCGCCCATGCGCACCGGATGGAAGAAATTGATCCGGTTGACCCCGGCGATGATCGAGCGGTTCGGCGCCGCCAGTTCGGAGCAGATCGAAGAAAGCTCAAAGGCGCGGCGGATCAGGTAGCCGCCGAAGATGGTAAAGGGCACGTTTTCCTGGTCCGGATAGGTGCGCTCCCAGGCGTCGGTGGTCAGGCGGCGGCAGAGATGGCCAGCAAAGCCCGGTTCGTCCTGGGCCAGGTGCAGCGCGGTCAGCATCTCGTATTCTTCCCGGCTGGGCGGCTCGTGCAGGGCCGCCTGCATGTGGCGGTATTCCTCGCGCCGGGCCAGGGCCTTGCCGGCCCGCCGTTTTTCGATGGGCTCCACATAGTCGAGCGGCGGCAGGGTCACGCTGGAGACGTCCTCGCCGTAGCCGGAGCGGGCCACCATGGTGAAATAGCAGGAGGCGATGTGCAGGGTCGGATCGCCGGGCTGCTCGATCCGAATGCCGATTTCCAGCGAACTACGGCCGATGTGGTTGATGGTGGCGGCAAAGGTCAGGTCGCGGGTTACGTCCACGGCGTGACGGACCACGATGTTGTCGATGGCGGCCGTCACCACCCGGGCCGTGGGATGGAACTGATTGACGTAGCGCAGGGCGGCCTCTTCGGCCACCTTGTCGAGGATCTCAAGCAGCAGGCCAAAGCGCATGTTGCCCTGCAGGGGTTCGTCCACCACCATGAAACGGCGGCGCAGGGCAGGATCGCTGCCCAGGGCCAGGGTCCGGTGGTAGAGGGTTTCTTGTGGCTGAGTCATGGGGCGTCTCTTATGGGAAAAATGAGGGGGAGATGAGTTAGATGCGGGGAAACAGTAAAGAATGTGCCGTTGTTTGGCAAGGGATGAAACAAGGCGCACGGGGAGAAACGGCCGCGCCGGCGGGTTACAGGCGAGCGCCGTAGGCCGTTTCCTTTGTAAAAATGGCGCGTGTTTGTTTTGTCGTTTCCAACCCGTAGCCTGGATGCAGCTTGCGGAATCCAGGGTTTAATGTGAGGTGTTCCCGGATTCCGTTGCACTTCATCCAGGCTACGGTCGGCCATCTCTAGTTCTCTGATTTTTCAGAAAAATATTGTGAGGCGTTGGTTGCCTTGCTATTTTGAAGGGTAGGGCAGCCGCACCTTGACGACCGGATCGGCTTCAGCGCGATCATTGCACATCACTCTTGGCCAAGGATTCTCCATGGACCATCACTCACTCCTCACTCTCCCTATCGGTTGCATGCTTTCCCGTCGTCAGGCAAACCCCATGCCGCATGATGCCTAAGGAAACCCTACAAACCCCGGCGGAACCGGATCCCGCCCGCGCCTTCCTCGACCATTGCTGTCTCCTCGACATTGAGACCAACGAAAACGGCGTGATCTATGCCCTGGGGGCTGTCTGCGGGGAGGCCCATTTTTCCCTGCAACCTGGTCAGCGCATCGGCGCCGCGCAACTGGCCGGGTTGGACGAATTTGCCCGGAATGCGGATTTTCTTCTTGGGCACAACATCCTGAGCCACGATCTTCCCCGTCTCCGCCTCCAGTTTCCCGGGCTGGCGCTGCTGGCCAAACCAGCGATCGACACCCTGTATCTCTCGCCGCTGGCCTTTCCGGAAAATCCCTACCACCGGCTGGTGAAAAATTATCAGATTGTCCGCGACAGCATCAACGACCCGGTGGAGGACGCCCGTCTGGCGGGCAGGGTGTTTGTCGAGCAGTGGCAGGCCTTTGGCGAACAACTGGCGCGCGGGTCGGACGCGCCTCTGGCGTACCGGGGCCTGTTTGCCCGTGATCCGCAATGTGCGGGCCTTGCCGCCGCTTTGGGGGCCATGGGCGTGCCCCTGCTGGCGGGCGACGACCTGATCGAGGTGCTGGTCTGGCTGATCCAGGATGTGGTCTGCAGCGAGGCTTTGCAACGGCTGCGGGACCAATGGAGCGACGGCAAAGCCGGCGGCGTGGCTCTTGCCTATGTGGCGGCCTGGCTGACCGTGGCCGGCGGCAACTCGGTGTTGCCGCCCTGGGTGCGGCATCATTTTCCGGAGGTGGCGCCCACGCTCCATCAGTTGCGCGAACAGCCCTGCGCCAATCCCAGTTGCAGGTATTGCAGCGAGCACCACAATCCCCGCCGTTTCCTCCAGCAGTTTTTCGGGTTTGACGATTTCCGCCCACAACCAGCAACAGCAGAGGGCGCAAGCCTGCAGGCGGCGATTGTTCAGGCGGCGGCCCGCAACCGTTCGCTGTTTGCCACCCTGCCCACCGGCGGCGGCAAATCGCTCTGCTACCTGCTGCCCGCCCTGATGCGCTATCAACGGCGCAACGCTCTGACCATCGTGGTTTCACCGCTCCAGGCCCTGATGAAGGATCAGGTCGACAACTTCAGCCGCCAGACCGGAACCAACATTGCCGCCGCCCTCTACGGCCTGCTGACCCTGCCGGAACGCGGCGAAGTACAGGAGCGCATCCGCCTGGGCGACGTCGGGGTGTTGTACGTTTCGCCCGAGCAACTGCGCAACGTTTCTTTTGTCAGCCTGATTGGCCAACGCGAAATCGGGGCCTGGGTGTTTGACGAGGCCCACTGTCTGTCCAAGTGGGGTCACGATTTCCGGCCTGATTATCTTTACGCCGTTCGGTTTATTCGCGAATTCGCCCAGAAAGAGCAGACCCGGATTCCGCCGGTGCAGTGCTTCACCGCCACGGCCAAGCGCGACGTCCAGGGCGAAATTGTTGACCTGATCCAGGGCGATCTTGGCCTGCGGGTCAATCTGTTCGCCGGTGGCCATGAACGGACCAATCTCCATTACGAGGTCTGGCCGGTGGCTCCGCACGAAAAACAGCAGGTCATTCTGGGTTTGCTGCGCGAGCGGTTTGACGGCAGCGGCTCGGCGGTGATTTACTGCGCCACCCGCAAACACACCGAAAATCTGGCTGATTTTCTCCAATCCGAGGGATTGGCGGTCGAGGCTTTCCACGCCGGGCTCCAGTCCTCGATCAAAAAGCGGATTCAGGACGAGTTCATCAGCGGCGCGATTCCGATCATCTGCGCCACCAACGCCTTTGGCATGGGGATTGACAAGGAGGACGTGCGGCTGGTGATCCACGCCGACATCCCCGGTTCGCTGGAAAATTATCTCCAGGAGGCCGGCAGGGCGGGGCGCGACCGCAAAGAGGCCGAGTGCATCCTCATTTTTACCGAGCAGGACATTGAAGGCCAATTTCGCCTCAGCAGCAGCTCGCGTCTCAGCCAGCGCGACATTGCCCAACTGCTGAGCGGCATTAAAAAGGCGGCCAAGACCCGCAAGCGCGACCAGGTGGTGCTGACCCCCGGCGAGCTGGTGCGGTCCGAGGCCACGAGCCTTGATCCCGAGGAATTCACCGATCCCGACACCCGGGTGAAAACCGCAGTGGCCTGGCTGGAACGGGCCGGCTTTCTCACCCGCAACGAAAACAACACCTTCATCTTCCAGGGGCGGGTGCAGGTGCGCAACCTGGAAGAGGCAATCGAGCGGATGAACGCGCTCAATCTCAGCCAGCGGCAGCAACAACGCTGGTGCGACGTCCTGTCCGCCCTGATCAACAAACCGCCCAATCAAGGGTTCAGCGCCGACGAACTGGCCATGGCCGGTTCCTTTGCCTCGACCGGCGACGACCCGCCCCTGGAAACCGAAACCCGGCGGGTGATCCGCACCCTGCACGACATGGCGGAGCAGGGGCTGTTGACCAAAGAAACCACCCTCTCTGCCTTTGTCCGCTCCAAGGTCAAGGACTCTTCCGACCGGCGCTTGCCGCTCATCTGCGCACTTGAGCGCGATTTCCTCGCCCTGCTGCGGCAGAACGCGCCTGAGGCTGAGCTGTCCACCGAGCTGCATCTGGACCTGCGGTTGGTGAACCAGCAGCTGATCGACCAGGGGCACGCGGCCAGTAGCCCGGAGGGATTGCGTAAAATCCTCTACGGTCTGAGCCGCGACGGCAAGGGGTTGGCCGGCCAGAAGGGCAGCCTTTCGATTGCGCCCAAGGGCGGCAACTGCTTCACCCTGGCGCTGCACCGCGATTGGCCCTCCCTGGAGAAAACCGTGACCATCCGCCAGCAGGCGGCCCATGTGGCGCTCGGCGCTATTCTTGCCGCGGTTGATCCCTCGACGCCGGCCGGCAACGCGGTGCTTTCGGCCTTTACCCTGGAGCAGCTGGTGGCGGCGCTCAAGGCCGATCTCCTCCTGTTGCCCAACCTTAAAGATCCACTGGCCGCCGCCGACCGGGCGCTGACCTTTCTTCATGAGCAGGGCGTGATCGAACTGCAGCAGGGGCTGGCGGTGTTCAGTCAGGCCATGACCTTGTCGCTGTTGCCTGAAAGCAAGGGCCGACCCTACCGCGACAAGGATTTTAAGCCCCTGGCCACCCACTACGGCGAGCGCACCTTCCAGATCCATGTGATGAACGAGTATGCCCTGCGCGCCCTGGAAAAGATCAGCCAGGCCATGCACCTGGTGCGCTCCTATTTCAACGACGACAAGGAAGATTTTGTTCGCCGCTTTTTCCCGGGCCGGGAAAAGATGTTGGAACGGTCGACCAGCGAGCAGTCCTTTCAACGCATTGTCAAGGATCTGCGCAACAGCGAGCAGGAACGGATCGTCACCGCGCGAGTCGACGCCAACCTGCTGGTGCTGGCCGGGCCGGGCTCGGGCAAAACCAGGGTGGTGGCGCACCGTATTGCCTGGCTGCTGCGGGTGCAGCGGGTGCGGCCCACCGGCATTCTGGCGCTCTGCTTCAATCGCGGCGCCGTGTTCAACCTCCGCCAGCGGCTGCGCGATCTGGTGGGCAACGACATCGCCGGGGTGACCACGCTCACCTTCCACGGTTTGGCCCTGCGGCTCACCGGCCGTTCTCTGGCGCTGAACAACGGGGCCAAAGAATCCTTTGACGTTGAACAAATCATTCCCGAGGCCATTGCCCTGCTCAAAGGCGAGCGCGAGATGATCGGTTTTGCCGCCGACGAGGCCTGCGAAACGCTCCTGGCCCGCTACAGCCACATCCTGGTGGACGAGTACCAGGACATCGACAGCGACCAGTACCAACTGATCTCCCTGCTGGCCGGACGCACCCGCCAGGAAAAAGAGGCCAAGCTCTCGATCCTGGCGGTGGGCGACGACGACCAGAACATTTACCGCTTTCGCGGCGCCAACGTTGATTTCATCCGCCGTTTTCACCGCGACTATGAGGCCGAGATCCATTACCTAGTTGAGAACTACCGCTCCTCCGCTCAGATCATTGCCGCCGCCAATCAGTTAATTGGCCACAACCGCGACCGGATGAAAACCGAGCACCCGATCCGGATCAACCGGGCGCGCGCCAGCCTGCCTGCGGGCGGCAACTGGCAGATCCTTGATCCCCTGGCCCAGGGGCGGGTGCAGGTGCTGGAGGTGGACGACGAGCGCTGCCAGGCGGCTGCGCTGGTCGAGGAATTGCAGCGGCTGCAGCGGTTGGGCGAACAGTGGGATCTGAACCGTTGCGCCGTGCTTGCCCGCCACTGGAGCGAACTGGACGCGATCCGTTCGGCCTGCGAAGCCGCCGACGTCCGAGTTTGTCTCCACTGGGGACGAAGCAGTTTTTCCGGATTGCACCGCATCCGCGAATGCGTCCGCCTGCTGGACGATCTGAGCCGGCAACGCGGCGGCCTGCTCGACGGCCCCGGCCTGCTGGCCCTGCTGCCCGAAGACGCGGCAACAGACAATCTGTGGCAGGCCAATCTGCGCCGTCTGATTGCCGAGTGGATCGAGGAGACCGGCGGCCTGGCGCAACCGGTGCGGCAGATTGAGGAGCATCTTTACGAGTCGCTTGCAGAGCAGAAACGGGCGCGCAGTCTGGGCGACGGCCTGCTGCTGACCACAGCGCATTCGGCCAAGGGGCTGGAATTTGATCATGTGTTTGTGCTTGCCGGATGGTCAGGCGCGAGCGCGGAGAGCGAGGCGGAAGAGGAGCGGCGGCTGTATTACGTGGCCCTTTCGAGGGCCAGGGAAACCGCGCAGGTGTTTCGAATCAAAGGGCAGGCCTATGAACATGCGGACCTGCTGATCGGCAACCACTGCATCCGGCGCGAACCGGTTGCAGCCGCAGGCTCGGTGGATTTCTGCCATTACGACCTGCTGGGCAACAAGGAGCTGGACATCGATTTTGCCGGCAGATTGCCCCCGCGGCATCCCCAACGGCTGGCTCTGGAGCGGGCGCGGCCCGGCGATGCGGTGGATCTGGTCGAGGAGGGCGGACAGATTGTTCTGGTCAATCAGGGCGTCAAGATAGGCCGCCTTGCCAAGCAGGCCGCGCCTTGCTGGCGGCGGCGGTTGCCGCTAATCGTTGCGGCGCGGATCGTGGCCGTGTTCCGCCGTTCCCGCGCCAACGTCGAAGAACCCCAATATCTCGCGCTCTGCCAGGGCGAGTGGTGGGAGACGCCGCTGATTGAGGTGCGCTGGCGGCGTGATGCGGTCTAAGCGGCCTAAGCGGTCTAAGCGACCCGAAGCAACACACGCCAAGAAGATTTGTGGCCCTGGGAGAGTAGAATATTATTACTTTAATTTCATCATGTTGTGCTGGTAACTTGTAAATTATTTATTCCTATTATTTGACAATTATAGTTTCAGGTTTAACGTCTTCGGAAAGCAAGGAATCAAGGCAGGCGCGACCGCGACCGGTCCCTCCGCTTCCCCATCCGGTCCTTGATTCGTTGCCCCTATCCGAGGGCCTTTGCGCTGTGCGGCCCTCGGCGTCATTCAAACCCATTGGAAGAGGTACGCCATGGAACATATGCTTCCCAATCTCCCTTACGTTTTCGACGCCCTGGAACCCTTCATTGATGCCCGCACCATGGAGATCCATCACGGAAAACACCATCAAGCTTACGTCGCCAACCTCAACGCGGCGCTCAAGGATCAACCCTCCCTGAGCGCCATGAGCGTGGACAAGCTGCTGCGCAACTTGAACGAGGTCCCGGAATCCATCCGCACCGCAGTGCGCAATCACGGCGGCGGTCATCTCAACCACAGCTTTTTCTGGCCCACCCTGAAGAAAGACGTGGCCGCCAAGGGGCCGGCGATTGACGCCATCGTCAAGAAATTCGGCAGTTTCGAAGCCTTCAGGGAGCAGTTTTCAACCACTGCGGTCAAGCTTTTTGGCAGCGGCTGGGCCTGGCTGGTGGTCGACAACGGCGAGCTGGCCCTTGTTGCCGCCCCCAATCAGGACAACCCAATCATGACCGGCAAGATCCCGGTGCTGGGCATTGACGTCTGGGAGCACGCCTACTACCTGCTCTACCAAAACCGACGGCCCGACTATGTCTCGGCGTTTTTCAATGTGATCAACTGGGAGAAGATCAACGAGCACTATCTTGCCGCCGTCAGCTGACGGTTGTTCTCAACCAACCTCCAGATCCCCGGCCCCTGCTCTTTCCTTGCGAAAGGGCAGGGGCTTTTTTGTGGATTGGTCGCTTCCTACTTGCGGATGGCGCCCAGCAAAAGCGTAGAATATACCGCAAAACTGAAAGCCATTTGGAATATTGCTGCAAAAACGCTAAAATTGACCCCAAAGCGATCCATTGACGGATCGAACAAGGTTTTGCGCCAACGTCGGGTTTCCCTCTCTCTTTCGAGGTCTCGCAGTCTGATGCAGCAGCGTTCCTGGCTCCTCTTCTTCCTTTGCCTCCTCACTGGCCTTGTTCCGCCAACCCTCCGGGCCGACAACCGGCTGGAAACCGTGGCCCTGCAGCTCAATTGGACCCATGCGTTTCAGTTTGCCGGCTATTATGCCGCCCTGGAAAAAGGGTTTTATCGAGAGGCCGGTCTGAACGTGCTCCTGTACGAGGGGTATCCCGGAATTGAACCTGCAACCGTGGTTCTGCGCGGCGAGGCCCAGTACGGCGTCGGCTCCACCGGCCTGATGTTTCTGCGCAACCAGGGGCAACCGGTGGTTGTGCTCGGCGTTGTTTTTCAGCATTCGCCCCGAGTCATTCTGGCCCGAAAAACCGGGGAAGCGCAAGGCATCCACGATCTCATCGGGAAACGCCTGATGCTTGAGCCGCAGATCGACGAACTGACAGCCTATCTCAACAAAGAGGGGCTCAAGGGCAAAGTGACCCTGGTTGAGCACAGCCTCGACCTCCGCCTGTTGCTCGACGGCACGGTCGACGCCATGGCCGCCTTTCTCTACGACCAACCGCGCCAGTTGGACGATTTGGGCTTTGCCTACGACCTGTTCAGTCCCCTCTCCGTGGGCATCGATTTTTACGGCGACAATCTTTTCACCATCGAGGCGGAGATCAACAAACATCCCCGTCGCGCCGAGGCCTTTCGCGCCGCCAGCATGCGCGGCTGGCAATACGCCATGGATCATCCCGAAGAGATTGTCAATCTCATCCTGGCCAAATACCCCTCCAAGCAAAACCGCGACGCGCTCCTTCACGAAGCCCGTCACATGATGGCCCTGATGCAGCTGGATGTGATTGAGGCAGGTTACATGAACCCCAGCCGCTGGCGGCACATCCTCGACATCTATGCTGAACTGGGCATGCTGCCCAAGGATTTTGATCTGGACGGGTTTCTTTATCAACCCGCCACGCCGGTGCAGTACAGACTGCTGATCAAGTGGGGCGCCGGCGGTGTACTGGTGTTGAGCTTGGCTGGATGGTTGATTGTCCGCTTTTCGCGGATTGCCCGTCAGGCAAGGGAAAGTGAGGAGCGGCACCGACTGCTGGCCGACCATGCCACCGATGTGATCTGGGTGGCGGATATTCACGGTCGATACACCTACATCAGTCCCTCGGTGGAAAAGCTGTGCGGCTTCACGCCAGAGGAAGCGATGCGACTGACCCGTGATGAGGAGTTTACCGCGCAGTCGGCGCTGATCGTTAAGCAGGAGATAGAGAAACTATTGACGGCGGCGCGAGCCAACCAGGAGTTGCCGCTGTATCGCGGCGAGTTGGAAATCTGTTGCAAAAACGGCGGAACGGTCTGGATCGAGGCCAGTTCTGCGCCGCTACTCGATGCGGATAGAAAATTCATCGGCATCGTCGGCGTGACCCGCGACATCAGCGAACGCATGCGGATGGAAGAAGAACTGCGGAAACTGGCGACCACCGATCCGTTGACCGGGGCTCACAACCGCCGTTTTTTGTATGATCGGGCCGCGCAGGAACTGGAGCGAGGTCGCCGCTTCAACGAACCCTTGAGTTTTCTTCTTTTGGACATTGACTGGTTTAAGCGCATTAACGACGTCTACGGTCACGACGTTGGCGATGAGGTGCTCAAGGCCATGAGCGCGGCCTGCATGGGGATGGTGCGCTCCATCGATCTGTTTTGTCGCCTCGGCGGCGAGGAATTCGGCATTTTGCTGGTCAACACAACCCAGCAGGGCGGGCGCGCCTTTGCCGAACGACTGCGCGGTTACCTGGCCACCCTACGCATCGATTCCCAAACCGGGCCGGTCCAGTTTACGGTCAGCATCGGTTTGTCCGAGACCGGTAAAAAGGAATGTTCGGTGCAGGATTTGATCAAACAGGCGGATCTGGCCCTTTACATAGCCAAGGCCAACGGTCGCAACCGGGTGGAAACAGCCAACGCCTGCCGCTTTCCGCAGGACGCCGACACCCAGGTTGGCCAGCTTCTGGGGCTGATCTGGGACGATTTGATGTGCTGCGGCCAAACCACCATCGACACCCAGCACCGGCGTCTCTTTGCCCTGGCCAACACCTTGCTTGACGCCGAATGGGACGTGAACGGTCAACCACCCGACACCGCCCCGGTGCAGGCCTTCCTGGACGAGGCGGCAGCCCATTTCCGCGATGAGGAGGCCTTGCTGCGGGCCGCCGGTTATGCCGAGGTTGAGCAGCACGCCGGCATGCATCGGGCTTTGCTCACCCAGGCGAACGACCTGCTTGCGCAGTTCAAGGCCCGAAGCCTCCCGCCTGGCGCTCTGTTTCGCTTCATCGTGCAGGATCTGATGCACGATCACATGTTGTGCGACGACGCCAAATTTTACCCCTTGTTTGCTGAAACCGACAGCGCCAAGCAGCAGGAGCGCTGAGCGGAGGTCCTTTCATCGCTCAATCGAACTCGAAATCCGCCGTTTCTACATCAAGCGAAGCATGATGGTCACGGCAAAACCTCGTCGCCGAAAGTGTGTCATATAAAGGCGAGATCTCTCCCTTACGGTGCTCGTCGAGATGACGAACAGCCGCGCCTCCTTGCTGCGGTCTGATGCCGCCGCAAGGAGCATCCGGTTTCCGTTGCTTTTCGTCCTGAGGTTGCAACCGGCTGAGCGCATTGTTCAGCCCGCATCCTCGCCGCAACACCGCCCTCCTTCTGTTTCAACCCGATTCCGCCCATTCTTCTTCGCCGCATACGCCAATTCATCCGCGACTTTGAGCACCTGGTTGATTTCCGACTCCGGGCCGAATTCGGCTACGCCAAAACTCGCCGTCACCTGCATTGCATCCCCATTGATGTAAAACGGGGTGTTGGCGATCCGGCCGCGAATTTTCTCCGCCACCAATCGCCCGGAGCAGAGTTCCGTCTCCGGCAACAGGATAACGAATTCCTCTCCGCCCCAGCGGGCAATGGAGTCCTGGCTGCGCAACATGCTTTTCATCCGCACCCCGATCTCGATGAGGATACTGTCGCCGGCCTCGTGCCCTCGGGTGTCGTTGATTGCTTTGAAGCGGTCCAGATCAATGGCGATCACGGTGAATGGAATATGACTTCGGTGACAACGAGCAACCTCGTGCTCAAATCGTTCCATCATGGCGCGACGGTTAAACAATCGGGTCAGCGGGTCGACGGTGGCCGCTTCCAGAAGCGCGGTTTGGGCAATGATGCGTTGGGCAATTTCATTGCTGAGTTTGTTGTTGACCTCATTGAGATCGGCGGTTCGCTGCAGGACCCGAATCTCAAGTTCGTCCCTGGAGCGCCGGAGCGCGGCGAAGGCCTCCTGCTTCTTCTGTTCTGCCAGCGAAAGCGTGGTCGACATGTGGTTGAACGCCTCCAGCAACTGGTCGAGTTCGTCGCCGGTGCGCGCACTGATTTTTCTCTCCTCAAGATTTCCAGCGGCAATGGCCGCGCAGCGGTCAATGACCAGGCGGATCGGGCCAGTGAACCGCGCGGCCAGATATTGGGCAAACAAAAACGCTAGGGCAATAGAGGCAATCAACGAACAAACCCCTGAAATTCTCAGGTTTTTTGATTTGTTGCGAACCTTGTCGGCCCGCATGTCGAGGCCGACTAAAAATTCGCCTCTACTGTTTTTGATCGGCGCATATCCCGAGAGAAACGATCCCCACTCGTCGGTCACAATTTCGGCGTCCACTGAAAGGCCAGTAAACCCTTTGATCAGGTTGGGAATGTGATGCGGATATTCTGCGCCCGGAAGCGCCTGTTGCTCGGTTTCATCGGAATCGACCACAAAGAGAATTTTCTCGCCTTCTTGCCGCATCACATACAAAAAAGCGATGTCAGGGTTCATTCGCCTCAAGGCGCGTAATTTTTGCAAGGCCTCGGTGTATCCAGGCTGTGCAATGTCCGCTGCGCTTTGAACGGTTCGCAGGGTGTTGGCGTCAAGCGTCTGACTGATCAGCGCCGCGCTTGCCTGGAGCCGTTCCTTGAGTCCGTCCATCAGGCTTTCGGCGGCGCTGGTGTAAAAATAGGTGCCGATGCTGCCGGACACCAGGAGCACGGCCATGACGTGACTCAAAAAAAGTTTAGCCCGAATGGGCATGCGAAAATTCATGCTACTCCAAAATGAGATGCTTGTAGGTCAGGAAATGCTGTTCAGCGGAAGAGTATAACCAGGAGAGTCTTGATGTCGAGCCTTCCCGTGCCTGGCGGGTGCATTTGCCGGGATGCGGCTGATCATTTTGATCATTTTCAAGGGGCCGGAGTTTTGCGCGCCCGACAAGCCGTTGCAATCGATTGTGTCGCTGGGCGGATGGTCACTTTTCCAGGGCGAGTTGTTTATAGCGTTCAATGACGCCTTCTTGTTTCATGGTTTTCAGGACTTCAGCGACCTGGGGAACAAGCGCGGCGTGTTTTTTATGCAAATAGACATAGCTGTAACCGGTATACATGACCCCCGCCTGATACAGGGAGGAGGCATCAAATACGCCTGTGTCTAATTTCTTGAGTGTTTCCAGTGCGACAGCTTCCTGTTCGATATAAATGTCCGTGCGGCCCAAGATAAGCTTTTCCAGCCCCTGCTCCGCTGTCGCGATGGCGGATAATTTTTCCGGTTTGACGACGGCCGGCAAGGCGGCTTCGGGGACCTTGGCCCCTCGCCGGTACTCGACCGCATAGTCGGTGTTTTTCAGACTTTCCCATCCCTGCAAAGCGATCCCGGGTTTGGCGGCATAGGCGACATACGAGAGCGAAAAACTCGGTTCTTCCACCCTCAGCAGATTTTTGGCGATCTTCCCATAATCATCCGGGCGGTGGATCTCTCCATCCACTGCGCCGTTTTCGGCCAGAACCGGCGCGCGGCCACCCGGGTGGCCCTGGTATTGAAAGGCATAGCCAAGCCGTCGAAAGGCTTCGGTATAGATCAAGTCCAACCATTTGCCGTACAAGGAATCTTTGGTTTCCTGCGAACTGACCAGAATGATGGTTTCAGCGGCCTGACACGGTTTGAGCGAGGCTGCAGCAAACAGCATCCCGAGGACACACAGGCGGAACAGACGGCGAATTTTGATGGGTTGCATAGACTCGACTCGCAAAGGTTGTGGAGTGGGTTGGCGGGTGCGCTTCAGGATTGTTTGGCCCGCATCTCCCGGTACATGGTCCGGGTCATCAAGGCCAGCAGAACCACGCCGGCGATCAGCGCCGCCCAGAGCAGCAATTTTTTCCAAGATGCGGCGGAAAGGCGCGGTTTCAGAGCCTGTTCGCCGCCGAGGGTCTGCACCGGGCCGGGTTCGACCCGTTGGATCAACGATTCGGATTGGGTGTCGCGCAGAGCCGCCAGCACCAGGGTTTCCTGGGCATTTGGGATGGTGGTTGAGGCGCTTTGCGGCTCGGTCATCGCAGCGTTGCCAAACGCCAAGGTATAGGGGCCGGCGCCACGACCAAGGAAGATCAATTCCTCCGGCCGCCAGCCCAGTTCAAGCTGCGGCGTCTGGCCAGCTGCAGCGTCGGCGCTGACGCTGATTCGCCAGAGCGGATCCTGGTTGGGGGCGCAGTGGGCCATCGGGTTGACCAGCGATTTGTCGTGCAGATCGAGGCGGTAAAAATCGGCGCGGGTTACCGGACGCCAGGAATCGGAGCTGGTCGACCGCGATTCGATCAACGCCCGCACCAGGGAGTTAGCCGCCGGAAATCCGAGTTGCACGGCGGTGACCGGCGCCTTGGCGGGCATGCGGTACTCAATGGTTCGTTGCCCCGCTTGCTCGCTCACCTGGGCGGCTGGCAGCCGCAGCCATTGCCACTGGTCCGGGGCGGGCGCGGTTCCGGAAAGGGCGGTCGCTGCGCGGAGTTGCAGGGGCTTTTTGTGATCGGCGCAATCGAGGCAGTCGAGGCGGACATAGGGCAGCGCAGCCCTGGGCAGGGCGATGCGGCGGGCGGTGACGGCGCCGCCGTTGGCGCTGAGATCGGCCAGCACCGCCTTGTCGACCAGCAGCGACCAGTGGGCCAGATCGCTGCTGTGGGTCAGGGAAACGGCAAAGAGGCCGGAGGGGCCGTCCCATTGCAGTTCCAGTTCCGTCGGCGGAACAGCGAGGCCGGAGAGGTCGAGCAGGTAGGAGGCGGGCAGCGGTTCCTGGCCAATGTTTTCCGTCGCGTCCACCGTGACCACCGCGCCCTCTGCGGACCGGATCACCCGTAGGGAAAGATCGGCTGTCAGCGGCCGCCGCGCTCCGGGCAGGGGAAAAAAGGGCAGGGAAGTGCTGGTTTCCTTGCGTTCCTCGGCGATGCGCCGGACCGCATGGGGGACCATCTCGCCGGCGGCGTTGAAAACCCGCAGATCGCCAAGATCGGCGCGCAGCGTCTTTTCATAGACCGCAAGCGGCAGCGACGCGCGGTAAACGCCTGCGCCGCTGGTCGCGGGCAGGGCGCAGCCATAGGCAAAGTCGCCAGGGACGAGCGGGGCGGCGGCCGCGGTGTGAATGCCGCCGAGGAGCGAAAGCAGAATCAGAATGCAGGATTTCATCGGGCGGATTCCTCGGATTGGGGCGGCAGAGGCGCAAAAAAACCGATGATAAGCATCAGCAGGCCCACCACCAGGAAGGAGACGATGCGGCCAATGGCCCCGGTCCCCGAGAGGTCAATGAGAAAGAGTTTTGCGACCACCAGGGCGAGCAGGGCCGCGCCAACCAGCCAGATTCTCCGCTGCTGTTTTCTGGCCCCCCAGATGGTCAGGGCCAGGGCCAGCACCGACCAGAGCGCGGCAATGGCCGCCTGGAAAATGGTTGAGTTAAAAAGCTGGTCCATGCTGTACCACGTGCCGGTGAAAAAATGGACGCTACGGCCGACGACCACGTTCATCCAGGCAAACAGCAGCGCTGCAGTCAGGATGGCGCGGCCGGTTTTGACTGGTCCGGTTGCCGGACGACGCATGGTGCGAACGACGCGGATTGCCGCCAGCAGCAGGATGGCCAGTTCGATCAACTCCAGGGGATTCAATATCGGAATGTAGGGCAAGGGCGCCGGATCGCCGGCAACGGCAAACGAGGCGAAACACCACAACAGCAGCGCCAGCAGCGGCAGGTCGGTGGCCACGCCGTGATAGGTTGCGGCAAAGCGAGCCACGGGCCAGCGCAGCCGGTCGCCGCGAAATTCCAGGGCAAACAGCAGCGCCGTGGGCGCAAGTCCCCAGCAGGCAAGCGACCAGGCCTCGGTGAGTCCGGCAATCCGCCCTACTCGCCAGGCGATTTCCACGGTGACGGTCAGAATCAGCAGCCAGAAACTGAGGCTGTGCCACAACGGCAGGGCCTGTTGCGGCAGTTGCGTCTCAAAGCGGGCGAGCAGCGCATACTGCAGCGCAAAAGCCAGCGGCCAGGCCAGCCAGCCGACCCCGATCAACACCGGGCCGCTGTTCCAACCCACCGTTTGAGCAGCCAGGCTGAAGTACATGATCGGCAAAAGAATCAGCAGGGCGGTGGTGAGCCTCCGCCAGGCAAAGCGATGAACCAGCAGGCCGAGGCAGATTGCGGTCGCGCAGGCGTAGAGAAGAAAGGCGGGCGGTTGCGCCTGCCACTCGAGGTGGCGTTCCAGATCCCGATAGCCGCCGCCGTGCCACCAGATCAGGCCCCAGGCGAGCAACAACTGCGGCAGGGCGGTTTCCCAGCGCCGCGCCTGATCGCGATTGCAATCCAGCCAGAAGCTGGAAAAGAGCGCGCCCACCCCAATCAGGGCGCTGCCAAGGAAGGCCCGGTTGGCAAACAACAGGCTCTCCGGTGGCAGATAGACATGGTCCAGAAAGGGAACCGCAGCCCCGGCTTGCAGCAGGAGGCCAAAGACGCGGGCCGCAGGGCGATTCTGGCGCACGCCCACCCAGACCATGGCCGCGCCCTCCAGGGCCCAGGCGGCGGTGGTCCAGTGCGGGTCCAGACTGAGCGGAATGGCCAGACTGGCAAAGACCACGCCCAGGGCCAGGAAGGCTTCGGTGAGCAGCCGCATCTCGTCGGCCATCCGGTTCCACAACAACCGGGCCAAGCCAATGTACCAAAAGCCAAGGACCAGGGCGCTGAGGCCCATGCCGTAGGGCACGTCGCGCACCAGATACGCCTGAAGGCCGCTGGCGACAATCGGCAGGCCAAAGACCAGCGGCCCGTCGATGAAACCGCGCAGCCGCAGGGGCTGGCGATGGGCAAACAGCACCGAGATCAAACAGTACATCAGGAAAAAGAGGATCAGAAAGGGCTCGGCAGTGGCAAAATGTTGCGGGCTATAGGCCGAGGCGCCCCACAGCCCGACAATGCTGAACGTGAACAGAAACCCGACCAGGTTGAGTTCGCGCCAGGACTTGAACCAGGCAATGCCGAGGATGCCGCTGTTGAGCAGGGCGTAGTAGGAAAAGAGCATCACGTGACTACCGGCGCCGGTCGACATTAACACCGGAGCGAGAAAGCCGCCGATGGTCCCGGAAACCGCCAGCCCCTTGGCGTCCTGCAGCACCGCCAGGGCGCAGGACAGGCCAACCAGACCGATCATCACTGCCAGGGCCAGCGGCATGGGCAGGAGATAATAGAGCTTGGCTGCGGCGTAGACTGTCAGATAGAGAATACCGATGCCGCCGCCTTCCAGCCCCAGGCCGTACACGGCGTGTTTGCGCCGCAGCTTCCAGCCGGCGACCAGCAGAGCCAGCCCGCCGCAGACCACCGCCAACAGCCGCAGCTCAATGGGGATGAGGTTGCGCTGGGCCGCGTATTTGAGGAGAAAGGCGACGCCGAAAAACAGCACCACCACGCCAATTTTGAGGATCGGATTGCCGCTGGTGAAGAAGTTGATCAACGGCGCCGTCAGGCGGGCCAATGTGCCGCCAGCGTCTTGCGGCCGTGGTGAGGCTTGCCGATCTTGCGCCGCTGCCCCGGTTGTCGCCTGCAAGGGGGGCGCAGGCGGAGCAGATTGGGCAAACGGCGCCGCAGGTTCCGGCGTCTGCGTTTGCGTCCAGGGCTCTTCGCTGCGCGAGGCTTCGACGGCTTCCGGTTCCCAATCAAAGTCAAGAACCGGAGACGGCGGCGCGGCACTGCGCTGTTCCTTGGCTTGTTGCGACACAGCCTGTTCCAGCTTGCTGATCCGGCGGCGCAGGGCAAAAAACTCCAGCAGCAGATAGACGATCACTCCGGCCAGGATGCCGTTGATTGGACTGTGAGGGTAGGGGATCATTCCCGCGCCGATGGCCAGGAGCGCCGCCAGGAGAGCTAGGGCTGTTCGCATGAGAAATCCGTGGTGTTATTCTGGAGGGAAAGAAACGCCCGCCAGAGGAGGGCCTTCCAGTGTGCAGGTTGATGACGGCACGCTGTAAGCAACCATCGGAATCGACCTGAAAATTATTTCTACTCAAATTGAATTTAGCAAACCAGCACCCCCGAAGCAAGGATTGCGGCCCTGTCGTGGAATTTCAAGCGAAACAGTCGTCGCCTCTGGCGGGTTTGGCTAAAATCAAGTAAGGGAAAATATCATGCAAATACGATCAAAAGCCGAGGCGCAACAGCGGGCCGATCAGATTGGAGCCTTCCGCGCCGAGTTGGACATCATCGAACAGGAGCAGGTCGTGGCCCTGGAGCCCGAGCAACACGCCGAGGTGCGCCGGTATCACGAGCAGATGCTCAACCAACTGGCCGCCGGCTTTGACGTCGACGTCACCAGCAAGGAAAAGCAACTCAGCCTGGGGATGCGGATCACCTCTTTCCTGGGTTCCATGGCCTTGGCGGCCAGCGTCTTCTTTTTCTATTTTCAGTACTGGGGCGGCCTTGCCGTCAAAACCCAGGTATCCATTCTGGTGGCCATGCCGTTTGTCGGCTTGCTGTTCACCCTGGGCGCGGCACGGTGGGAGAAATCAGGGTATTTGGCCAAGCTTTTTGGGCTGTTGAGCCTGGTCTGTTTTGTGCTCAACCTCTCCATGCTCGGCCAGATTTTCAACATCACGCCCTCATCCGGGGCCTTTCTTCTCTGGGCGGTCTTCGCCTTTATCCTCGCCTATGCAGTCGACTCTCGTCTGTTGCTGGCCTGGGGCATTCTCAGCTTTTCCGCCTTTCTTTCCGCCCAGGCCGCGACCTGGAGGGGGTGCTACTGGATTTCCTTTGGCGAACGCCCAGAGAATTTTTTTCCCGCCGCAGTGCTGCTGTTTCTCATTGCGCTGCTCCCGCATCGACGATACACCGGCTTTGCCGCGCTGTACCGGGTGTTTGCCCTGCTGCTTTTTTTTCTGCCAGCGCTGCTGCTCAGCAATTGGGGCAGCGTCAGTTATCTTGATTGGCCCAAGGAAAACGTCGAGGCCTTGTATCAGACAGCCGGCTTTGTCGTCAGCGCGGCCGCAATCGCACTCGGCGTCGGCAGAGGCTGGCCCGAGGTGGTCAATGCCGGCAACACCTTTTTCACCCTTTTTCTGTACACCAAATTCTATGACTGGTGGTGGGAGTGGATGCCCAAATATCAGTTTTTCCTGATTATCGGCCTGACGGCGATCCTGATGCTGCTGATTCTCAAAAGAATGCGCACAGTGTCCATCCAGCGCAAAGCGGAGGCGCCGGCATGAACCAGACCTGGGTTGCCCGCCTGCTCTTTGCCGCCGGATGCATCCTCCTGGCGGTGGTCAACTACACGGTGCTCTCACGGGTGGCCGACAACCGACAGGGCCAAACCGACGCCCACTTGTGGCTGACGGAACGGGAGCTGCCCAAAATTAGCTGGTTGGCCCAGGAAAACAGCGGCGTTGAGCTGCGGCTGGTCTGGCGGACGTTGGCCAGGGAGGAAAACGAGGTCAACGACGGCAAACCTTCCTGGCTCAGCAGCAAGAAATTGGAGGAACTGGGATTTCAATTTGCCGATGCCGTGCCCACCGAGGAGCAGCGGGATAGAGCGGCGCTGTCGCGCGAGGTCTTTCTTGTGCTTGAGTACAACGGCGGCGCGTATCACAATGCGCTCAGGCGGGCGGAACGGGCGGTGGAAAAAGAGGAAGAGGCCCTGCGGCTAAATCCAGCCGATAAAGGCTTGCAATCGGCGCGGCAACAGGCGAAAAGGAGGCTGCGGATGGAAGAACTCTCGCAATCGCGGTTGTTTGTCGTCGACGCCGGAACCGATCCCCAGCGCCTCAGGGAAAGCTACAGCGACGCCACCCGCTTCATTGTCGCCCGCGGGGTGGTCAAGCTGGCCTACCGCAACGAAAACGGTCGGGCATGGGCGACCGGGCAGATTGACGCAATCAGCGTTGACGAGGTGCATGTGCCCCTGGAACATCGTCTGGCGCTTGAACAAATCATCCAGCAGGACAAGCCGTCCCAGGGCGAAGGCAAACCGCCGCGTTATCAGGTGGAGTTGCTCTACGGCAGCCGCTATGAGCCCTGGATTGGCGCCATTCGTCCCTTGGAAGCGCCATAGTGGAATTTTTGATGTATTTTTGCAGCAGACGCACGCATGCAGGTCTGTATTGAGGAAAAAATGATGGACGATTTTTCGTATTGGCTTGTTTTTTTCACTACCGCCCTGGCCTTAAATCTTTCGCCCGGCCCGGATCTGATGTACGTCCTGTCGCGCACGGTCGCCCAGGGAACCAGGGTGGGCCTGGCGTCGGCCGCCGGCGTCTCGACCGGGGCATTGGTCCATGTTGCCGCCGCCTCTGTCGGGCTTTCAGCGCTTTTGGCCACTTCAGCCGCCGCCTTCAGCGTAGTGAAGTACGTCGGCGCCGCCTATCTGGTCTATCTTGGCGTCCAGGCCTTGCGAGCCAAGGGCTCGGCGCTGCAGACCTCCGAGCGCAAAATTGCCGTTGTCAAACCCTGGCAGGCCTTTCGCCAAGGGGTGTTGGTCGATGTGCTCAACCCCAAGGTGGCCATCTTTTTCATGGCCTTTCTGCCCCAGTTTGTGCGTCCCGGTCACGGCAGCGCCTCGCTGCAGTTGTTGCAACTCGGCGTGCTGGTGATCGTGGTTGCAGTGGCGGTGGACTCGACCTTTGTCTGTGTCGCCGCCCGAACCACCGAATATTTACGCCGCCGTCCCAGGGCGTCGGTGTGGCTTGATCGCCTGTTGGGCTCGCTGTTTATTGGTTTAGGCATTCGTCTGGCGTTTTCCGAGCAACGCTCCTGAGCGCAGCCGACCCAAACGCTGAAGGATTTTGGTGAGCGCGCAGCCGTCGCGTTCTGTATCAACTCGTCAGGAGGTGTGAAATGAAAGTTGTAGCCTTTAATGGAAGCGCCCGGAAAAACGGCAATACCGCCATGATGATCGCCGCCCTGTTCAAAGAGCTGGAAAAAGAGGGCGTTGAGACCGAGATGGTGCAGTTGGCGGGCGAACATCCCCACGGCTGCATTGCCTGTTACCAGTGTTTCAAGAACAAGAACGGCCGCTGCATTGTCGACCTCGACTGCATCAACAACTGCATCGAAAAAATGCTGGCCGCCGATGCGATTGTTCTCGCCTCGCCCACCTATTTCGCCGACGTCTCGACCGAAATGAAGGCCTTAATCGACCGCGCCGGCATGACCTCGCGCGCCAACGGCGACATGTTCAAACGCAAACTGGGCGCCGCCATCGTCACCCAGCGGCGGGGCGGCGGCATCCACGCCTTTGACACGATGAACCATTTTTTCACCATCGGCCAGATGATCATTGTTGGCTCGTCCTACTGGAACATCGGTTTTGGCAGGGAAAAGGGAGAGGTGGCGGACGACAAGGAAGGCCTTAACGTGATGTGTGATTTGGGCAAAAACATGGCCTGGCTCTTGCGAAAACTGCACAAATAAGGTGCGGGCAGGGGGGCTGGCCAGACGCTGTTTTCCGATGGTTGAGACGGAGGGTCTGCGCCTGCTCTGGCCTCCCAGCTTTTCTCTGTGGCGCCGGCAGGTTGCAAGCCGACAACTTCTTGATTTGTTAAAAATTAATTTGACCGATAGCCGAGAAAACCCTATAACAGAGCAAGGCGGAGGGCGCGGGACGACCGCGTTCTCTGCATATTGACGGAGTTACTGCAACCGGGAGAGAGGCAATGCTGGCTATCTGCGAGGAATGCTCAAAAAAATACAATATCGACGAATCCAAAATGAAGGGACCGAAAGCACGTTTTTCCTGCCAGGAATGCGGTCACATCATCGTGGTGATCAAGAATCCGTCGCCGCAACAGGACGCTCCCGGACACGCTTCGCCCGGTTTCAAGGACGGCAATTCGTGATGCACCGCGTCAAGCGTCGCCGGTTCAGCATGGCCCTGTTGCCGGCGCGCGCGTCTTCCCTGTCCTTTCTACTGAACCACGCGGCGTAATCCGGTTCCATGCTCATTCCACGGGAAAGGCCTTATCTGGAAGGTCTCAACAGTTATTACCTGCATCTCGAGAAATTCATTGAACACCTGCAGGGGGAAATTGGTTCCGGCGGCGTATACTGCGCCTCGCCCAACCTGGAGATGTTCATTTTTTTCAGTGAGCAGGAGGTGATCAGCAGTCTGTTGCAGGAAAAGGGCGCCGCCGCCCATTTTGCCCCGGCCTATGAACTGGTTCGGGGGGCCTTTTACGGCGGCAGCTTTGCGGCCAAAGTGTACCAGCTCGACCCCCACGCCATTTTTTTCTGGGCCCAGATGCCGCCGTTTCAACGCGCCAAATCAGCCCTGCGCTCCACTGAAATCCCCTTGCCCGACTTGATTTTTCGCTTGCGAATGAAACAATTTTCCGGATTTATCGATGTGCAACTTGCCAAGAAAAACGAGGGCGGCCTGCTCTTTTTTAACGAGGGCGACCGCATCGGCGGCTCATACACCTGGGGCAAAGGGGGTATGAGCACCTCGGATGAAGACTACAACTCGCTGCTCAGCCGGGTGCAAGCCGGAGAGGGCGTGTTCACCTTCGGCAGTTTCGCCAAAGAGGGCAAAACCGCAGCAGCGGAATAACGCCCAGCCTCGGTTTTCGACCGATTCCCACCTTGTTTGTTATTTATCGTTGCGCCGGGCCGGAAACAGCCGCCCGTTATGCAGCCTCGCCGTCTGTCGGCGCTCCCCCTAACATTGTTGCCTTTTTCGCATCCCATCCCTGGCCGGCCAATTGACCGCAGGCTGCTGCAATGTCCTCGCCCCGACTGGTGCGGATAAACACTGTGAATTCGCGGTCGCGCAGGATCTTCTGAAAGCGGAGCACGCGTTGTTCGCCGGGGCTGCGAAAACGGTCGCCGCCACCCGGATTGACCGCCAACAGGTTGATTTTGCAAGGAACGTCGCGCAGTAAATTCGCCAGTTGCACCGCATCCGCATCGGTGTCGTTGACGCCTTCCAGCAGGGTGTATTCAAACATGATCCGCTTGCGCCGCTTCTGGCGGTAGGTGCGGCAGGTCTCGATCAGTTCGGCTATGGGATAGCGTTTGTTGATCGGCATCAGACTGGTGCGGACCGCGTCGTCGGCGGCATGCAGCGAAACCGCAAGGTTGACGTCGGTCTCGTCGCCCAACTGCCGCATCTGGGGCACTAGGCCGCAGGTGGACACCGTGATCCGGCGGTTGGAAAAGTCAAGCCCGCGCTGCTCGGTGAAGATGGATATGGCGTCGAGCAGATTGTCGAAGTTGGCCAGCGGTTCGCCCATGCCCATGAACACGATGTTGGTCAGCGGCCCTTTGTCGTGGGCCAGCGCCCAATCCCGGACCGCGCAGACCTGGTTGACGATCTCTGCGGTGGTCAGATTGCGGCGAAAGCCCATGGCCCCGGTCAGGCAAAAAGTGCAGCCCATGGCGCAGCCCACCTGGGAGGAAACGCAGAGGGTGTTGCGGTCTTCCTCGGGAATCAGCACCGATTCAATGACCTCGCCGTCGTCAAGGCGAAAGGCGAATTTCACCGCGCCGTCGCGCGAGCACTGCACCATGGAGTCGTCAAAGCGGCTCATGGTGGCGGATTGGGCCAGGATGGCGCGAAATTCCTTGGCCAGATCGGTCATCTGGTCAAACTCAGTGACCCCAGGCCGGTAAATCCAGGCCAGAATCTGGCGGCCGCGAAAAGAGGGCTGCCCCAGGGATTCGACAAAGCGCACCAGTTGCTCTTGGGTCAGGTTCTTCAGATCAGTGAGCGCCGGAAACGTATTCATGCGTATATTCAACTTTCCTTGTTAACAATTTGATGTATTGATCTTTTAACCAAACCTGTTCGCGGCGCTGATCACAGCGCTCGGCGGGGCTCCGGTTTCAGGGGCACGAGGCCGGCCAGAGCCTGGTCAATAGTGGCCGACATCCGGTCGCGATCCTTGGGCAATCGGCCGCTGAGCGAAAAATAGTTAGAGGCGTGATTGGCGTGGAACTGGGAGCGGAACGGGGCTAAACCCGCCAACAGGCTGCGCAGTTCCAGGAACAACTGCGCCTGATCCGGCAAGGCAAACCGCCCGGCGCGCATCTGTCGGTACAGGGGCGTGTTGGGCAGCACCATCAGGGTGAGCACCGCGATCTGATGCGGCTGCATCCGGTTGAGCGCCGCAGCGGTGGCCAGTGCGTGTTCCTGGGAATGTTCAACGCCGGCAATCCCCAGCAGGCAGGTGACCGAAAGAAAGATTCCGGCGGCTCGCACCCGCTGCCCGGCCACAATCATGGCCTCGCTGTCCACGCCCTTGGCAACGGCGGCAAGGGTTGGATCATGGCCGCTCTCCAGGCCCATATACAACCGGCTGAGACCAAGGCTTTTATAGTGCGCCAGTTGTTGGTCGTCTTTGCCCTGGATGTTCTGACAGGAGGCATACGAACTGACCCGGCGAATCCAGGGCAGTTTTTCCCGGATGCGATTCAGCAGGGCGGTCAGCAGCGCATCGGGCAGGCCCAGGGCGTCGCCGTCGGCGAGAAACAAGGTGGTGTGGCGGCCGCACCAGGCGGCGGCAAAATCAAGGTCGGCCTCAATCTGCGCCCAGGGTTTGATCTGAAAAGGTTTGTCGAGGTATGCCCCGCAGAAGGTGCAGCGGTTGTGGGAACAGCCCGTGGTTGCCTGGAGGATGAGAGAGAAGGCCTCGCTGGGGGGCCGGATGATGTCGCCTTGGTAATCCAAAAGATTGAATAATTTCCTTGAAAATAATTACTCTGTGTTGATAATTATTCAACAAAAACAATGAGTTGAAGTTTCGATCGACTATCTTGAAAGACATTTTGTGGCACTCCAAATACAACCTTTGAATATTGAATTCCACAAACGAGTCCACAAGCTCGGGTGGTAGAAGCGGATGTGAGTTCACCGGATCAAAGGCAGATTTTCTAGGAGGTGTCACTTATGTCGCAGCGCTATAAGCATTTGAGAATCACATATTACGGAGTATATACATTCAGACAACGTGTACCGCAAGAGTTAGTGCCTCGGAATGAATTTCTTAGAGAAACATCCATTCACAATCGATAGCAGAAGACAGGTTGTTTTGTGGCGGTGACGTACTGCGTGTGTTGAAGCAGTTTTGAAATCAATTCTAGTTCCGGAGAAGTAGATATGGCTGCAACTTTCGGCTTGCTTGAAAGAGTGACAAACATTCGCGCACATTGGCCACGTGAAGACACAGATTTTACGCCTTGGTTAGCGGCAGAAGATAATATTGGTATCCTTGGTGACGCGATAGGCATTGAGCTTGAGGTGTTGGATCAGGAGAGAAACGTTGGTCAATTTCGGGCTGACATACTTTGCAAGAATTCAGCCGACAATACTCTTGTTTTGATAGAGAATCAGTTCGCGAAGACAGATCATAGTCATCTCGGTCAGCTGTTCACTTACGCCGCTGGACTTGACGCGGTGACGCTGATATGGATTGTAGAAACATTTACGGATGAACATCGAGCGGCTCTTGATTGGTTGAACCGGATAACCCATGATAAGTTTCATTTCTTTGGTATCGAAATAGAGCTTTGGAAAATCGGTGATTCACCACCAGCACCGAAATTCAATATCGTTTCAAAGCCGAATGAATGGGCTAAAACCATAAAAGAGAGCGCTGAGGCGAGTCATTTAACATCGCTGACACCATGGCAGGAGCTCCAGTTTGAGTTCTGGAAACAGTTCGGCACATTCATAACGGCAAATAATTCAGCATTCAAACCACCGAAGCCAGCAGTCACTAGTTGGATGGGCTATGGAATCGGAAGAGCATATACGACTTTAATTGTCACGTACTCGAAAAATGAAGCATGGGTTTATGTACAGCTTGATAACAAAGAACGTGCAACTTGGTTCAGATTGCTTCAACAAGATCAATTAGCAATTGATGCTGAATTTGAGGAGGAGCTTATCTGGGAAGAAAGACCTGATCTGAAATACTCTCGAATCCGGATGTCTATTGTGATCGACATGACAGATCAAAATAATTGGACATCAGCCTTTAGTTGGATGCTGAAGAATATGACGAAAATGAAGGCTGTTTTTAAGCCGAGGATAAAAGCGATCTCAGGTGAGATTGCTATGTTACCGGATGATAACGGCGAACAGCTAATTACGGCTCAAATTTAACTACGCGGCCGAAAGGGCAATCAGTGGCCAGGTCAGCGTGCTGTGATGCGGTAAATTAACAACGGAGAAAAGAGCTGGCCGGTTTGAGGTAGGGCGCATGCTGACCGCAAACCGAGAAGCGAAGCGTTAGAGCTCTTACTCTTGGAGCCAGTTAAAGAATATTCTTTTTAAAGAACTATTTCCTTGACATGTCATAGAGCACATATCATTTCGCCTTGGTAATCCACAGGCAAAAGCAGGGCGACTGCCCGCGATGAAACGGTCGCGGGCAGTCGCAATAGGCAGATTATCCGTTATTCTTAGCAAAGTCGGTCATGAACGAGACCAACTTCTCCACGCCTTCTTTGGGAAAGGCGTTGTAGATCGAGGCGCGGCAACCGCCCACCGAGCGGTGACCCTTGAGCCCGTCCAGACCGGCGGCCGTGGCCTCGCCAATGAACTTGGCCTCCAGTTCCTTGGTGGGCAGGTTGAAGGGCACGTTCATGGTCGATCGGGAGTCTTTCTCGGCGTGGCCGCGATAAAAATCGGTGCTGTCAATCATCTCGTAGAGCAGGGCCGCTTTTTCGCGGTTGAGTTTCTCCATGGCTGCGGCGCCGCCCACCTGCTTGAGCCATTTCATCACCAAACCCACGCAGTAGATCGAGAAGCAGGGCGGGGTGTTGAACATCGAGTCCTTCTCGGCGTGGGTCTTGTATTTGAGCATGGTCGGCACCTTGTCGCCTACCCGGTCGAGCAGATCGTCGCGGATGATCACCACGGTCACACCGGCCGGCCCCATGTTCTTCTGCGCGCCGGCAAAGATCAAACCAAACTTGCTGACGTCCACCGGCCGGGCAAGGATGTCCGAGGACATGTCGGCGATCAGCATCGCCTCCTTGTTGGGCATGGTGGGGAACTGGGTGCCGTAGATGGTGTTGTTGCTGACAAAATAGAGATACTCGCTGTCCGGGGCCACGGTGTATTCGTCGTCGCGCGGCACCCGCTTGAACCCGGTTTCCTCGCTGGAATAGGCCACTTCGACCTGGCCGAAAAGCTTGGCTTCTTTGATCGCTTTTTTCGACCAAACACCGGTGTTGAGGTAGGTGGCCTTCTGGCCGGCTTGCAACAGATTCATCGGCACCATGAAGAACTGCGAAGACGCGCCGCCCTGGAGAAAAAGCACCTTGTAATTGGTGGGAACGCCCATCAACTCGCGGATCAGGGCCTCGGTCTCGTCGGCCACGGCCATAAATTCCTTGGAACGGTGGCTCAGTTCAATCAGGCCAATGCCTTTGCCTTTGAAATTGACTATGTCAACCGCCGCCTCCTGGAGGACGGAATAGGGCAGAACAGCGGGACCAGGACTGAAATTAAAAATTCTCTCAGGCATTCTTTTCTCCTTGGGTGCAAACGTACATGGTGTGAGGACGTGATGTTGTTTATGGGCGGATTTGCCGCAGGGCTTCATACAGCACGATACCCGCGCTCATCGCCAGATTGAGGCTGCGGATATGGGGATTGCTCATGGGGATCGTCAGGCAGCGGTCACTATACAGCGTGAGAATGTCTTCCGGCAAGCCTTTTGTCTCCTTGCCAAAGATCAGCATGTCACCGGGAGCAAATCGCGCCTCTGTATAGGATCGGGTTGTTTTTGTGGTCAAAAAAAAGAGGCAGCGCTCGTCTTGACCACTCAGAAAGGTCTCGAAATTCTCCCAGTGGTTGATTCGGACCTGGGGCCAGTAATCAAGCCCGGCCCGTTTGAGATGCTTGTCGTCGACCTGGAAGCCAAGCGGATGCACCAGATCCAGCACCGTGTCGGTTGCCCCGCACAGCCGGGCAATGGACCCGGTGTTGGGCGGTATTTCCGGTTCAACCAGAACAATATGCAGGGCAGAGTCGGGCATGTGGCAACCATTGCGTGAGAGTGATAAAAGTGTTCCCGTATGTACAGAATATGGTTTGAGGTTGCAAATTTAAAAATACGTCTTACATTCGATCCTCCGCTTTTGGTTGCCGGATTCGGCTTTGGGGCGGACTTCCACGGATGGACCGCTCGTTTTTTCCTCGCTCTCACCCGGAACTCGTGGAACTCGTCGAGATCCCGATGCAGGATGGTCTGAGTCGTTGCTGGGCAACCGGCCCGTTGTTGCTCCACGAACTCACAAACTTCTTTTCTTTTTGCGGACACGATCATGGCGCTCATTGTTCAAAAATATGGCGGAACCTCGGTGGGTTCCACGGATAAAATCAAGGCCGTGGCTCAGCGGGTGATCAACAACCACAAGCTGGGCAACCGGATGGTGGTGGTGCTGTCGGCCATGTCCGGCGAAACCGATCGTTTGACCGGGCTTGCCAACGCCATTCAGCGCATTCCCACTCCTCGCGAGATGGATATGCTGTTGGCCACCGGCGAGCAGATCACGGTGGCCCTGTTTGCCATGGCGGTCAAAGAGGCCGGTTTTGACGCCGTCTCTCTGCTGGGCGATCAGGTGGCGATCCATACCGACAACATGCACACCAAGGCCCGGATTTCCTCGATTGACTCGACCCTGATCAACACCTATCTCGATCAGGGCAAAATCGTCACCATTGCCGGGTTTCAGGGCGTGACCGACCGGGGCGACATCACCACCCTGGGCCGGGGCGGTTCCGACACCACGGCCGTGGCCCTGGCCGCCGCCATGCAGGCCGACGCCTGCGAAATTTTCACCGACGTTGAGGGCGTGTACACCACCGACCCCAACATCTGCCCGCAGGCGCGGAAAATTGACCGCATCAGTTACGACGAGATGCTGGAACTGGCCAGTCTGGGCGCCAAGGTGCTCGACATCCGTTCCGTGGGGCTGGCAAAACGATTTGGCGTGCCTGTGCATGTCCGTTCAACTTTTTCTGAAAATATTGGGACCTGGGTCGTCGAGGAGGAGAAAATCATGGAATCCATGTTGGTGTCCGGCATTACCTACAGCAAGAAAGAAGCTCGAATCACCATCAAAAAGGTGCCGGATCAGCCTGGAATTGCGGCAAAGATCTTCCTGCCCATCTCCGATGCCGGCATTCTGGTGGACATGATCATCCAGAACACCCACGACGGCAAACTGACCGACATGACCTTCACCGTGCCGCGCGCCGATTACGACCGGGCCATGGACATTTTGAAGAAAGTGGCGGTGGATATCAGCGCCGAGGCGGTCAGCGGCGACAAGGACATTGCCAAGGTTTCGATTGTCGGCGTCGGCATGCGCAACCATCCCGGCATTGCCTCGACCATGTTCCAGATCCTGGCCAAAGAGGGCGTCAACATGATGATGGTGTCCACCTCGGAAATTAAAGTTTCCTGCATCATCGCCGAAAAATACACTGAACTTGCGGTCCGGGCGCTGCACGACGCTTTTGCCTTGGACAAAGAAAACATGCCGCTTGAAGAAGCAGAGTAACCCCATGACCCGAGTCATCGAACTGTACGACACCACCCTGCGGGACGGTTCCCAGGCCGAGAATTTCAATCTCTCGGTGGACGATAAAATCAAGGTCTGCCGGCAACTCGACCGGATCGGCATTGATTTTATCGAGGGCGGTTGGCCCGGTTCCAACCCGCTGGCGGTCGAATTTTTCAAGCAGATGCAGGGCGTGCAGTTAAAACAGGCCAAGCTGGCCGCCTTTGGCTCGACCCGGCATTTCCAGAAAACGCCCGAGCAGGACGCCAACATCCAGGCCCTGCTGGCCGCCAAAACCCCGGCGGTGACCATCTTCGGCAAGAGCTGGGACATCCATGTAATCGACGCCCTGCGCATCGCACTGGAAGACAACCTGCAGATTATCGAAGACTCGCTGGCCTATCTGCGCCCTAGGGTGCAGCATCTGATTTACGACGCCGAGCATTTTTTCGACGGATTCAAGAACAACCGGGAATACTGTCTGGCCACCCTGGGGAAGGCGATTGCCGGCGGCGCCGAAACCCTGGTGCTGTGCGACACCAACGGCGGCGCCCTGCCGCATGAGATTCCGGCGATCATCGAGCGCGTGCATCAATACTGCGCCGAACAGAACAGCCAGGTCAAAATCGGCATCCATTCGCACAACGACTCGGAAACTGCGGTGGCCAACGCCCTGATGTGCGTCCACCTGGGCGCCACCCAAATCCAGGGCACGATCAACGGTTTTGGCGAGCGCTGCGGCAACGCCAACCTGACCTCGATCATTCCGGCCCTGATTTTCAAGATGGGGCTGGAGTGCAAGGTCGGCAAACGCATCGACCAGTTGTACACCACCGCGCGCATGGTCAACGAACTGGCCAACCTGCCGCACAACCGCTATCAGCCCTATGTCGGCGAATCCGCCTTTGCCCACAAGGGCGGAATCCACGTCAGCGCGGTGCAGCGCAACCCCATGACCTACGAGCACATTGCCCCGGAAAAAGTGGGCAACGCCCGGCGGGTGCTGATTTCCGACCAGTCCGGCAAAGCCAATGTGCTGATGAAGGCGCAAAAATACGGCCTCAACATTGATCAGGACGACCCCTTGATGGCCTCGATCATCACCGAGTTGAAGGAACTGGAAAATCAGGGCTACCAGTACGAGGCGGCCGAGGCCAGCTTTGAGTTGCTGATGCGCAAGGCGCTTGGGCTGCAACGGCAGTTTTTCCAGCTTGAGGCCTTCCGGGTGATGAACCACAAGTACGACATGGGCCAACAGCCGATCACCGAAGCCACCATCCGGCTCTATGTCGACGGCGCCGAGGTCCACACCGCCGCCATGGGCGACGGCCCAGTCAACGCCCTGGATCGGGCGCTGCGCAAGGCTCTGACCCGGTTTTACCCCAGCCTGGAAGACATGGAGCTGACCGATTACAAGGTGCGCGTGCTCACCGGCGAATACGGCACCGGCGCCAAGGTGCGGGTGCTGGTGGAGAGCAAGGATCTGGAAAACAGCTGGGGCACGGTCGGGGTTTCGGTCAATATCATTGAGGCCAGTTGGCAGGCCCTGGTGGACAGCATTAACTACAAGCTGATGAAGGATGAAAAGACCGACTCCTGAGCCATACCCCGCCCCGGACGAGGCCGTGCATTCCAAGGACAAGCGTACGCTTGTCCTTTTTCTTTTCGGCTTGCTGGCGCTGGCGCCCCATTTTCTGCCAACGGCAGAGCCAGAACAGGATTATTTCTACGGGCTGCTGCCCGAAAAAGCAGGGAGTTCCTGGCAGATTATAAAGGCGCCAAAGGTCAAAGACAGCGGCGCGTCGACCCAGGTAGACCAGGGGGAATTGGCGGAATGGACCGAAAGCCTGCCGCTTGATCCGCTGCAGGAGGTCCCGGAATCTTTTCCCGCGAGGCTTTCGCTGTTTCTCAACCAACCCTTGCCGATCAATCGAGCCAACCAGCAGAGCCTGGCCATGCTGCCGGGCGTGGGTCCGCATCTGGCCGCCGCCATTGACCGCGAACTGCAGCGGCGGGGAAGGTTGTCTGGTCCCGACGATCTGCTGGCCGTGCCGGGCATCGGGCCGCACAGTTTGCAGCGCCTTCTGCCCATGGTGAGCTTTCAATGACGTCCGAATTTGCGCCGATAACGTCGCCGGTTGTCGTCCTGGTAGGGCCCACGGCCATCGGCAAGACCGAGCTGTCGTTGACCATGGCCGCCGAATTTGGCTGCGAGATCATCTCCATGGATTCGATCCAGGTTTATCGCCACATGGATATCGGCGCCGCCAAGGCAACTCTTGAGGAACGGCAGCGGGTCAGGCATCACCTGATTGACATTGTCGATCCGGACGAGCAATATGACGCGGCCCGATTTGTGACCGACGCCCTGGCCGCGATTGCGGCTATTTGTGCCCGGGGCTGCATCCCCTTGATCACCGGCGGCACCGGGCTGTATCTTTCCGCCTTACTCAACGGGTTATTTGACGAAATTAAAGGAAGCGCTGAGATTCGCGACAGCCTGCGGCAACGGTTGCAGGACGAGGGCAGGGAAGCGCTGCACCGGGAATTGTGCCGGATCGATCCGGAGAGCGGGGCGCGGATTCATCTCAACGACACCCAGCGACTGCTGCGCGGCCTGGAAATCTTCCTGGCTACCGGCGTACCCTGGTCCGAACATCTGCGGGGGCAGACGCGGCATCCGTTGCCCAATCGTTTTCCGCACCTGCTGCAGCTTGGGCTGTCCTGTGAGCGCGAGCTACTGTACGAACGGATACAAATGCGTTCTTTTAACATCATGCAAGACGCCTTTCAGGCAGAGGTTGAATCCTTGCTTGCAATGGGGTATGGGAGGCATCTGCCGTCCATGCAGTCCATCGGCTACCGCCACATGGGCAACTGCATTGCCGGCGTCTGGGACAAAGAAACCGCAACCGAGGCCCTGGTTCAAGACACCAGACGCTACGCCAAGCGCCAGTTGACCTGGTTCCGCCGCCTTGCAAACATCCAGTGGCGGGACATTGGCCAGGCCGACGCAGCCCTTGCCGACGTCGCCCAATTTCTCCACCAAATCCGTTAACGCATCGGCCAGCACCGTGTCCCTGCCCATACAACCCACCTATATTTTTCCCCCTCAGGCCGGCAGTCCGCAGGCCAAGCGGTTTGGCGAGATGATTGCCGGGGAGTTCGGCCTTGCGTCGCAACTGGGCGAACTCATGCATCATCGCGGCGTGCAGACCCTTGACGCTGCCCAGGAGTTTCTCTACCCGCAGTTGTCGATGCTGCCTTCGCCGGCGACAATGAAGGGCATGGTCCAGGCAACGGAGGTCATCCTGGAGGCCTGGAAAACGCGGCAAACGATCTTCATCCACGGCGACTACGACGTGGACGGCATCACCGCCACCGCCTTGCTCACCGCTTTTTTCAGAGAAATCGGCATATCCGCAGTTTTTTACATCCCCAATCGGTTGGAAGAGCGCTACGGCCTGTCGGTCAGCTCGATCAACCGGTTGCTGGCGCAGGCGGACGGGGCAAGGGGAGGGGTGCTGATTACCGTGGACTGCGGCGTTTCGGCGGTGCAGGAAGTTGCCTACGCACGGAGCCAGGGGTTGCGGGTGATTGTCACCGATCACCACGAACCGCAAGCCGTGCTTCCCGAGGCCGAGGCCGTGCTCGATCCCAAGCAGCGGGACTGCGGTTTCCCCTTTGCCCAATTGTCAGGGGTTGGAGTCGCCTTTTTCCTGGTGATGGCGCTACGCAAGGCCTTTGCCGAACAGGGCTTGCCAGGGGCCGCAGCGCTCAATCTCAAAAAATATCTCGACCTGACGGCCCTGGGCACGGTGGCCGACGTGGTGCCGCTTATCGGCGTCAACCGCATCCTGGTTCGCGCCGGACTGGAGGTGCTGTCGGCCCAGAACCGTCTAGGGTTGCGATGTTTGTGCGAATGTTGCAGCCTGGCCGACCGGGAAATCCTGGCCGAAGACATTGCGTACAAGCTCGCGCCGCGGATCAATGCCGCCGGACGTCTGGGCTTTCCCCGCCTGGGGGTTGAGTTGCTGCTGGCCGAGGACCGGGACAGGGCAGGGCAGTTGGCCGCTGAACTGGAGCGGATGAACGCTGAGCGCAAACAATTGGAACAGCAGTCGCTTGCAGCGATTGAAGAACAGTGCGCCCAACAGATCAACGCCGGCCGGGATGGATTGGCGGTGTATCAGGCCCAATGCCATCCCGGCGTTCTCGGCATCCTAGCGTCGAGAATTGCGGAGCGCTTCAATCGGCCCGCCATCATTTTCACCGATGAGCACGAAGGGGACGGCACGGCGCGCCTGAAAGGTTCGGGACGTTCAGTGACCGGCGTCCACCTGTTCCAGGTGCTGGAGCAGTGCGCGCCGCTGCTGGAGCAGTTCGGCGGTCACGCCATGGCCGGCGGACTCACCATCGACAAAGCCAGCCTGGAATCGTTCGCCGACCTCTTCAACCGTCAGGTGGCGCTGTACAGCGCAGTGTTCGCCCAGGTGCGCGGCATTGAGATTGACTGTTATCTTGATGATAAATCGTTATTAAATAAAAAATTTGCACGAGCCTTGCAGATGCTGCAGCCGTTTGGCGAGGGCAACCTAGAGCCGACCTTTCTTTTGTCCGGCGCCAAATTGGCGCAACCCCTGGGCGTCAACGGGCATCTGCGGTTTCAGCTCCGCGTGAGCGATCAGGAATTGTTTCCGGGCATCGGGTTTCGCCTAGCCAATGACACGCAGGATTTTCAGGCGCCGCTGGATCTGGTTTTTCACCTGAAACGCTCCTGGTTCAGGGGTACGGAGCGTGATCAGGTTCAGGCGCTCCATCTTATACCTCTTTGAATTCACACATTATAAAATTTAACATAATATATATTATGCGACGTTTGGTAGAGTTGTTTTTTGACCTCATCGATTCCAGGCACGTCGCAGGCAAGAGTACGTTTTGCGCAGCATCGCATTGAATTAATCGCGGAAACACGCTAAACACCACACACCTCATCCATGAACATCACCAAGAGCATCTCCATGAATCGCGACATCTATCAGGAACCATTGGTTTCCCGCTACACCAGTCGGGAAATGCAGGAACTTTTTTCCGAGCGTTTTAAATTCACCCACTGGCGCAAATGCTGGGTCGCCCTGGCCGAGGCCCAGCACGAACTCGGCCTTTCCGCCGTGACCGCCGAGATGGTGGCCGAACTCAAGGCCAACACCGAAAACATTGATTACGAGGCCGCAGCCGCCAAAGAACGGGAAATACGTCACGACGTCATGGCCCATGTCTTTGCCTACGGCCAGCAGTGCCCGTTGGCCGAGCCCATCATCCATCTCGGCGCCACATCCCAGTTTGTGGTCTGCAACACTGATTTGCTTATCCAGAAACGCGCCCTGGGCCTGGTTAAAAAATCGCTGCTCAAGGTGATCGCCAATCTGGCGGAGTTCTGCGCTCGTTATAAGGATTTGGCCACTCTGGGGTTCACCCATTACCAACCGGCCCAACCGACCACCGTTGGCAAGCGCAACACATTGTATCTTCAAGATTTACTGATGGATCTTGATTACATTGAGCAGTTGGAGGGCCAGATCAAGGCGCGCGGAGCCAAAGGCACTGTCGGCACCCAGGCCACCTTCATTGAACTGTTTGCCGGCGATCACGCCAAGGTGCGCGAACTTGACCGGTTGGTATCGGAAAAAATTGGCTTTGATCAGGTGTTTGCGGTGACTGGCCAAACCTATCCGCGCAAACTTGATATGAAAACTTCAGAAACCCTGGCCGGGATTGGCGCATCTGCCCATAAATTTGCCGTTGATCTCCGCCTGCTTTCCAACCTCAAAGTGCAGGAAGAGCCCTTTGAAAGCAAGCAGGTCGGCAGTTCGGCCATGGCCTACAAGCGCAACCCGATGCGTTCGGAACGAATGACCGGGCTGGCAAGAAAACTGATGGGGCTGCCGGCCAATTTTGCAGCCACAGCGGCCAACCAATGGTTTGAGCGTACCTTGGACGACTCCGCCATCCGCCGGATGGACATGGCCCAGGCCTTTCTGCTTACCGACGCCATTTTGAAGCTGTACATCAATATCACTAACGATATGGTTGTTTATCCTAAGCAAATTGAACGCCATCTCAAAGAAGAACTGCCGTTCATGGCCACTGAAAAAATTCTGATGGCCTGCGTTGAACGCGGCAAGAGCCGGCAGGAAATGCACGAGGTGATTCGCGAGCACTCGGTGGCCGCCGGATCTGATGTAAAAAATCAAGGACTGCGCAATAACCTCTTGGATCGACTGGCCGAGGACGAGCGCGTGCCTTTTGATTACCAGGAACTCAACGGCCTGATCGGCGACTATCAGCAGTTTACCGGCCGCGCCGCCGTGCAGACAGAAGAATTTCTCCGGGAACAAGTTGCGCCGGTGCTGGAGAAACACCAGCATCTTCTGGGAGACGTCGACGCCTCTCTGACCGTCTGATGTCCCCTGCCCCCTCTGCTACGCCTGCAACCGCACTGCCGCGCCTGGTTGAATGGCATCTGCGCATCCGACCGGAGAAAATCAGCTGGCTGCGCTTTATCTTGGAAGGGTATGACGGGCTGGCCGTTCTTTCCACTGTCTCGGCCAAACAAGGTCTGGTGCGGATGCAAACCCTGGATTGCCGATTTATCGAAACCATGCGTCTGCTTGAGGCCCTGGCCGGTGATCTGACGCTGTTTCCCCGTGACACACCAGGAGGAAATACATGAATTTTGGACTGAACGTCCCTGTGAATCCGTGTTTATGAGCAAGAATCTGTATATCAAGACCTTTGGCTGCCAGATGAACGAGCGGGACTCGGAAATCATCGAGCAGTTGCTGGCCCAGGAAGGCTATGTGCCGACCGACTCCGCCGTCGGGGCGGACGTTGTTCTGATCAACACCTGCAGCATCCGCGAAAAAGCTGAGCAAAAGGTGTTCAGCCTGTTGGGACAACTGCGCGAGGAAAAAGCCAGCAATCCTAATCTGCTGATTGGCGTCACCGGCTGCGTTGCCCAGCAGGAGGGCGAACATATCCGGGAACGGATGCCTCATGTTGATCTGATCGTCGGCACCCAGCAGATCTATCGGTTGCCGGAGATGCTCGACCGCTTGACCCAGCGGGTGAGCGCCAGGGAAATCGCCACCGACCTGGAGGCTTCCTTTGCCATCCCACCCTTCCAGAAACTGCTGATCAATGCGCCCCCCTCCCCTACCCCGCATGGTTTTCGACGTTTTGTCACCATCATGCAGGGCTGCAACAACTACTGCAGCTATTGCGTGGTTCCCGGCACCCGAGGCCGCGAAATCAGCCGGCCGGTGGCGGACATTGTCGAGGAGGTGGAAATCCTTGCCAGTCAAGGCGTCAAGGAAATCACCCTCTTGGGACAGAACGTCAATTCCTACGGACTGACCAACAAGGTGGCGGAGACCGAGGTCGGTTTTGCCCAATTGCTGCGTCAGGTGGCCGCAATCAAAGGGTTGCGTCGACTGCGGTTCACCACCTCGCACCCCAAGGACCTCTCCGAACCCCTGATGCGCTGCTTTGCTGAGATTGACATCCTTTGCCCGCATTTCCATCTGCCGGTTCAGTCCGGCTCGAATGCGGTGTTGGAGCGGATGCATCGGAAGTACACGGTGGAAAGTTATCTCGACAAGGTGACCAAACTGCGCCAATTGCAACCCGACATCGCCCTAGCCACCGACATTATTGTCGGTTTTCCCGGGGAAACCGAAGCGGATTTCCAGGCCACCCTGGACCTCTTACGCACGGTTCGTTTCCATGGCTCCTTTTCCTTCAAATATTCGGATCGTCCCCACACCCGGTCTGCCGATTTCACCGACAAAATTCCGGAAGAGATCAAAAGCAGGCGTTTGCAGGAATACCAAACGCTGCAGGACGAGATCTCTTTAGAGCGAAACTCCGAATCCATGGGCCGTGAAGTTGAGGTTATGGTTGAAAGCGGCGACCATGCGGCGTACCGGGGACGAACCCCGGTCAACCAGGTGGTGCATTTTGCCGCCGACGGCCAATCCTTTGCGCCCGGCGATCTGGCCAGGGTGGTGATTGACCAGGCCGGCAAACATTCCCTCAAGGGCCGGCTGCGCAGCGAACCTTAACATTGGCTTTCAACTCACTGAAAAATCATGATGATTGATCTCCATACCCATACTTTTTTCAGCGACGGCGCCCTGGTGCCGTCCGAGCATGTCCGTCGGGTTGAACACCTGGGCTACGCGGCCATTGCCATTACCGACCATGCTGACTCTTCCAACATTCATATCCTGATCCCCAACCTGATCAAGGCGGCCCGGGATTTGAACCCGGTCAACACCACCCAGTTGATCATCGGCGTGGAACTGACCCATGTGCCCCCTGCCCTGATTGGCCCGTTGGCGGCGCAATCGCGGGCCTTGGGCGCTCAGTTGATTGTGGTTCACGGCGAGACCCCGGTGGAACCGGTGCTGCCCGGAACCAATCGCGCCGCTCTGGACGCCGATGTTGATCTGCTCGCCCACCCCGGTTTTATCACCGAGGAAGAGGCTGCCCTGGCGGCAAAAAAAGGGATTCTCCTGGAACTCTCGGGCCGCAAGGGCCACAGTCTCACCAATGGGCACGTCGTCCGGATGGCGGAAAAAACCGGGGCATTGCTGGCTATTAACGCCGACGCCCACGCGCCCGGTGATTTTCTCACTGCGGAGATGGCGGAAAAGGTCGGCCTGGGCGCGGGCCTGAGCGCAGATCAATACCTGCAAGTTCGTCGCAACATGGCGGAATTGGTTGCACGACTTAAACCACTTGCTTAATCTTTTATTTTTTGACGTCCGCCTCCATGCACTATCAAGGAACCATCTACCGGCCGCCCAGCGAGGCCAACAGCATCCTGTTGCAGGCGACCACCGGCTGCTCCCACAATAAATGCACCTTTTGCGGCATGTACAAGGGGCAGCGTTTTTCAATCAAGTCCGACGAGGTCATCTTTGCCGACATTGATTATGCCGCCGAGCATTTTCCCCATGCCCGCCGGTTGTTTCTCTGCGACGGCGACGCCCTGATCATTCCTCAGAAACGGCTACTTGCCATTCTCCAGCGGATTGAAAACCGACTGCCGCAGATCACCCGAGTGGGCATATACGCCAACAGCAAATGTCTGCAACTCAAGACCGTTGAGGATTTGCGGGAATTGCGTCGACACGGGCTGGGCATCGCCTACATGGGGTTGGAGAGCGGCGACGACCCCACCCTGACCTGGATGCGCAAAGGCGCCACAGCCGAACAGATGATTGCCATGGGCCAAAAAGCCAAGGCCGCAGGCATCCCCTTGTCGATCACGGTGCTGCTGGGCATTGCCGGGCCGGAGCGTTCGGCCGTCCACGCCGTTGAAACCGGACGGGTGTTGAGCGCCATTGACCCCGAATTCGTGGGGGCGCTCAGCCTGATGCTGGAACCAGGGACCGCGCTCCATGCCGAAATCCAGGCCGGCCGCTTTGTTCTCCCCGAACCGTTGGCCGTGTTGCGGGAACTGCGCGCCATGATCGCCGCCACCAACCTCAACAACGGCCTCTTCCACGCCAATCACGCCTCCAATTATCTGCCCATCCGGGCAAAATTGCCCGAAGACAAAGCGCAGACCCTGGCCTTGCTTGATCAGGCCTTAGCCGGCGCCTTGGCGCTCAAACCCGAATTCCTGCGAGCGCTGTAAATCCGGTTTACAGATCAAACGGTCTCGACCATCCCAAGCTGGCGGCGCCTTTTTTCCCACGACGACATCCAAACCAATCGTCGTAGCCGGAACAGCATTCCCAATCCCCTTTTTCCCTGAGGTCAGCATACTGTGCACAACGATGGCGACGTAACCATTGCGGTGGTGAACACCGACTATATTGAATTGGACAAACTGCTCAAGCGCGAAAATCTCGCCGCCAGCGGCGGAGAGGCCCGGTATCTGATCAGTCAGGGGTTGGTGCAGGTGAACGGCGTGGTGGAAACCAGAAAACGAAAAAAGCTCTATGCAGGCGATGTGGCGACGTACAACGGGGTGGCGATACGGGTGGCGGTTCAGCTCTCCTCTGCCGACGACGGCTTGGCAGAGGAGAGCTGAACAACGCGGACAGCGCTTAGAGGGTCAGCTTGTGCTGCGCCTCGAGGTAGCGGCTTTGGGTTTTTTCAAGAATTTCAGCCGGCAGCGGCGGCGGCGGCGGCTGTTTGTTCCAGTCGAGCGAAGAGAGGTAGTCGCGCAGGAACTGCTTGTCGAAACTCGGCTGCCCCTGGCCCGGAGTGTACTGATCCAGCGGCCAGAACCGTGAGGAGTCCGGGGTCAGCACCTCATCCACCAGCAACAGGGTATTATCGTTGTCCATCCCCATTTCAAACTTGGTGTCAGCGATGATAATCCCCTTGGTGCGGGCGTAATCGGCGGCTTGTTGATAGAGACGGACGCTGACCTTGGCCATGGCGTCGGTGAGTTCAGCACCCACCAGCTCGCGCATCCGCTCAACCGAAATGTTTTCGTCGTGCAGCCCCAGATCCGCTTTGGTGGACGGGGTGAACAGCGGTTGGGGAAACTTGTCGGACTCACGCATGCCCGCAGGCAGGGCAAACCCGCAAACCGTGGTGTTTTTTTGGTACGCGCTCCAAAAGGAACCAGAGAGATACCCGCGGACGATGCACTCAATCGGCACCACCCTGGTCCGCTTGACCAGCATGGACCGACCTTCCAACTGATCGCGATATTGACGGCACACCTCGGGAAACTGGTCGACCTCGGCGCTGATCAGGTGATTGGGGACAATGTCGCCCAGCAATTTAAACCAGAACAGGGAAATCTGGGTCAGCACCTTGCCCTTGCCGGGGATAGGGTCGGCCATGACCACATCGTAGGCGGAAATCCGATCGGTGGCCACCATCAGCAGTTTGTCTTCATGGCCCGGAATTTCGTACATATCCCGGACCTTGCCGCGATGCAGCAGGTGCAGATCCGGACAATTGGTGGCGATTACAGCCTCACTCATTTTTCACTCCTCAAACATAAGAATTCAAGACAACGGCGTTTACGGATATTGTTGTCGTTTTGCCCTGAAAAAGCAACCGCCTTTGCAGGTGCGGTTCTCGTCCTTGACAACTTCTTTCAGCGCCTTACTTTTCCCATCATCACAAACCATTGACCCCACAAGGAGGTGCAGCATGGCATTCATACGATTTGCAGATCGACCGGCCTTCCGCAATCCCTGGGCCGAATTTGAACGGATTCGTCAGGGGCTCGACGAACTTTCCCGCTCCTACGTCGACAAGGGCAAGGTCCAAAGCCGGGCCAACGTCTACCCGGCGCTCAACATTTATGAAGAAGCCGACCGGGTGATTGTGACGGCGGAATTGCCTGGAGTCAAGGCCGAAGACCTGGAACTGTCGATTGAGGGCGACACCCTGACCCTCCAGGGCAAGCGCGACAGCCGCCTCAGCGAAGCCGGCGTGTCGTACCATCGCCGTGAAATCGAATCCGGCAGTTTCAGCCGGGCTGTGGCCCTGCCGATCAAGGTCGATTCCGAGCATGTCGGCGCAAAGCTCAACAACGGCATCCTCACCATCACCCTGATGAAGGCGTCCGAACTCACTCCCCGTCAGATCAAAGTCACCGCCGAATAGGAGGGAACAAGATGACCGAGCAGGAACTGAAAATCCAGGAGAAAAAGACCGCGCCGCCAAACGGTGAAACCACCAAAACCGAAACCTACTTTGCCCCGCATGTCGACATCTTTGAAACCGAAAAAGACGTGACTGTGATTGCCGACATGCCCGGCGTGAGTCCCGAGGGCATTGACCTTTCCCTGGAAGACAACATTTTGACCATTCAGGGCCATCGCCCGCTGCAACAACAGACAGGCCGGCTCATTTTGGAGGAATACGAAAGCGGTCAGTACATGCGGCGGTTTACGGTGGCGGAAACCATTGATCAGGACAACATCGAGGCCTCCCTGGCCGACGGCGTGCTCAAGGTGCGGCTGCCCAAGGTCGGGCCGGCGCAACCCAAAAAAATCGAAGTCAAGATCGGCTAGATCGGCTTCACCTCATTGTTTCCTGAGGTCGGCCTCCGGACGTTGTTTTCAATTCAGGGCAGGCGGAATTGGCGTAATCGACCAGTTCCGCCACCAACGATCCCACCACAATCTTGGAGTGAATCTCCACCGGAACCCGGCACCGATCATCGGTCAGCCAGAGGATGGTGTCGCCGCTCTTGTCGTACAAACCCTTAAAGTGCATCTTAGGTTGCACTTTAAGGGTTTGCTTGTCGCCAAACACCGTTGCCCGTTTTTCCCGTTCGATCACCGAAACCCGCACTTCATGGCGTTTTTTATCGGCAAAGGTGGGCACCACAATCTCCTCGCCTACCCTGAACGCCAGCGCCCTGGTGATGATGAACGAGGCAAATTCGTTGTACGCTTGACCGGCCAAGGCAAAGGTCTGCGGTTGTTCCTTATTTTTTTGATACCGCACCACCCGCGCCTGCTGGTCAAACAGGGTCAGGCGAGTGGTTTCCCGGCCATAGCCTTCCTTTTGCTCGACTTCATAACGGTAGGGCAGTTTCATCGGGCCGCCGACCAGACAGCGGAAGGCGTCGTCCACCGGATAGAACACTGCCAGCGGTCCATAATCCTTGACCTTGGCGGCGATGACGTAGGCGTTTGGCTGCGATTTTTCCGGGCGAATGCTCAGATAAATGTCGCCAATCTTGACGCCGCCGCTCCAGGAAACCGCGTAGTGCATGGTTTCGTCGCCGGAAAAGATGGCGGCCAAGGTGGCCGCGTGCACCTGGGCGGCCTGGAGTTCACTGACGGCGCCGACGTCGGCGGATTGCGAGGTCGCACTGCCGGCGCACAGCAGACAACACGACAGGGCTGCGAGCCCGGAGCGGAGCGTTTTCATTTCAGGAGGCCGTTGCCAACGCCAGCCAAGTGGCGCAAAAAAGCGTCAGGGCAATCAATCCGTTCATGGAAAAAAAGGATTGGCGAATGCGGGAGAGATCTTTGGGGGTGACGATGAGATGCTGGTAAAACAGGGCTGCGCCGGTGACGGCAAGTCCGGCGTAATACCACAGGTTAAGTCCCTGGTGGAGCCCGGTCAGGGTGAAGAGGACAAAGGCCAAGACGTGAAAAAAAACGGCAATGCGAAAGCCGTTGCGGCGGCCAAAGATCGCCGGCATTGAATAGAGCCCGGCTTCTCGGTCGAAATCGGCGTCAAGGCAGGCGTAGATGCAGTCAAAACCAGCCACCCAAAAAAGAACGCCCAGCGACAGCACCCACGGGTAGCCGTCAAGAGTTGCGGCTGCGGCCACCCAGCCGCCCAGCGGCGAAAAGGCCAGCGCCACTCCGAGCACCACATGGCAGAACCAGGTGAAACGTTTGGTCAGGGAATAGAACAGCGTCAGCGTCAAGGCGGCCGGAGCGATCTTCAGCGTCAGCGGATTGAGCATGTAACAGGCGAAAATAAAGAGCGCGCTGGCCGACAGCACCATGCCCCAGGAGGCCAACAGCGTCACCTCGCCGGCGGGCAGGGCGCGTCCGGCGGTGCGCGGGTTGGCGGCGTCAAAGCGCAGGTCCGCGATGCGGTTAAATCCCATGGCGCTGGTCCGCGCCCCCACCATGGCCAGAATCACCCAGAAAAACACCGACAGATTTGGCGCGCCCCGCTGGGCAAGAAAAGCGCCCATCAGGGCAAAGGGCATGGCAAAGACCGTGTGCTTGAATTTGATCATCTCAAGCAGGATGGCGATTTTTTTCCACATAGTCAAAATCCCTGCCACCGTTTAATGGACCCGGCGGGCACGGCCACGCCGAGAAGATCGCAGATCCGGGCGGCAAAGTGCAGGGCCATCTCGTCCATATCCTTGGGGCGATTGTAAAATGAGGGCATCGGCGGACAAAGAATGGCGCCGGCCTCGTGGGCGGTCAGCATGTTGTTGAGATGGGTGCGATTAAGCGGCGTTTCCCGGACGGCAAGCAGCAAGGGACGTCGTTCCTTGAGGGTGACGTCGGCGCAGCGGTGCACCAGGTTGCCGCAATAGCCGCCGGCAATCGCGGCCAGGCTGCCCATGGTGCAGGGTAGCACCACCATGGCGTCGTAGGGGGCGGAACCCGAGGCCGGCGGCGCGGTGAAATCGTCGGGCGCAAACCAACGGGTCACCTGCGGCAATTGCTCCGGGTCAAGCCCCAATTCAAAACGCAGCACTTTGCGGCCCGAATCTGACGCGATGCCGTGCACCTCAATGTTTTGCGCCGCCAGCAATTGCAGCAGGGCCGGGACATAGAGCATGCCGGTGGCGCCGGTGATTCCCAGGATGAGGCGCTGACAATCGGCCATGTTATCCCTTGACTCCGATGTAGATGGACACAATGCCAAAGGTCAAGGGGATGCGCTGCACGGTGGCAAAACCAGCCTCACGCATCAAGGCCAACAACTCTTCCGGCTCGTAAAAGGCGGCAATCGAAGAGGCGAGGTATTGGTAGGCTTCCTTGTCGCCGGAAATGAGCCCGGCCACCGCCGGCAAAACCCGATTCAGATAAAAACTGTAAATCGGCTTGATGATCGGATTGGTCGGCCGGGAAAATTCAAGAATCAGCAATTTGCCGGAGGGCTTAAGGATGCGGTGCATCTCCTGCAAACCCTGCAGGGTGCGGGACAGGTTGCGCACCCCAAAGGCCACGGTGCAGCCCCAGAAGCCGCTGGTCGGCGCTGGAATGATTTCACCGTCGCCGCAGACCGGAAAGATGCGGGGTTTACGATGATCGGTGGGCAGCGCTTTGGCTCCGGCCCGCAACATGTCTTCGCAAAAATCAACGGAAAGCACCCGGCGGTTTGCCGCTTGTCGGGTCAACTCCAGGGACAGAGGCAAGGTGCCGGCGCAGAGATCAAGCACCCAACCGTCGGGAAATTTTTTCAGCAGACGAGTGGTCCGCCAGCGCCAATAACGATCAATCTGCAGGGAAAGCAGTGAGTTAAGCAGATCGTAGCGCCCGCTGATCGAAGAAAATTTCTCTTTAACAAATTTTTTCTTGTCGTCGGGAAGCGTGATGTTTTTCATAAGTATATGCGAACAACTGCCTGATAAAAGGATACTAACCGAAGTTAGCTGAAAATTTTCAATGGCAGGGCAGCCGGCGAAGCCTCGCCTCGATCCACCAGATACTGGAAGAAACGCTCTAGAGCCTTAATTTTGATCGGGGAAAGATCGTGCTCAATGCCCATGAGATAACGGGAGCAGGTTTCGCAGTCCATGGGAATGCGGCGGGCCACCCGGTCGCAGATTTCGGCCATGCGTCGAGCGCCCTGTTCGCGGCAATCAACCAGCGTCTGCCCGATCGCCCTGGCCGTTTCGGCATGCTCGGCAAGAAAGGCCTCGCGGACTGTGCACACCGAGAAAACAAAGGGAAGTCCGGTGGATGCGTGCCAAATCTCACCTAAATCCAACTGCACCGGATACTGTTTGCGGGCGTTGAGCCGCAGGGCGTCGTCGCCAATCGCCAGTACGGCGCGCACTCCATCGGCTTTTCCCTGTTCGTCGCAGACGTCGCCCACCGTATACCGGGGCTGCACATGATAGAACTCTTCGAGGATGATTTTCACTAACCGAATCGAGGTGTCCGATTGGCCGGTCAGCATAACCAACTCGCCGTCCAGGGCCTCTGGCGGCACATGGGAAAAAAGGAAAACGCTGCCAACGGGCCCAGTGGCGCTGATCGAAAGATCGGCCAAAATCTGATAGCTCTCGGGTTTCACCGCATAGGCGTAGGAAGAGACGAAACCCATGTCGATGCGGTTCTCAGCCAGCAAATTGTTCAGCTGGCTGGGTTGACCTTCGACGATTTCCCAGTCGGCCGGCAAGACGCGCTCTTTCCACACCTCGTAGATTGGAGCCATATTAATGTAGTTGACCATGCCGATGCGGGCCATAGCGTGTCTCCTCTGTTCAGTGTTCGGCGCGGGTGGGGTGGATGGCGGCGCCGGCGGAAATCAAATGGCCGTAAACCTGCGCGACAGTACGTGTTGCCGCAGGCAGTGGAACAATCAGCACATCGGCGTCCTTGCCCGGCTCCAGCGCGCCAAGACAATCTCCCAATCCCAGAGCCTCGGCGCCGCCCCAGGTGGCCATGGCAAAAATAGCGGCAGGGTCAATGTCCGGCTGATCTTCGGTCAGCAGTTGCATTTCCCGCCACAGGGAGAGTTGGGGGTTGCTGGCCAAGCTGTCTGTGCCTAGGGCCGGAAGGATGCGGTGTTCTAAATACTGGCGGACCGGGGCCGCGCCGACGCGCAAGAAACGGTTGCTGCCCGGACATAGGCAGACTTTGGCGCCCTCGCCGGCCGCAATCCTGATTTCCTCAGGAGAGACATGGACAGCGTGAACACAGAGCGTGGCGGCGTCGAGCACGCCCAAATCATACAGGTAGTTAATTGAGCCGCCGCTGCCCCGGGGGACAAAGGCGCCGTCCCAGAAACCACGGGTGCGGACAAAATCAACCATCGCTCCCCTGCCCTCCCGGATCAATTCGCCTTCGGCAGCTGATTCAGCGGTGTGAATGGGAAACATGTGCCCCAAGGAAGCGGCTCGCGCCTTCAACTGTTGCAACAAGCGGCCATGGGTGGAGTACGGGGCGTGGCCGGAGCAGAGAACGCTTTCAGGTTCCTGCTCCAGGCGATTGAGATTTTTATCGAGCGTGAACGCCGCCAGACCCAGATATTCCTTAAACGGGAACAAACGTCCTGGAAAGGCACCGGCCAGGTTGCGGCCCATGGGGGTGTTGCCGATGTCGGCCAGAGCGCTGACGCCGCTCGCATACTGTTGCGCCGCCACTCGCTCTGCCGCCCGTTGCACCTGATCTCCTGTCGCGCCCAGACTGTCGCGGAGTTGCAGCAATTGGCTGATCCAACCGGTGAAGCTCGTCTGCAGGGGGACGGCGGCAAGTGCGGCCAGATGCGACAACTCAAGATGGATGTGGGCATTGATCAGGGCCGGAGTCAGGGCGGCTGCGGAATGATGGATGTGCTTGGCCAGAGGGAATTGCTGCTGCAACCGCGGCAGAACGTCAACCGCGACAATTCGCCCCTGGGCAACCGCCACGCCGCCGTCCGCAATCATCGGACGGCTGACCGGAACGACCCAGGGCGCGCTGTGGATGCATATCAGCTCCGCAGACATCAGACCGGGGTGTAGTCCATCAACCGCTGTTGCGGCTGAAATCCGGCGTCGCTGACCAGTCGTCTGATTTCTTGCTCCGAGAGCCGGAAATTGACGCCTGCGGCGGCCACCACGTTTTCTTCAATCATGGTGGAACCAAAGTCGTTGGCGCCGAAAAAAAGCGACAGTTGCGCAATTTTGGGCCCTTGAGTAACCCAAGAGGCCTGGATGTTGCGCACGTTGTCCAGGAAGAGACGACTGAGCGCCAGCATGCGCAGGTAGCTGATTGCGGTGGTTTTTTCAATGGTACGCGCTGCAGCCAGCGGCGTGTGATCGGGTTGGAACGGCCACGGGATGAAGGCGGTAAACCCGCCGGTTCGATCCTGGAGATCGCGCACCCGCTGCAAATGCTCCAGCCGTTCCTCCAGGGTCTCGATGTGGCCAAACATCATGGTGGCGGTGGTGCGCAGGCCCAGGCAATGGGCGCCCTCCATGATCGCAATCCACTGATCGGCGCTGCATTTTTTGGGCGCCGTTTCTTCCCGGACCCGGTCGCAGAGAATTTCCGCGCCGCCGCCGGGGATGGAATCAAGGCCGGCGGCAATCAATCGCTTGAGCACCTTGGTCACCGGCAAACCGGACAGTTGGGAAAAATGATGGATTTCTGGGGGTGAAAAACCGTGGATATGGATGCCGGTTGTTTTCATGAACCGAAGCATCTCTTCGTAAAACTCGAGAGGCTTGTCTGGGTGCAACCCGCCCTGCAGCAAAATTTGCGTGCCGCCGAGGGCCTGGGTTTCGCGAATTTTTTCAGCCAGTTCCTCTCGGGTCAGCACCTGGCCGGCAGGATCCTCCGGGGCTTTGAAAAAGGCGCAGAATTTACAGGCGGAGATGCAGATGTCGGTGTAGTTGATGTTGCGGTCAATAACGTAGGTCACCACCGGTTCCGGATGGAGCCGCTGGCGCACCGCACCGGCCAGAAAGCCCAACTGATGCAGACTTGCCTCGCGGGCCAGACGGAGAAAATCGCTGCCGTCAATCCGCTCCCCAGCCTCGATTTTTGCAATGGTTCCGTGCATAGCGTGCGCTCAGAAGGTGGCCAGGACGTTGTAGAGGGTGTCGCGCTGCACCGGTTGGCGGCCAGCCTCCTGGATTAGACGGATCAGGGTTTTATGGCCAAGCGCCTGTTCGGTTTCCGCGCCGGCCATGTGGGTGATCACCTCTTCCTTGACCGTGCCGTCCATGTCGTCGGCTCCAAAGGCCAGCGCCACCTGGGCCAGTTTGGGGCCAATCATCACCCAATAGGCCTTGATGTGCGGAAAATTGTCGAGCATTAGTCGGCTGACCGCAATATTTTTCAGATCATTGATGCCGGTGGTGTTGGAGTGCTCCGCCATCTCAGTGTTTTTAGGATGAAACGCCAGAGGGATAAAGGCCAGGAAACCGCCGGTGGCGTCCTGAGTGCGACGCAGGGCGTCTAGATGCTCCAATCGTTCGTCCACGGTCTCGATGTGCCCGTAAAGCATGGTGGCGTTGGTGCGCAGCCCCAGTTTATGAGCAATTTTTGCCACTTCCAGCCAACCCTCGCCGGAGAGCTTCCGCTCACAGGTCAACTGGCGAATGCGCGGGCTGAACACCTCGGCTCCGCCGCCGGGCAGCGACCCCAGACCAGCGGCCATCAACTCGCGCAGAGTTTGCTCAACCGATTTGCCGGCCAGCTGGGCCAGGTGATGAATCTCCACACAGGTAAACGCCTGGATGTGGACCTCGGGCCTCACTTCCTTAATGCCGCGCAACAGGTCAAGATAATAGGAAAACGGCAAATCAGGATGGATGCCGCCGACCATGTGAATCTCACTGATCGGTTCGTCGAGCCGTTGCCTGACCTTGTCCTTGACCTCGTCAACACTCATCTCATAGGCAAGCGCATGTCCTTTTTCCCGGCCAAAAGCGCAGAATTTGCAGAGATTGGTGCAAACGTTGGAATAGTTAATGTGCTGATTGTAGATGAAAAACGCCTGGTTGCCGTTCTTGCGTTCCCGGACAATGTCGGTAAGGGCGCCAAGGGCGAGAATATTGGGGTGCTGGTAGAGTTGCCGCCCATCTTCCAGGGAAAGGCGTTCATCGTTTCGAACCTTGGCTAGAATCCGGCCAAGACCGGCTTGCTCGATGTATGCATCCATATTGCTTCCAGCATGCTCCAATGTGAAAAAAAGAAGCCCCTCTATGCAAGGGGCTTGAGTCCGTTTAATGAGCGAGATGTTTTAATCAAGGAAAAAACGAAGCTTTTCCCGGCGGCTTGAATGCCGCAACCGGTTGAGAGCTTTTTTCTCGATTTGGCGAATGCGTTCCCGCGATACGTTGAACCGTTTGCCAATCTCTTCCAGCGTGTATTCCGCTTTTTCGCCAATGCCAAAGCGCAGCCGGATGATTTTTTCCTCGCGATCCGTCAAGGTCGACAACACCTCAGTCACCCGATGGGCCAGTTCCCGGTTCTGGACTGCATCGTAGGGCGACTCCGACTCCTGATTTTCAAGAAAGTCGCCCAGTGTGGAATCGTCGTCCCCCACCGGAGTTTCCAGGGAAATCGGTTCGCGTGAAGCCTCCAGGATCGCCAGGATCTTGTCCATGGGCAGATCGGTCATCTTGGAAATTTCAACCGGGGTCGGTTCGCGCCCCAACTCCTTGAGCAGGGAGTAAAAGGCTTTGAAGAATTGGCTGCGCAACTCGAGAAAATGCACCGGCAGACGGATAGTCCGGGTTTTGTCGAGAATGGCCCTGGTGATGGCCTGCCGAATCCACCACGAAGCGTAGGTGGAGAATTTGTTGCCTTTTTTGTAGTCAAAACGGAAAACAGCCCGCATCAGGCCAAGGTTGCCTTCCTGGATCAGGTCGGCCAGCGTCAGCCCCTGGTGCATGTAGCGTTTGGCGATGGAGACCACAAGCCTGAGATTTGCCCGGATCATGGAATCCTTGGCAAAATCAATGGAGCGATGGTAGGCTTCGATTTTGGTCGTCAACTCAAACAGCTCACGCTTTTCCGGGTAGTTGCGATGGGCAATGCTGGCGCAATGCCGCATGTAGTTGAGTTGCTGTTTTTTGGGCTTCAGGGTCGGGTCGCGACGTTGCCAAAGATCAATGCGATCAACTAGCATCTTGATTTCGGTGACCCCGGAGGTGTCCAGGCGGATCGCCTCAATAATGGCGTCAAATCCCTCGCGGATGGTCTTCGAATATTTGGCCTCTTCCTCGGGGGTCAGCAGATCAAACTGTCCCATCTCCCTGAGGTAGGTGGTGGTGGTTTCCTCGGACTCATGCTCTTCGCTGTCCGGCAAACTGTCGGCAGAGCCGTCGTCCTCACCGTTTTTCTTGCCGGTCCATTCTTCGCCGGACAGAGTTTTTCTTTTTCCCGATTCTTCTTGGGTGACAATCTCAATATTATTTTCCCCAAGAAAATCAAAGAGTTCTTCAATTGCCCCCGGATCTTTCACCTGTTCGGGAAGCAATTCGTTGAGATGTTGAAATGTGATGCATCCCTCATCCTTTCCGGCCTCAAGAAGGTCATTTTTTATACCAGCAAGCACCTGCCTTCTCCTTTATTCTGTGCATAAACGCACAAAGTGATTTTATGGGCAAAAGAATACTATAGTCTAATCTCTCAAAGGAAAAAAGCAATCAAAGAGTGTGATTCATGCGAAAAAAGCGTATATAAGGGTGAGATGGGTGGAAAATTGTTGCATGAAAGCGAGTAAGCATCGCGCCTCAGAGGGAGTTGATTACAATGGACAATGCTACATCGGTAAACATTCTCCGGCAAAGATCAAGCGGAATTTTGCTTCCGGTTTTCTCCCTGCCAGGACCCTTTGGCATTGGCGACATCGGGCTCTCGGCACGCAATTTTATCGATTTTTTGCAAAAGAGTCGGCAGAGCAGTTGGCAGATTCTGCCCATCGGGCCAACCAGCCCGATGTTTGGCAACTCTCCCTACATGAGTTATTCCGCCTTTGCCGGCAATCCGTTGCTGATCAGCGTGGAAGATTTGGTCGAGCAGGGGTTCGTTGGCCAACAGGACCTTGCCAACCTCGGTTTTTCCGAATACCAGATTGACTACCAGCGGGCAGCCGCATTTAAAAACAACCTGCTTCAAGCGGCTTGGCGACGTTTTGGGGCCACCCCCAACAACAGGGACTTGCTTGACGAGTTTGCCTGCGCTCACCCCTGGGTTGGAGAGTATGCGCTCTTTCTGGCCCTCAAGGAACACTATCAAGGCCGC
>NZ_JAVBXR010000102.1 GCF_030824455.1 Desulfobulbus sp.
ACCCTCCCCCAAGCGTAGTCTTTTCCAACAAGGCGTAAGACGTGCGCACCCCTGCAGTGTTCGTCCAATATTGCCGGCCGCTGAGATCGTTGGAAAGAACGTCACGGGAAACACCGTCAGTCTGCCCGTCGTCGCCGGTCGTTGCAGTTGCCCCAGAGGTGTCGGACGAAGATTCCGGGTCGTCGGAGTAGCGAAAATCATCGGACAGGGTCAACGACCAATGTTTGCTCAGATATCGCTCGTCGCTCACGTTCAGCTGTTGATTGACTTCGTTGTCGTCATCAACAAAATCATAGCTGAGCTGGGGTGCATAGCGAAGATTGAACGTGTCGTAAGCGCCTCGGGAAGCGACGGTAACTGTCGGCCCGATGTTGATCTTGTGCGCGTCGCCTTCGTCTTCGTTGTCTGCTTGTTCCTGCTTGTACGTCCGCTCGCGAAAGTCGTACCCTGTTCCGGCCGAACCGGTGACAATGGTCTCCCGTGCAACGGCAGAATTGGCGACAGAAAGGCCAAGGCTGGACACACAGGACAAGAGAAACAAAGACCGCTGCAAAAATGGCATGAATCGCCTCTCGTTCAATGGGCTACGACAACGTCACCGGGTTCAATTTCAATGTTTTTCTCAACATTCTTGCCTTCAAGATAGTCGTCGTAATCGAATTCAAATTTCTCGACCTTGTTCGATGCTTTTTCCTGGCCCTTTTCCACAATCAAATCATTGCCCTGACGAATAATCGTCACCTTGGAATTGGCCCACTCATTAAATCCTCCGGCCTTGGCCACAGCTTTCACCAACACTGTCGGATAATCGAGATGAAAAAGTCCTGGATTTTTTACCTGTCCCATCATCGTGTATTGGCGGCTGTTGCTTTGCAACAGGGTTGCAATCACATTCGGCTCGTCATATACGGCGCCGTACAATTTTTTCAGATAGTCGGCAAGTTGGGTGAGCGTCATGCCGACAACATAAGCGTCTCCGATATGGCGCAGCGAAATCCGACCGTCCGCCCCCACCTCGCTGCCAGCCCCACGTCCACGAACGCCGTCTTGAGCGACCGGCGCCGCTCCATCGGCAACCGCAGGTTCCGTTGCGGGATTTCCAGGCCCGATTGCCATCGAGCCTTCGCCATACACCTCAACATACAAAATATCCCGATAGCCGATGATGTATTCCCTATCCGACTGAACCTTGCCTTTTTTGCCCAGAATCTCTTGCCGATACTGTTCTTTGGTTTCCTTGGAGACCGCCTGCTCCCCCCCCGATTCGGCCGCCCAAGAGGACGCAACCAGCAAACCAAAACAGATGATCACCCAAACACTTGCCTTTACCGCCTGAGAAAAAGTCTTCATACGCTCCTCGCCCCAAAAAGCTTCATGAGATAAATAGTTTGACAAACTATGCTACATACATAAAGAAAATAGTTCAAAGTAAAAAATGGCTTTCCTCTTTTTTGTGGGTTTCTTGTTGGGCATGCTGTACGCGCGGTTTCCCCTGAGACTTCAGCGTGGCGCGTGCAGCTTGGAAAAACAATCAGACTCCATGCTTCCCAACCGTCGATTGCCGTTCTGCTGTGCGGTTTTTTGTTCCTCAATCTCGACGACTTGATATACAATGACGAATGCACTCAGATGCACGCACCACAGACTCTTCCTTTAAAATGGAGTTACTCCTATGCGATTAAAAAATCTATTTTCACCCGCTGTTTTTCTCTTGCCTCTCCTGTTGCTGTTGTCCCTGTCCGCTTGCTCGGACGGCGGCAAAAGTAAAGAGGAACACTACAAAAAAGCAATGGTCTACCTGGAGGCGCAGAAGGAAAAAGAAGCCATCATCGAGTTGCGCAACGCCGTGCAAATCGACCCTAAATACGCCGATGCCCGGTATCAGCTGGGCCTGCTCTACCTCAAGAGCGGGGAGGTTCGTCAGGCTTTTGAGGAACTGCAACGAGCAGCAACCCTCGACCCCAAAAATATCGACGCGAAAATCAAAACTGCCGAGTTTTACCTGCTGTCCCGTAAGAAGGATGAGGCGCGAAAAAATATCGATGAGGTGCTCGCCCAAGCGCCCGGCAACAACGACGCCCTGGCTCTGCTGGCCAACCTGGAGTTGATCGACGGCAAATACGACGCCGCCTTGACCACCATTGATAAGGCCATTGCCGGCACCCCCACCGAGGACCGCTTTTTCGCCATCAAAGGGCGAGCGCTCAGCGCTAAGGAACAATTTCCAGCGGCGGAAGCGGCTTTCGTCAAAGCCATTGAACTGGACGGCAAAAACCTCTCTAACCACGCCACCCTGGCTGCATTTTATGTAGAAAGGAAGGAGTTGAACAAGGCCAAAACCAGCCTGGAAAAGATGGCCGCCGCCTTTCCCGATTCTTCCCAACCCTACATGCAGATGGCCTCCATTGATCTGATGGAAAGCAATACGGACGCCGCCGAGCAGCATTTAACCCAGGCGCTCAAGGTTGATCCCAAAAACGGCAAACTCAAGACCTCCATTGCCGATTTTTACGCAAAAAACGGCAAATTCGAGCAGGCCGAGCAGTTGTACAAAGAGGCAATTCAAGGTGAAGAAAAACCCGAAGATTTTGAGGCCCAACTGGCGAACTTCTATTTCGACTTCGGCAAATTTGACCAAGCCAAGGCTGAACTGGACAAAGTGACGGCCAAAAACGCAAAGAACCCCACCGCCAAGCTGGTGCAGGCCAAGTTCCAATTGAAAGACGGTAAGAACCAGGAAGCCCTCGACACCGTTACCGGCCTGATTCGCGACTATCCCAAATGGGGCGAACTCTTTTTTGTCAAGGCCCTGGCCCACAGCAACCTCAAGGATCTGAAACTGGCCAAGGAATCCCTGCTCGAAGCCATCAAGCTCAGCCCTGGATTCAGCAAGGCGCATTCCCTGCTCGCCATTCTCGCTCTGCAGGAAGGCGAATTCGAAACCGCCAAGAAAGAGGCGGCCACCGCCCTGAAGATCAACCCTCGAGATTTCCAGGCTGCCCTGACCCTGGCCAAGGGTGTCCTCTTCTCCAAGGAATACGATACTGCAGAAAAGATGTTCAGTGAACTTCACTCCAAGGTGCCGGACAATGTGGAGGTTTTGGGCAGTCTCGGTTTGACCTACATGGCTTTGAAGCAGGAGCCCAAGGCTAAACAGGCCTTTGAAAAACTGCTGGCTATTCAGCCGGACAACGCCAAGGCCTTCACCTTCCTTCTCCAATTGGCGCAAAAAAGTGGAACCTCCAAGGAAGAACTGATCAAAATGACCCAGGCCCAAATCGACAAGGCGCCCAAGAGCGGCGGCCTGCAGATCGTGCTGGCCAATCTGTACCTGAGCGCCAACCAGCCGGACAAGGCGCTTGAGATTTACAACAAGGCGCAGGAACTCGACCCTGAAAATCCGCAGCCCTATGCCATGAGCGCCATGATTTTGACCAAGCAGGGCAAAACCGATCAGGCTATTACGGAATATAAAGACCTTTTGGCCAAGCAACCCAAGGCGCTCGGCGCCTATATGGGCCTGGGCAGCATCTATGAGCAGACCGGCAAACCTGATCTGGCCAAAGAAGCCTATGAAAAAGCCCTGGCGATAAAAGCCGACTTCGCGCCGGCCGCCAACAACCTGGCCTGGATGATCGCCGAAAGCAAAGACCCTGACCTTGGCGAAGCCTTGCGTCTGGCCATGACCGCCAAGCAGCAGCAGCCCGAGGACGTCCACATCATCGACACCCTGGGCTGGGTGCATTACAAACGGGGTTCATTCAGCCTGGCGCGCAATGAGTTTGTGCAGGCCGTGCAGAAGCAGGAGGACATGCCCATTCTCCGCTACCATCTGGCCCTGGCCCTGTATGGCGAAGGCAAAAAGCAGGAGGCGATCAAGGAACTTGAAAAAACCCTGGCCCAGACGCAGCCCTTCCAAGAGAAGGAAGAAGCCGCCGCCACCCTGAAGAAGTGGCAAAGCGAACAATAACCACCGAACAGGCGAGCCCAATGGACATCCCATCGCTTCCCGGACGGGAGACAATCGTCGACAGCCGACAAATACAGCAACGGGTGCGGGAACTTGGCCGCCAGATCACCCAGGACTACCACGGTCGAAGCCTGGTGCTCCTGGGGGTGCTGAACGGGGCCTTTATCTTCGCCGCCGATCTTTGTCGGGCTATTGCCCTTGATCTGGAAATCGATTTTATCCGGGTGACCAGTTACGGGGCCTCGACGGAATCTTCAGGAACGATCCGACTGCTCAAGGAACCGAGCATCGACCTCAGCGGCAAGGATGTGCTCCTGGTGGAAGACATTGTCGACACCGGCACTACCATGTCCTGGTTGCAGGAGCATTTCCGGCAAAGCCCGGCACGCTCGGTGAAGATCTGCTCGCTCATCGACAAAAAGGAACGCAGGGTTGTTTCGGTTGAGGTCGATTATATCGGTTTTGCCCTCGACCGAGGCTTCCTGGTGGGCTATGGACTGGATTGTGCGGAAAGATACCGCAACCTTCCGGCCATTTACTCTTTGGAATAGAAACGACTCGGTCCGTTTGCCCGCAATCGGGCCGCACCTGTTGACCATCTGCTGGTAGAAGGGAGACTGTTATGCAAAAGAAAAATTTTGCTGTAATCTTGTCCGGTTGCGGTCACCAAGACGGCGCCGAAATCCATGAGGCAACGCTCACCCTCTGGGCCATCCATAAAAACGGCGGCGAGTTCCAGTGCTACGCGCCTGACATCAAACAGCAGCACGTGCTCAATCACATTACCGGCCAGGAGATGAACGAACAACGCAATGTGCTGATCGAGTCGGCCCGGATCGCTCGGGGCAAGATTGCTTCGCTGGCCACCTTTGCTCCGGAATCGGCGGACGCGCTGGTCATTCCCGGCGGTTTTGGCGCAGCCAAGAACTTGAGCAGTTACGCCTTTGACGGGGCAAAATGCACGGTGAACAGCGATGTCGCGGCGGCGATCAAGGCAATGCACGCGGCCGGCAAACCAATCGGCGCGCTGTGCATTGCCCCGGTAATTCTGGCCAAGGTGCTGGGCAACGTCACCCTGACCATTGGCCAGGATCCGACAACCGCCGACAATCTGGCCGCCATGGGGGCAAAACACCAACCAACCCTGCATGGGGAAATCGCTGTCGATCAGCAACACAAGATTGTCACCACGCCCTGCTACATGCTCAATTCACGGGTCGATCAGATCGCCGACGGCGCCGACCACCTGATCCAGGCTATGATGGCCATGATGGCCTGACCTCGCCTTCCCCCGTCGACACTCGCTTCCCCGGCGCAATCAGCAACGGGGAGGACGCTTTTGCGTGCTCCCCGTCTTGACTGAAACGGCCAGCGGTTTATTTTCTTTCCCACAGAAATTCAGGTCGGTTGCACATTCAATTGCGCCGTCACGATGCAGGCTCATCCGATCTGACCTCCCACAAGCAAACCAGCGAGATAAACCATGAACACCACCAAAACCCTCCTGCTCATGGCGGCGCTCACGGCGCTGTTCATGATTGCCGGACAGGCCATGGGCGGTCAACAGGGCATGACCATTGCCCTGCTGCTGGCCCTGGGCCTCAATTTTTTTGCCTACTGGAATTCCGACAAGATGGCCCTCGCCATGAACCGCGCCCGCGAGGTGTCGGTTGCGGAAGCGCCTGACCTGCACGCCCTGGTGGGCGCCTTGGCCGCTAGGGCAGGGATTCCCACGCCCAGGGTCTACGTGGTCGACGATCCGACGCCCAACGCCTTTGCCACCGGGCGCAATCCCGAGCATGCGGCGGTGGCGGTCACCACCGGCATCCTCCAGGTTCTGGATCGGTATGAGTTGGAAGGGGTCATTGCGCACGAGTTGGCGCACATCAAAAACCGCGACATCCTGGTCGGCTCGATTGCCGCCGTGATAGCGGGAGCAATTTCCTATCTGGCGACCATGGCGCAGTGGTCCATGCTTTTGGGCGGAGGCCGTAGCGACGATCAAGAAGGCAGCAATCCCCTGGTGATGCTGGTGACCATGCTGGTTGCGCCGCTGGCCGCGAGCCTGATCCAAATGGCCATCTCCCGCAGCAGGGAATACATCGCCGACGCCACTGGAGCTGCAATCTGCGGTCATCCCCAGTCGCTGGCCAGCGCCCTAAACAAACTGGCCAACTACAACGCCCAGCGGCCCATGAACGTTAACCCGGCCTCGGCCCAGATGTACATTGTCAACCCGCTCAGCGGCGGCTCGATTGCCGGCCTCTTCTCCACCCACCCGCCCATGGAAGAACGCATCCGCCGCCTGATGTCGATGTAAGCGACGCTGGCGGACGGTCGGGGAGATTACAACCGATTGATCATCTCGGCGAAGGCGGCCGCATCCAGACAGCCCTGGCCGAGCATGATCCCGTTGAGGCCAGAAATCCGCAGCAGATCCGCAGCATTGTCCGCAGTCACCCCACCCCCATACAGCACCGGCCGGTTGTCGGTTTTTCGAGCGATTTGGGGCAGCGCGGCGACAATCTCCGCCTCGCCCCTGGCCATCTCCAGGCTGGCCGGCGTCTCCGGGGTATACGCCCATATCAAACGCCCCAGTTCCTCCACGGCCATGGCTGCGGTCTGGGGCGTCAGCAGCTCCCGATCAATGCAGACAATGGGCTGCAGATCCTCGGCCAACGATTCATAGGCCTGCCGGGCCACATCCTGCACGGTTTCATGGCAATACCGCCGCCGCTCCCGATGCCCAAGCAGGGTGTACTTGGCCAGTCCGCGCAGCCAGGCGGCCGGAGTTGATCCGGTGTAGCTGCCCTGGGGATAAGCGGAGACACCTTGCGCCGCCAGGGCCACGCCGGCGAGCTTTTGGGTTCGCTCGGCAACGCGCTCCAGGATGAGAAACGGGACGGCAAGGATCACCTCAAGATCAGTCCGGGGCCGATAAGCGGCGGCAAAGGCGTCGCACCACTGCAGCGCCCTTTCCGGGGCAAGATTGGCTTTCCAGTTGGCCAGCACTCTTGTATTCATGGGATCAACCTCAGGGGGGGAATGGACGAAGAGAACGAAAAACGATCAGGAACCGCTGTGGCCCCCACTGTGGCGCAGACTATCCCGATCAAGCTGGCGAACCTGCGGCGCGCCAGTGCCTGCTTCGGGCCCGGACGCCGGGCCGATGTTGGAGAAAAGAGTCACCAAGACGCCGATCACGGCAAACACCGCCAGGGTGAGGGCCACAACCACGACAAGCAACCGAACCCTTGCCCACCGCTTTGGTTTGGCTTCGACCATGAAGAGCCTCAGTTGTGCTGCCCGGCAAGATGCGCGGCCAGCACAGCGCGCACCTGGAGCTGATCAGCGCCGACAATGAGCACGGTTTTGCTCCGGCTTTGCTGGCCGCTTTTGATGGCCAAGGCCGATTTAGGCAGGTGGAAGAGTTTGGCGAGAAAAGCAATGACCGCCTTGTTGGCCTTGCCGTCCACTGGCGGCGTGGTCAGGCGGAGTTTGAGCATGTCGCCCTGTAAACCGGCAAGGCCGTTGGCGGCGGCGCGGGGCTGCACGTGCAGCCGCAGCAGCAAGGCGCCGTCCGCCTGAACCTGCAGACAGGGTATGGGCGCAGACAGCGTCACGCCGGTCAGCGCAGGAGAGCCTATTGCAGCGACACGGCAATCTGCTGCAGGGTGGGCACAAGGAAACTCTGGAGGAACACGATGATCAGGATCAATATCATCGGGCTCAGATCAAGGCCGCCCATGATCGGAACCACCCGGCGGATCTTCATCAGCAGCGGATCGGTTGCCTGACGCAGAAAACGGACCACCGGGTTGTAGGGATCGGCATTGACCCAGGTGATGACCGCACGGGCAATCACCACCCAGATGTAGGCGCTGAGCACGAAGTTGATCAGTTTGGCGACCGCCATGAGAAAATTGCCGAGCATAAACATACGAACACCTGAAAGCTAAAGGAAAGAGTGTAATGATTGTCGCGGGGCGACTCGCGGGGCGCGCCCTCAAGCCACCCGACTGCCGACCGCGACGTCGCCGGCAACCGTTGTCACCACCAGTTTTTCCGTGCCGTCGGCCAGGAGTTCCTTGCCCGCCAGCACCATGCCCTGCGAGGGGATGCCCATCAGTTTGGCCGGCTTGAGATTGGCGACGATGATCACCCGCTGGCCGATCAGGGCCTCCGGGCTGTAATGCTGGGCAATGCCGGCGACAATGGTCCGCGGTTCCGGGGCGTTGACGGTTAATTTAAGCAGTCGATCCGATTTGGCCACCTTTTCGGCGGCAACAATCTCGGCCACCCGCAATTCAACCGCTTTGAACTGATCAAAGCTGATCAACCCTTCGCCCAAAGCCGGCTCCGGCTCCTGGTCCGATTTCGGCTTTTTGGGAGCCTTCGCCGCTTTCTCCCCCTGAGGCTTTGCCGCAACCGGCGCTGAAGCCGCTTCCTTTTTGTCCACGCGAGGAAAAAGCTGCGCGCCCTTGTCGATGACCGTGCCTGCCGGGATTTCTCCCCATTCCTGGACATCCTCAATCACGGCGGCGGCAAACTGCTCCCACATGCCCAGGGCAGCGGCCATCTTTTCAGCAGTCGCGGGCATGATCGGGCCAAGCGCCAGGGTGATTTTCCACAGAGACTCGGCCAGGAAGTAGAGCACCGTGTGCAACCGGTCGGCCAAGCGGTCGTCTTTGGCCAGTTCCCAGGGGGCATTGGTCACGATGTACCGGTTGAGCAGACTGATAACCTCCCAGACGGCCTGGAGCGCCTTGTGAAACTTGAACGCGTCCATATTCTCGCAATACTGCACGACCATGGCGGAAACGGCGCTCATCAGCTCGCGATCATCCGGGGTGAGCAGGGTGGCGGAATCGCGTTCCGGCACCCGCCCGGCCGCGTACTTGTCGATCATGGTCAGGGAGCGGGAAAACAGGTTGCCCAAATCGTTGGCCAGATCGGAGTTGTGGCGGGCGAGGATGGCGTCGCCTGAGAAGGACGAATCCAGGCCAAAGCTCATCTCGCGCAGGACAAAATAGCGCACCGTGTCCACCCCGTAGGCGTCGACCAGTTCCTTGGGCCGAACCACGTTGCCGATTGATTTGGACATCTTGGTGGCGTCCACATTCCAGTAGCCGTGGACATGGAGCCGCTTGTAAGGCTCGATCTCCATGGCCCGGAGCATGGTCGGCCAGAAGATGGCGTGCGGTTTGAGAATGTCCTTGGCGATGACGTGCTCGGCCCCGGCCCAGTAGGTTGCAAAATCCGGTCCGTCCGGGTAGCCGAGGCCGGTGAGGTAGTTGATCAGGGCGTCGAACCAGACATAGGTGACGAAATTCTGATCAAAGGGCAGCGGAATGCCCCAGGTCAGGCGCGCGGTCGGCCGGGAGATGCACAGATCCTCCAGCGGCTCGCTGAGGAAGGAAAGGACCTCGTTTCGGTATCGCTCCGGGGTGATGAATTCCGGGTTGCTGTTGATGTGGTCGATCAGCCAATCCTGATACTTGGACATCCGAAAAAAATAGTTCTGCTCGGTGATGGCCTTGGGCTCCACCTGATGGTCGGGACACTTGCCGTCGACTAGCTCCTTTTCAGTGAGGAAGCGCTCGCAGCCCTTGCAGTACAATCCCGAATATTCGCTAAAATAGATGTCGCCCTTATCGTACACCTGCTGAAGGATGTCCTGCACGGTCTTGACGTGATCGGCGTCGGTGGTGCGGATGATGTAATCCGGCTGGATGGAGAGCAGCGGCCAGGTCTCCCGGAAGGTTGCGGCGATGCGATCCACGTACTCGCGGGGCGTTTCCCCGGCCTTGGCGGCGGCCTCGGCGATTTTCTCGCCGTGTTCGTCGGTCCCGGTCTGAAAGCGGACGTCGTCGCCGCAGAGACGACGAAAGCGGCTGTAGACGTCGGCGACAATGGTGGTGTAGGCATGTCCCAGGTGGGGCATGGCGTTGACATAGTAGATCGGGGTGGTGACGTAGGTTGGCATGTTCAAGCTGTGGTCAGAAGAAGTAAGAGCAAGTGGCGTGTGGATAATTGCAGCGTTCAGGCGGGGAGTGAGGGATCACTCCTCCTCTTCCGGCCCGTCCGGCCCGTCCTGCATGCCCCAGATGTCGATGGAGGCGGATCGGCCTTTTTTCCCCTGCCCCTTGCGGCCGGTGCTCTTCGGGATTGGATCCGCAGCCCGCCATTCCTCTTCGGCAAGCATCCGGTCCTCGCCGTCGGAGGCAATCGCCGCCACCTTGCCAAGCAGGGGAATCTGCCGGGTAACCAAATAGGTCTTGCCTTCGAGCTGAATCTGCCGACCAACCCGGGGCATCCCCTTTTTCATGGTCTTGTAGGTCTCGTATTCGTAGGTCAGGCAGCAGAGCAGACGGTTGCACAGCCCCGAAATCTTGGCAGGATTGAGCGGCAGATCCTGGGCCTTGGCCATCTTGATCGAAACCGAATCGAATTTGTTGAGAAAGGAGGTGCAGCAGAGTTCACGACCGCAGGCCCCGAGCCCGCCGGTCATCTGGGTTTCGTGGCGGACGCCGATCTGACGCATCTCCACCCGGGTGCGGAACTCCTGCACCAGGGCCTTGACCAGTTCACGGAAATCGACCCGGCTCTCAGCGGTAAAATAGAAGATGATCTTGGAGCCGTTGAAAAAGCGCTCCACCCGCACCAGGTGCATCGGCAGCCGCAGCTTTTCGATCTGCCGGCGACAGAGACGAAAGGCCTCCTGCTCCAGTTGCGGCAGGAGGATGTATTTCTCCCGCTCTTCGTCGCTGGCCCGGCGATTGATGCGATAGCTCACCGGCCGGTCAACCCCGGCTGTGGCGGCGCCGGCGGAGCGGCTGACCACAAAGGCCGGCTCCGGCCCCTGCTCGGCGCGGACCATCACCCGGTCGCCCCGGACCAGATCGGCCAGATGGGTGGAGGCGGTAAACTCCTGCCCCTGATCGCGAAAACGGATTTTATAATATTGCAACACCGCCTCCTCGCTGCCGCTTTCCCCCAAGGGGGGCAGCTCGGCGGGCTGCGGTTCGTTGTCGACGTCTGTCATGGTGTTTCAGGTCAAGGGAGTACTGCAGTCAAAAAGGTCCAGGAGAAGCATTTCGCTGGTCAGACCACGGTTACAGTTTCTGGCAAGTGCTTGTTCCGCCAGATCAATGGCCGCCATCTTAGCAGATAGCTGGTGCAAATTCCAGCGTTCTCTTGCCCGCAACGCCTCCGGGGCAAAGGCGCAGGCAGCGGTTGCGGTCCGGGCGGACATACCGTTTTTGCAAAAAATCCGCAGCAGGGTCAGCAGCAACTCCATGCCCTCCTTGACCTCGGCCAACTCGCCAGCCAGGGCCAGCGCCCGTTCCACCCGCTCGGCCGCAGCGCCTTGCCGGGCGAGTAGTTCCTCCACGATTCGCCGATAGAGCGCGAGAATGCCGTCCGCCTCCAGAGCCAGCGCCTGACCGGGACAACCGCCGGCCAGCTCAGCCAGGGCCAGCGCTCCGGCTTCGTCCAACTCCGGTCGGCGGCGGCGGATAATCTCGGCGGCCAGGGCCAACGGCAGGGGAGCAAAGGGGATGACCTGACAGCGGGAGACAATGGTGTCCAGCAGTGATCCGGCGGCGTTGCCCACCAGGATGAGCAGGTTGTTGGCGGGCGGTTCCTCCAGCACCTTGAGCAGACTGTTGCCCGCCTCCCGCCGCATGGTGTGCGCCTCTTCGAGCAACACCACGCGCTGCCGGCTCTCAAAGGGGGCAAAACTGAGCGCCTTTTTCAGTTCGCGGATCTGGTCGATCTTGATTGCGGCGCCGTCCGGACGGATGCGCAGCAAGTCGGGATGATTGCTCGACTGGAATTTGCGGCACCCGGGGCAGGTCCCGCAGGGCTGTTCCGCGTCGGGTTGGCGACAGAGGAGCACGGCCGCCAGATCAAGGGCCACGGTGGTCTTGCCCACCCCGTCCGGCCCGGCCAGCAGATAGGCGTGGGCCAGGCGTCCGCTCTTCAGGGCGCGGCTCAACAGGGCAAGGGCCTTGGTCTGCCCGAGAATCAACGAAAAGGCCACAATTCAGAACAGGGTTTGCTGCCGCTTGACGCCCAGCGCCTGGCCGCGGGTGGCCGGCGCGGCGTTCGAGACCTTGGCCCCGGCCGGAGTCGGCGGGAACGGCTCCGCTTGGTCTTCGCCGCTCAGCGCTGCTTCTTCCACCCCGCCTGCGGCGCGGAGATAGAGATACCGTTCGAGATGCCGCTGGTACTCGCTCCACTGCCAGCCTTCGCCGCTCATTTTGGCCCGGAGGCTGTCCATGTAATTCATCTTGGCGTCCATGTCGTCGAGATGATGGAGGAGGATGGCCTCCGGGGTCATCGGCAAGATCGGAGCGCCATAGGCGTGCTGGCCGTGGTGACTGAGAATGATGTGCATCAGGAGATCGACCTGCTCCGCGCTGACGCCCTCGGTCTGCTCCGCCGCCTTGCGCACCATTTCCGCGCCCAGCGCCAAATGCCCCACCAGCCGGCCCCGGTCGGTGTAGCCAAAGGGCGGCCGGGCGAAATCGAATTCTTCAATCTTGGCCAGATCGTGGACCAGGGCGCCGGCAACGAGCATGTTCCGATCAATAAGCGGATAATGACTGGCCGCCTTTTCCGCCATGCCGACAATCGACAGGGTGTGTTCGATCAGGCCGCCGATGTAGGCGTGGTGGAGCTTCTTGGCGGCCGGCGCCCGTTGGAACAGGGCCAGGGTCTCGCCCTGAAAGATCGCCTGCAGCAGGCCGCGCAGGGGCGGCTCGACAATGCCTTCGATCACCGCGTCCAACTCCGCCGCCATCTCAGCCAGCGGCCGGGCGCTGGTGGGCATGAAATCGCCCAGGTCAACCGCTGTCTCGGCCACCTGCTGCAGCGCCGTGACCCCAAGCTGCATCTGGTCGCGAAAGGGCTTGGCCACGGCCTGCACCAGGACAAACCCGCCTTCCTCGGCAAGGGCGTTATACTCGCGGGCATTGTCCCAGACCCGCGCCTCGATCTCGCCGGTCCGGTCCATCAGCCCCAGCGCCAGATAGGGCTTGCCGGCCTTGGTTTCAGCCAGCGTTTTTTTCGAAACCAGAAAGACGTCCTGGAACTGTTGACCGGCGGTCAGTTGGGCAACGAAAATCTTCTTAGCAGACGCTGGCATGTTATACGCTCCTTTTCCCTGGTTCTCGATCACAAGAGCGCCTTGAGCGGCGAACTCGTCCAGGATCAGACATTGAAGCGGAAGAGGATGCAATCGCCGTCCGCCACCACATACTCCTTGCCCTCGGAGCGCATCACCCCTTTGTCGCGGGCTGCGGATTCCGAACCGCAGGCGATGTAGTCGTCGTAGGCGATGACCTCGGCGCGAATGAAACCGCGCTCGAAATCGGAATGGATCTTGCCGGCCGCCCCTGGGCCCTTGGTCCCCTGTTTGATCGTCCAGGCCCGGGTTTCCTTCTCGCCCACCGTGAAATAGGTGATCAGTCCAAGCAACTGGTAGCCGGCCTTGATCAGACGGTGCAGGCCCGGCTCCTCCATGCCCATGTCGCTGAGGAATTCCCGCTGCTCCTCGCGGTCGAGCAGACTCAGTTCCTGCTCAATGGCCCCGGCAATCATCACCAGGGAGGCGGCCTCCTCGGCCGCGGCCTTGGCCAGTTGGTCAACAAAGGCGTTGCCCGTGGCCAAATCGCCCTCGTTGACGTTGGCGACGTAGAGCACCGGCTTGGAGGTCAACAGGCAGAGGTCGCGCAGCAGGTCCCGCTGTTGCTCGTTTTCCGGGACCACGGTCCGGGCCGGCTTGCCCTGATCCAATGCGACCTGGATCTGCTCAAGAAAGGCCGCTTCCGCCTGCAGTTTCTTGTCGCCGGACTTGGCCTGATTGCGGCTCTTGGCCAGTCGTTTCTCCACCGTGTCGAGATCGGCCAGGATCAGCTCCATGGAGATGACTTCCATGTCGCGCAGGGGGTCAATAGAACCGTCGACGTGGACGATGTTGTCGTCCTCAAAGCAGCGGACCACATGGAGAATGGCGTCGACCTGGCGGATATGGCCGAGGAACTGGTTGCCCAAGCCCTCGCCCCGACTGGCGCCCTTGACCAGACCGGCAATGTCGACAAACTCCATCTGGGTGGCGACCTTGCTTTTGGTTTTGGCCAGCTCCGCCAGTTTGTCGAGCCGCTCGTCCGGCACCGGCACGATGCCGACATTGGGCTCAATGGTGCAGAACGGATAATTTTCCGCAGCAATGGCCGCAGCAGTCAAGGCATTAAAGATGGTCGACTTGCCCACATTGGGCAGGCCGACAATTCCACAACGAAAACCCATGCAAACCTCTATCAAATGGCGGCGACAACGCAGAACCGGGCGCGGAGAGCGCCGCCCGCCTCTTGCCCCCGCCGGTATTTCGGGTATAGTATCTTTCTTCTCTCCGGCTCGGCCGGTTCCCTGTGATACACCATCACCGAGTTCTTGTGCAAGCAGTTATGAAAATCGACCTCCTGATAACCAACTGCGTTCTGCTTCCCGTTCCCGGCGCTGAGACGCTGATCGATCCCGGCTTTGTCGCCGCCTGCGGCTCGCACATCCTGCAGTCCGGCCCCATGAGCGAATGCCCCACCGTCGAGTTCGGGACAGTGCTGGACGGACAGGGACAGCTGGCCATGCCCGGCCTGGTCAACGGCCATTGCCACGCCCCCATGACCCTGTTCCGGGGCCTGGCCGACGATCTCGACCTGACGACCTGGCTGCATGGCCACATCTTTCCGGCCGAGGCGAGGACGGTCTGTCCCGAGATGGTCTACTGGTGTTCCAAGCTGGCCGCCGCCGAGATGCTGCTCAGCGGCACGACCACGGTTGCCGACGGATATTTTCTGGAAGACGAGGTGGCGCGGGCCTGCGCCGAGACAGGGCTGCGGTGTGTGGCGGCCCAGGCGGTGATTGATTTTCCGGCGCCGGGCGCGGAAGATCCGAGAAAAAACATTGAGGTTGCGGAACGTTTTCTGGCGCGATGGCAGGGCCGCCACCCGCTGATCAGCCCGGCGGTGTTTGCCCATTCGCCTTACGCCTGCGGCAACGACACCCTGCTACGAGCAAAGGCCTTGGCACGGCGCCGCAATGTGCCGTTTTTTATCCATGCGGCGGAAACCAGGGACGAGGCGGGGATGATCGCCGAACCGCTGGCTCCAACGCCGATCGGGCATCTGGCCCATTTGGGCCTGCTTGACCGCGACACGGTCTGCGTCCATTGCGTGTGGGCGGACGAACAGGACCTTGATCTCCTGGCGCAAAGCGGCGCGGGCGTGGTGACCTGCCCGCAAAGCAACGCCAAGCTGGCCTCGGGCCGAGCGCCGCTGGCCGCCATGCTGCAGCGCAACCTGCGGGTTGGTCTGGGCGCCGACGGCGCGGCCTCCAACAACAGCCTGGACCTGTTCCGGGAAATGGATTTTGTCGCCAAGGCGCACAAGGTGCAGCCCAACAACGCCGTTGCCGTTCCAGCAGCGCGCGCGCTGCAGCTGGCGACCTCCGGCGGCGCCGAGGTGATCGGCCTCAGCGCCGGACACGGCACGCTGACCGCCGGATCGGTCGCCGACCTGATCCTCATCGACCTTGCGCAACCGCATCTCCAGCCTCTGCACAGATCCAGACTACCGGTCTATAGCGGTTGCGCCGCCGACGTTCGCACCGTGGTCGTCAATGGGCGCGTGGTGATCCACAACCGGCGGCTGCTCACCATCGACCTCCAGGAAACCTGCGCCCAGGTCCGGCGGCTGGCGGGCCAATGATCAACGGCCGGTAAAAAAAGCGCCGCCGGCGGAACAGCTTGGCAAGGCGTTGCTTGTCCACTACACTTTGCCCATGCACACCAACACTTCAACCTGCGCGACATCAACAGCCATGAACCGCCACATTTTTTCCCGCGCGCTGGCCTGCGCCGTGCTGTTCGCAGCGCTCTGCGCTCCGACAGCGCTCCGCTCCGAGACCGCAGCGCAACCGGAACCGATCCGGGTTGAGCTTGCGCTTGCCCCGGAGATCCCGATCTACGACAAGGTGGCAGTGCTCCCGTTGCGTTTTACCGACAACACTGCAGACCAACAATTGACCGAGGCCTTGTTTGAGGAGCTTGACGCAACACAGAAATATGAGCTGATCGCCCCTGCGGCAACAACCCCGGCGCCCCCCTGGCGCGATTTTGCCGACCCCGCCGCCAGCCTGCAAAAAAATGCCGTGGCCTACGGCCGGGCGGCCCGAATTCGCGCCGTCGTCAGCGGGGTCATCGTCGCCAAGGCCGGGGCGCTCAATCAGACCGGACCAGAAGCCCTGCCGCTGGCGCCGTCACTCATCATCAGCCTGACCGACATTGCCCAGGACAAACCCGTCTGGCGCCTGACCCTCACCCCACCGCCGGACGCCGCTGAACAGCGACCGGCGCGCGAGCTGCTCCAGGATTTGCTCCATGAAGGGGTGGAGGAGCTGATCGTCCGCCTGGTGAACCAAGGAGACGTCTACACCACCCGGTTGCCCCAGCCGCGCCTCCTGTCCAGTCAGGCGCGGCTGGGAAGGACGAACGTTGTTGTCCAGGCGGAAAAGCGGTCGGGCATCGTCGCCTGCCAACTGTTGCGGGCCCCGTCGCCAGACGCGGCTTTCCTGCCGGCGAGCGAGCCCGCAGCCAACCGACGATCCCCGCTCACCCTGGAAGACGACCGCAGCGAAGATGCGACGCCCGCCTGGTACACGGTGATTGGCCTCACTGCCAGCGGCTTGGCCACTGTTCCGGCCCCGCCTTTTCAGGTCGCGGTGGCGCCTGCAGCCCCAGAGCATTAATCAGGGGAACACCGACGCCCCGTGGCGGGACAGGCCGTCATTGCCACCAGATCACCCGCTTGGCCGGGTTGCCGAAGGATTCAAAAGAATCCCCGGATTCCCGCAACACATCGTCAAGATCCTGAACGGAAAACTCGTAACCGTCACCCTTGGCCAAGGCAACAAATTCTTCTTTGGTTTTCAATGCATCGTATTTGTTGCGCAATTTTTCATCGGCGCCGCCGGCAATCAAGAGTTCTTCCACATTTTTTTTCGACATATCCTGCTCCTTTGGTTTCATGGCACGCCGCACATCCGCACGCCGACGCGGAGTGCGGATGTCCAACCTTGAGGTATCTTTCCGCATCTTCTTGAGCAACAACCGGGCCACATGGAACATCGCACCAAAATACACGCAATCTCAAACTGTTCCACAAGCGACAAGCAAAGCGCAACGACTGCGGCCTTTCCTCGCTCGACAAATTGGTCGCTCTTTGTCACAATCGATTCATTTTTGTAGACGCACGGGCAACGGCAGGCAGGAGTGGCAGGGAAATAAACGAAGTATCGTTTTAAAAGACCATAAAAATTGCTTGACTCTCCGGAGGCGGCGCGTTATAAAAAGCGGCTTTGTCAAAGTACGGTACAAGCAAGCCCTTTATGGCAGTGCATACAGGTTTGCGGGCGAGCATTTTTAAAACGATGAAGGATTCTTCTCCTTTTCTCCCCCCCACCTTTTCAGCCAGCACCATTACCGCATTGAGCATGGAGTTGCAGAACCTGCTGTAACTCCTTTTTTTATTCACGAACCGACTGCATCAACGGCTAACAACGCAAGCACGCAGTAAGCGGCCTGAAGGCGGCAATCGAGGAACGCGTCATGAAAAAAGACCTGAAAAAAGTACGGAATATCGGCATCAGCGCCCATATCGACTCGGGCAAGACCACCCTGACCGAGCGCATTCTGTTTTACACCCAGCGCATTCACGCCATCCACGAGGTGCGGGGCAAAGACGGCGTCGGCGCCACCATGGACTCGATGGAGCTGGAAAAGGAGCGCGGCATCACCATTCAGTCCGCCGCCACCTACTGCTCGTGGAAAGACTATGACGTCAACATCATCGACACCCCCGGCCACGTCGATTTCACCATTGAGGTGGAACGCGCCCTGCGGGTTCTTGACGGCGCAGTTCTGATCCTCTGCTCGGTCGGCGGCGTGCAATCCCAGTCGATTACCGTCAACCGGCAGATGACCCGCTACAAGGTGCCGCGCATTGCCTTTATCAACAAATGCGACCGCACCGGCGCCAATCCCTTCCGGGTCACCCAACAGCTGCGCGACAAACTGGACCTCAACGCCATTATGATCCAATTGCCCATCGGCCTGGAGAGCGATCTCGAGGGCATGGTCGACCTGATCAGCATGAAGGCGGTCTATTTTGACGGCGATCAGGGCGAGGACATCCGCCACGAAGAGATCCCCGCCAACATGCGGGAAGAGGCCGAGGCCAAACGGGAAGAGCTGCTCGATGCAGTGTCCATGTTTTCCGACGAGCTGATGGAGGCCATGCTGGAGGAATCCGAGATTCCCGAGGCCATGATTCACGAGGCCATCCGTCGGGGCACCCTGAGCCTGGAGCTGACTCCGGTCATGATCGGTTCCGCCTACAAGAACAAAGGCGTGCAACTGCTGCTCGACGCGGTCAACACCTACCTGCCCTGCCCCACCGATGTTGAAAACACGGCGCTGGACCTGGACAAGGACGAGGCCGAGGTGGTGGTCAGCAACAACCCGGACGACCAACTGGTGGCCCTGGCCTTCAAGCTGGAAGACGGACGCTACGGCCAGTTGACCTACATCCGCACTTATCAGGGCGTGATTCAGAAGGGCGACACCATCATCAACAGCCGCACCGGCAAGAAGGCCAAGGTTGGCCGTCTGGTCCGCATGCACGCCAACGAGATGGAAGAGATCGACGGCGCCGGCTCCGGCGACATCGTCGCCCTGTTCGGCATCGACTGCGCCTCCGGCGACACCTTCTGCAGCCCCGGCATCAACTGGTCGATGAGCTCCATGCACGTGCCGGCGCCGGTTATCTCCCTGGCCATCAAACCGGTGGACAACAAGGCGCAGATCAACATGTCCAAGGCGCTCAACCGGTTCACCAAAGAAGACCCGACCTTCAAAACTTTTGTCGACCACGAGACCAGCGAAACCATCATCTCCGGCATGGGCGAGCTGCACCTTGAGGTGTACATTGAGCGAATGAAGCGCGAGTACAAGGCCGAGGTTGAAGTGGGCGCGCCCCAGGTCGCCTACCGCGAAACCATCACCCAGCGGGCCGACTTCGACTACACCCACAAGAAACAGACCGGCGGCTCCGGGCAGTACGGCCGGGTTGGCGGTTATCTTGAGCCCTTCGAAGACGGCGAGTATGAATTTGTCGACCAGATCGTCGGCGGCGTCATCCCCAGGGAATTTATCAGTTCCTGCGACAAGGGCTTCCAGAAATCGCTGGAGAAGGGAATCCTCACCGGCGCGCAGATCACCGGCGTTCGGGTGGCCATCAACGACGGCAGCTATCATGCGGTCGACTCCTCCGACATCGCCTTCCAGCTGGCCTCCATCGGCGCCTTCAAGCAGGGGTACGCCAAAGCGGCTCCGGTGATCATGGAACCGATCATGAAAGTGGCGGTGGAAGGACCTTCCGAGTTCCAGGGCGCGGTCATGGGCAGCCTCAATCAACGCCGCGGCGTGATCATCGGCACCTTTGAGGAAGGCAATTACACCGTGGTCGAGGCAGAGATGCCGCTGGCCGAAATGTTCGGTTATTCGACCACTCTCCGCTCCCTGACCCAGGGCAAGGCCGAGTTCACCATGGAATTTGCGACCTACAAGCAAGTGCCCAAGGGCGTGGCCGAAGAGCTGATCAAGGCCTTTGCAGCGCAGAAAAAAGACGCGTGAGCTTTTGCTGTATCGCAATCGCAACGAACGTGAGATTTAACCGCTAAGAGGTGGAATAATGGGATACGAACCACTGGTACAGCAGAATCCGCTCCGGGTTCTGGACATGAACAGAGAAAACAATCAGATGGGCCTGGTCATGGCCCGCGCCGGTCTCGGCAAAACGGCGCTCTTGGTGCAAATCGCGCTGGACGCCATTCTCCGCGGCAAGCGGGTTATCCATGTCAGCATCGGCGAATCCATTGAAAAAACCAAAACCTGGTATGACGACATCCTGCAATTGATTTTGCAGGACCACAGCGTCAGCCGGCCGCACGAATTGATCGACATGGTCGCCCGGCACCGCATGATCATGACCTTCAAGGTTGCGGCCTTTACCCGGTCGCGGCTCGAAGAGCGCCTCAACGACCTGGTGCTGCAGGACATTTTTCGTCCCAACTGCCTGATCGTCGACGGTTTTGATTTCGTCAACACCGACCGCGAAGCCTTGGACGACATTAAAAACCTGATGGAAAGCATGAACATGCAGGCTTGGTTCTCGGCCATCTGCCACCGCGACGACGCCCGCGTGTCGCCGGCCGGCGTGCCCGCCCCTTGCCATGAGATTGACGACCTGTTCGACATGATCATCCTGCTCAAGCCGGAACCGGACGCCACCATCCAGCTCGACATCATTCGCAATTACGGCGAACAGGTGAAGGGCGGCAAGAGCCTGCACCTGGATCCGACCACCATGATGGTCAAAGAAATGTAATTGTTTCCGCACCAAACAAGGGCTGTCGGTCAGTGATCGACAGCCCTTTTCTTTTTGGGGATGCTCGCCATGCGATTCCGGCCCTGCATTGATTTGCACGACGGCAGAGTGAAACAGATCGTCGGCTCCACCTTGGCTGACGATCAGGCCCTGCTGCGCACCAATTTTTCCTCCGAACTTCCCCCCTCCCACTACGCCGCCCTGTATCGGCGCGACAACCTCTGCGGCGGCCACATCATCATGCTTGGCGGCGGCAACGAGGCGGCGGCGACCGACGCCCTCCGCGCCTGGCCCGGCGGCATGCAGATCGGCGGCGGCATCACCGGCGACAACGCCGCCCTTTGGCTCGACCACGGCGCCTCCCACGTCATCGTCACTTCCCATGTGTTTCACGACGGCCTGCTGGACATAGAGCGGCTTGGCCGCCTGCAGCGCCTGGTCGGCAAGAAGCGCCTGGTGTTGGACCTGAGTTGCCGCTGGCGGGACAACGGCTATTACGTGGTCACCGACCGCTGGCAGAAATTCACCGAACTGCGGGTCAGCCCGGAAACCCTTGAACGACTAGCTGCATTCTGCGACGAATTCCTGGTGCACGCCGTCGACGTCGAGGGCAAATGCATGGGGATCGACGTCCGCTTGCTGGAACTGCTGGCCGCCAGCGTTCCCGTGCCCACGACCTACGCCGGCGGGGTTTCCAGTCTGGCCGACTTGGAACGTATCCGAATCAGCGGCCAAGGCCGCATCGACGTCACCGTTGGCTCGGCCCTGGACATCTTTGGCGGCTCAGGTCTGCGCTACCAGGATGTGGCCACCCTCGCATGAACACAATTGACAACCCGGCCACACCGGAAAATCGTTTGGTTGAATTGAAGCTGCAAGTGCCCGAGGACCTTTTCCGGGCCTTCCAGCGTTGCGTCTGGATCCAGATCCATGAGACTGGACACAACCAACTGCAGGTGATGGAAGAGGTGGTGCGCACTTTTTTAATGAAACACGGTTGTTAAACCTCGGGAAAACGCGGCCCTTGCTTGACCTCCCTTCCCGCTTCATTTATTATAGCCCGATTGCGACGACGTTGTCGCCGCCAGCTCCTTGCCCCAGCCACCACTATTGTCCCCTATGAACGACCGCAAAGCTAAACTGGATAAAATCCGTGTGTTCGTGGACAAGATGCCGAGCCTGTCGACCACGGTCGGCAAGGTGCTGGAGATTTGCAGTCGGACGGACACCGCGCCCAACGATCTCAACAAGGTCATCTCCCTGGATCCGGTTCTGACCGGCCAGGTCCTCAAGCTGATCAACTCCGCCTATTACTCCCTGATGAACAAGGTCACCTCGCTGACCCGCGCCATCATCATGTTGGGCTTAAACACGGTCAAAAATCTGGCCCTGTCGACGGCGATCATCCGCTGCGTCGGTCAGGCAAAAAAATCAAAAGCCCTGCCCATCAAGGAGTTTTGGGCCCATTCGATCGGCGTCGGGGTCACCGCCAAACTGTTGGCCGCCGAACGCGGTCTGCCGTTGGCGGAGCGGGAAGAATATTTTGTCGCCGGCCTCTTGCACGATCTCGGTAAAATCCCGTTTGGCGATGAATACACCGAGGTCCTGGCCCAGGTGCTCAAAACCCAGGAACCCTTGACGGTGGTCGAAACACGTTTGCTGGAGATCGACCATGAGGCAATTGGCGAAATGATCGCCTCCAAATGGAAGCTCAACGCCGTCATCACCGACGCCATCTGCCACCACCACACGCCGCAGGCCGTTCAACCCGAGCATCTTTCTCTGGTTGCCACCGTGGCCTTGGCTGATTTTTACGTCTGCCTCTTTGACATCGGCTACGCCGGGAACCGCTTTCCCGATGAAACCCTGTTGCCTCTTCTCCTAAAAACCTGCGGCTTGGAGTGGAGCGCGGTGGTCGGACTCAAGGCGGCGGTTGACGCGGAAATCACCAAAGCGGAAATTTTTCTCCAGGTCTGAAACGGCTGTGGTCAGCTTTTTTCTGCAAGGAACATCCATATGATCAAGGTCAAATTTTGGGGCGTGCGCGGGTCCATTCCCTGCCCTGGCCCACACACCATGAAATACGGCGGCAACACCGCCTGCATTGAGTTGCGTTTTCCTGAAGTCAACCGGCACATCATCATCGACGCAGGCTCCGGCATTCGCGATCTGGCCAATTTCATGCTTGCCAACGATCTGCCCAAGGGACCGATTTCCACGGAAATCTATCTGTCCCACACCCATTGGGACCATATCATGGGTTTCCCTTTTTTCGTGCCGGTCTATATTCCCGGCACCTCGATCAAGGTGTTCGGGCCGGTGACCTATGAGGACGAACCGCTGGAGGCGGTGGTTGGCGGCCAGATGAAATACCGCTATTTTCCGGTCAACATGGGCGAACTGGCCGGCGCCATTGAGTACCGACGGCTGAAGGAAGAGCCGCTGCTTGATCTTGGCGACGGCATCACCCTGTCGACCACGATCATCAATCACCCGATCACTGCCCTGGGCTACCGCTTCAGTTTCCGCGGGGCCGTGTTCTGCACCGCCTACGACACCGAGCCCTTTCGCAATCTCTTTGTCACCGACCCTGAACATCCGTCTTATGACGAGTTGATGGCCGTGGAAGGCGAAGAGGCGGCCCGTGAGCAGAATCAGGTGCTGCAAGAATTTTTTACCGGCGCCGACCTGTTGGTGCATGACGCCCAGTACACCCGGGCAGAGTACGAAAAAGGGAAAATTGGCTGGGGTCACAGCCCGATTGAAGACGCGATCGCCTCTGCCCGGCGGGCCGGGGTCAAACAGCTGGCGCTGTTTCATCACGACCCGGAGCGCAGCGACGCTCAACTGGACGCCATGACCCAGGTCTACTGCGCCGAGGACGGCGGCGACCCCATGCGCATCTTCTTTGCCCGGGAAGGGCAGGAAATCATCCTGTAACCGTGCCGCCCCACCACGCACGCGCGGCGTTCGCGCCCAAGGAGTCTTACCCATGACCCAGCTTTCCCTCGATTGCCGCGGCCTCGCCTGCCCTCAGCCGGTTTTGCGCGCCAAAGAAGCCTTGGAGCAAGGGGCAGCCTGCATCGAAGTACTGGTCGACAACGAGGCCTCCAAAAACAACGTCAGCCGCTTTGCCCGCAGCCAAGGCCACGAAGTCGCCTGCACAGACCGCCCCGACGGCTGCTTCGCCGTCACCGTCACGGCGACGACCAGGCCGACAGCGCTGCCGTTTGATCCCAACGACTATCCGTGCCCTGTCCCTGCCCCGTTCAGGATGATCTACGTCATTGCGTCCGATTCGATGGGCCGGGGCAGCGATGAACTTGGCTGGGCCCTGCTGCAGACCTACATCCAGACCATCAAGGATGTCACCCCTTTGCCGGAAAAAATCATTTTTTACAACAGCGGCGTCACCTTGGTAACCGCCGCCTCCGGCGCACTGGAGGCTTTGAAACAGCTCCAGGCCCAAGGCGTGGAGATACTGGCCTGCGGGACCTGCCTTGATTTTTTTAAACTGAAGTCAGCCATTCAGGTCGGACAAATTTCCAATATGCACGAAATTATGAGTGCAATGGCCGGGGCCGACAAAATCGTCAGCCCGTATTAACTGTAACCTCTTGGTCGGATGGGCTGCTGTGGCCCTCGACCGTACCTCCTTCCCACGAGATTCACCCCCGGCGACTATGAAACATCTTGCCCCGCCCCTCTCTCTGCGTTCCCTGCGCGCCTTTGCAGCCTCTTCCCTGCTCTTGTTGACCCTGACATCCGAATGTCTGGCCAAACCGGCAGCCCCGGAAGAGTTTGACGCAGACCGCAACCAGCTGATCGCCCTGATCCTCAGTCAGCAACTCCCGGCCCAGCATTTCAGCCATGAAGCCCTGGACGACAGTCTTTCGCGCAAGGCCTTTGACCTCTACCTCCGCCAGCTGGATCCCCGGAAGCGGTTTCTGCTCGAATCCGACGTCAAGCAGCTCAACGCCTTTGCCACCCATGTGGACGATGAACTGAGCCGGGGCAACGTGGTGCTGCCCGACGCCGGCATGGAAGTGCTCAACGACCGGATTCAGCAGGTGGAGAAGCTCATCGACCCCATCCTGAATCAGGGGTTTGACTTCGAGCGCAAAGAGTATCTGGAAATCGAGCCAAAAAAACTCGCCTTTGCCGAGAACATCGACAAATTGCAAGATCGCTGGCGGTTGTCGCTCAAGATGCAGGTGCTGGACTCTTATTTTGACGTGCTCGAAGCCAAGGGCAAGGAACACCCGGAACTACTCCAGCAGATCGCGCCGCAACACCATCCGGCGGAGTTGCAAGAAGCGATCAAGAAGGTGCGGGAGAGCGCGCATCGGGCGCTGAGCCGACTTGGCCGCCAGTCCCGTCAGGATCACTACGACCGCTATTTTGACGCCGTGGCTCGCGCCTTTGATCCCCACAGCGACTACATGGCCCCCACCTCCAAGGAAGATTTCGACATCCAGATGAGCGGCTCACTGGAAGGAATCGGCGCTCTTTTGCGCGAAGACGACGGTATGATCAAAGTCATTCGAATCATTCCCGGCAGCGCGGCCGAAAAACAGGGGCAGCTGCAGGCTGAAGACACCATTCTTGCCGTCGCCGAAAAAACCGGTGAGCCTGTAGACATCTCCGAAATGCGGATTCGCGAAGCCGTGGGCTACATTCGCGGCCCCAAGGGCACCGAGGTGCGGTTGACGGTGCAGAAACCCGACGGCGCCAAACGCACCATCCCCATCATCCGCGACGTGGTCCAGATCGAGGAAACCTACGTCAAGTCAACCGTAATCAAGAACGGCCAGACCGCCTTCGGCTATCTGCGCATTCCCAGCTTTTACCGCGATTTTGCCGCCCAAAGCGACGGCAAGGAAACCCGCAACGTCAGCGACGACACCCAGGCGGAACTGGTGAAGCTGAAGCAGCAGAAAATCAAAGGCCTGATCCTTGACCTGCGCAACAACGGCGGCGGCGCGCTCACCGACGCGGTCCAGATTTCAGGCCTGTTCCTGCCCGGCGGGCCGGTGGTCCAGGTCAAGGATTCACAAGGCAGCATCCGGGTGCTCGACGACGAGGATCCAGACGTGGTTTACAACGGACCGCTCATCGTGCTGGTCAACCAGTTCAGCGCCTCGGCCTCGGAAATCCTGGCCGCAGCCCTCCAGGACTATGGTCGCGCCTTCATCATCGGCGGCGAGCACACCCACGGCAAGGGCACGGTGCAGGCGATGATGGATATGAATAAAAATCTACCGCTGCTGCAATTGCAGAAATACAACGATCTTGGGGCGTTAAAACTGACCATCCAAAAATTTTATCGGGTCAACGGCGGCTCCACCCAATACAAAGGGGTGGAACCGGATCTGGTGGTGCCTTCGATGTTTGATTATCTGGAAACCGGCGAAAAATTCATGGATTACTCCCTGCCCTGGGACCAGGTCGACGACGTCGGTTTCACCCAGTGGCGCGGAGATCGTTTCACCGTCGAGTCGGCCCGACAGGCGGGCAAACAATGGGCTGAACACAACGCCACCTTTAAAAAAATCCAGCAAGAAACGGGGAAAGCCAAGATTCGCGCCAAACAGACCAATGTGGCAGTATTTGTCGACGGCATGTGGAAGGAGCGTATGGATCTGGCCGCGACCCGCAAGGAAGCCCAGGCGGCCGGCTTGCTGCAGGAGGAAGACGACGACAACAACCAGCCGCCGGCGGCCGAAAAGAAACTCGACGAGGTAGTCGCCACCGACCCCTATATCCAGATGTCTCTATTTCTGATGAAAGAGAAGGCTGCCGCAGGCCCGTCGGTTGGCGCTTCCCGATAAATTTTTATCTTGAAACAAATCGGCAATCATGCTAGAGCATGCGGTGTATGAATCGTCATTCATTTTAAATGGGTGAGAGATTACTGATTTATTGAAAGAATTGCGTCGATGGTCGAGCGGTTTCCAAGGCGATGATCGACTGCGGGTTGTGTGCATCATGGAATTGACCGAAGCGTTGGCAAACACGAAAAAAGAGGTTCTGTCACGGTGGATAGAACGCACCCTCGACAGCTATACCTCGCCGGGATTTTTTAAAAAATCCAAAGATCCGTTTGCCAATCCGGTAGGCAGCAACATTTCATCCGGATTGACCGAAGTATTCGACCTGTTGCTGGCTGGAGCCGACCAGCAGGCCTACCTCGCGCCCCTTGATCGGGTGGTGCGCATTCGAGCCGTGCAGGATTTTACCCCGGCCCAGGCCGTGGCCCCTTTGCTTGAGCTCAAGTGGGTGGTGAAGCAGGTGCTGTCGAGCGGCAAAGAAACCAAGCCGCTGTTAAGCCAGTTGGACAATCTCGACTGCGAGATTGATCGAATAGCCTTGGCCGCCTTCAACATTTACTGCGAATGCCGGGAGCAGTTGTATCGCAACCGCATCAACGAACTGAAAAGCGGCAGATCTATCCTGACTGACGCCGCCTGCCCGTCCGCCGTGATGCGGCAGGAGCTCAACAACCCCGGCCCCAACGCCGGAGTGTAAACGCGTGTGACCGGTCGGAATGGTTCACCGGAAAAGGTGGAGCATATCCGGCTTTTTATCGTAACTTTTTATAAGTTATTGTTTAACTCGAATGCGAAGGAGTGATCGATGAAGTACGCCTTCCCTTTGGCGGCAGTAATTGCCCTGGTGTTGATTGCGCTGATAGCGGTGCAGATACCTGGAATGCAATACCTCTTTGGTGTTGCCATCCCATATCTGGCCATGGCGCTGTTCTTAGGCGGTTTTTGTTACCGGGTAATCCATTGGGCCAAATCGCCGGTTCCGTTTAAAATTCCAACCACCTGCGGTCAGGGTTATTCATTGCCCTGGATCAAGCACAACAAGCTTGAAGCTCCGGTCAACGCTTCCCAGGTCGTGGCCAGGCTGTTTCTCGAAATCTTCCTTTTTCGCTCACTCTGGCGCAACACCAAGGCCACCGTCTATGACGGACCCAAGCTGACTTACGAGTCGAGCAAGTGGCTGTGGCTGTTCGGCATCATGTTCCACTACAGCTTTCTGGTGGTGGTGGTCCGACACATGCGGCTCTTTCTTGATCCTGTGCCGTGGGTGGTTTCCTTCCTGGAAACCGGCGACTCGCTGCTCCAGATCGGCGCGCCCACCATGTATACCACCGACGTCACCATCATTCTGGCCTTGCTCTTTCTCTTCGGCCGCCGCTTGATGAATCCGCAGGTGCGCTACATTTCCTTGGTCAACGATTACTTCCCGCTGTTCCTGATCTTGGGCATAGTGACCACGGGCATCCTGATGCGCTTCTTCCTGCGAACCAACGTCGACATCAACGCCATCAAGCAACTGGCGGTCGGCCTGGCGACCTTTTCGCCGACCATCGTCGCCGACATCAGCTCCCTGTTCTACGTTCACCTCTTCCTGGTGTGCACTCTGCTTGCGTACTTTCCTTTCAGCAAGCTCATGCATATGGGCGGCGTTTTCCTCAGCCCGACCCGAAATCTGGCAAACGATTCGCGAATGAAACGCTACATCAACCCCTGGAACCCGGACATTCGGCCGCACTCCTATGCCGGCTACGAGGATGAGTTCCGTGAGGACATGATTGAGCAGGGCATTCCCGTCGAGAAAGAGTTGCCGCCGAAGGCTAATGACTAACGCTGGATAATTCAAGAGTATAAGGATAGAGCAATGGCAGTAGTAAAGGTAGATATGTTGGCACGGAGCGTTGCCGAGGGACCTTCGCTGATGACAGGCTCCATTCCAACCAAAGATTGGATGGATGTCCCTGTAGTATTCAAGCCCGGAAATTACGCCTACCCGACTAAGCCTGAAAAGCTTAGATATCTGGATAGTCAGCAGGGTCTCAGCTTTCCCAACGCGCGTGAATGGAATCCCGAGGATGACGACTGGAAACTTCCCGACAATTGGAAGGAGATCATTCTTCAAGGCATTGCGGATCGGTTGGACAAGTTCCGCTCTCTGAAAATTTTCATGGATTGCTGCGTCCGCTGCGGCGCCTGCGCCGACAAGTGCCACTTTTTTCTCGGCACCGGCGATCCCAAAAACATGCCGGTGTTGCGGGCCGAGTTGCTGCGCTCCGTGTATCGCCAAAACTTCACCCGCGCCGGCAAGATCCTCGGCAAATTGGTGGGTGGCCGCGAAATGACCGTGGGCGTACTCAAAGAATGGTTCATGTACGCTTACCAGTGTACGGAATGTCGGCGCTGTTCGGTGTTCTGTCCCTACGGCATCGACACCGCCGAGATCACCATGATGTTGCGCGAGTTGCTGCATCTGGTGGGCATCGGCATCAACTGGGCCATGGAGCCGGCGTCGAATTCAAATCGCACCGGCAACCACATGGGCCTGACCCCTCAGGCCTTTAAAGGCAATGTTGAGTTTCTTTGCGACGACATCGAAAACCTCACCGGCGTTCGGGTCAACCCGACCTTCAACCGCAAAGGCGCCGAGGTGCTGTTCATCACCCCGTCGGCAGACGTGTTCGCCGAACCGGGCATCTTCACCTGTATGGGGTACCTGTTGCTCTTTGAAGCCATCGGCTTGGACTACACCTGGTCGACCTACGCTTCGGAAGGAGGCAACTTCGGTTTGTTCACCAACAACGAGTTGATGAAAAAGCTGAACGCCAAGATGTACGCCGAAGCCAAACGCCTGGGCGTCCGCTGGATTCTGGGCGGCGAGTGCGGCCACATGTGGCGCGTTCTCCATCAGTACATGGACACCATGAACGGCCCGGCCGATTTCCTCGAGGTTCCGCGTTCGCCGATCACCGGCACGGTGTTCGACAACGCCAAATCGACCAAGATGATCCACATCTCGGAATTCACCGCCGATTTGATCAAGAACAACAAGATCAAACTCGACAAGAGCCGCAACGCTCACGTCAAAGCCACTTTCCACGACTCCTGCAACCCTGCGCGGGCCATGGGACTGCTGGACGAGCCCCGCTACGTTCTTGACCACGTGGTCGACAACTGGGTGGAAATGCCCGAGAACACCATCCGCGAGAAAACTTTCTGCTGCGGATCGGGCACGGCGCTCAACACCGACGAAATCATGGAAATCCGCATGCGCTCCGGGCTGCCTCGGGCGAATGCCGTCAAGTATGTGCACGACAAGCATGATGTGAATACGCTTGCATGTGTATGCGCGATCGACAGGGCTACCCTGACGACCCTCATGAATTACTGGGTGCCTGAAGTGCAGGTGGCCGGTTTGAGTGAGCTTGTCGGCAACGCATTGGTGATCGAGGGTGAGCAACGACAAGACCTGACCGAAGGGCTCAGGACCTTGGTTTAATTGACCGGCAGGAATGGAGGAAGAGCGATGTATGATAGCGGTAAAATAATCCCGGGACTGATTATTTTCGTCCTGTTTATTACGATACCCATCTGGTACAACCGCGGCGCTGCCGGGTCGGTGCCAAAGCCCGTATTGCCTAAGGACGCCAAAACCTGTGTGCTCCCTGCCGCTGAAATCAGGGCCGAGCACATGAAACTGCTCAACACTTGGCGCGACGAAGTTTTACGGACTGGTGATCGGGGTACCTTTGAGATTGAAGGCAAACCATATCAGAAGAGCCTGATGATGACCTGCATGAAGTGTCACACGAGCAAAAAGCAGTTCTGCGACACCTGTCATGTCTACGCATCGGTTAAACCATATTGCTGGGATTGCCACATAGCTCCTGTTGAATGAACGGCTAAAGAGGAGATACACAGATGGATGAGAAAAGACGAAATTTCCTCAAGGTAGCCGGTATTTCAACACTGGCTGGCCTTGGAGGAACTGCAGTAGTTGGCCGATTGGTCGCAGGCTCAGGCATTGCCCACGCTAGCGGCTCGGCCGGTCATGAAGTTGAGGCCGCTAAGAAATCAAGCGGCCATGGCGCGGCCCCGGATCCAAGCGTTAACCGCTACGGCATGGTTATCGACATAAAAAAATTTCAACAGGACCCCAGCTTAGGCGAGAAGATCGTCGCTGCTTGTCATTCGGTTCACAATGTTCCTCAATTTCCTGAAAAGAAGGACGAAATCAAATGGATCTGGATGACCCAATTTGAAAACGCCTTCCCTGAGAAGCCTAATGTGTACTTGGATGAGGCGACAGAGGAGCATCAGTTGCCCATTCTCTGCAATCATTGCGACTCGCCGCCCTGTGTCCGGGCCTGCCCGACCAAGGCGACCTTTAGAAATAAAGACGGCATCGTCATGATGGACTACCATCGTTGCATCGGTTGCCGGTTTTGCATGGCGGCCTGCCCTTATGGCAGCCGCAGCTTCAACTGGCGCGATCCTGCAGAGTTTGTAAAAGACGCGAACCACATCTATCCGCGAAGAATGCGAGGTGTTGTCGAGAAGTGTAATTTTTGCGATGAACGTGTGGGAGCGGGAAAACTACCAGCCTGTGTCGAAGCCTGCGGCGAGAGCAAGGCATTAGTTTTTGGCAATTTGAACGATCCTAACTCCGAGATCAGAAAGGTCCTGAAAGAGAATCATACCATTCAGCGCAATCCTTCGCTCGGCACCCTTCCATCAGTCTTTTATATCGTATGAGGCCACCATGTTTGAAAAAGCATTAAAAGGAAACAACTATTACTGGATGTGGCTGGCCTTCCTCGGCTTTTTTATAGCGGTTGCCGCTGTCTGCTACCTCCGCCAGTATTTTTACGGCCTTGGCCTCACCGGCATGAGCCGCGATGTTTCATGGGGTCTCTATATTTCTCAGTTCACCTTTCTGGTTGGCGTCGCCGCCGGAGGCGTGATGCTGGTGTTGCCCTATTACATCCATAATTTCAAGGCATTTGGCAAGATCACCATCCTCGGCGAGTTCTTGGCCATCGCCTCGTTGCTGATGTGTCTGATGTTCATCATGGCCGATCTGGGCCAGCCGTTGCGCGGTCTCAACGTCATGCTGTACCCCACACCGGGTTCCATGCTGTTTTGGGATATGTGCGTGCTCTGGGGCTACCTGATCCTGAATGCCCTGTGCGGCTGGGTTATCCTGACCGCCGAGCGCAAACAGGTGCATCCGCCGAAATGGATCTATTTCTTTGTGTACCTGTCCATTCCGTTTGCCTTCTCGATCCACACGGTCACCGCCATGTTGTACTGCGGTCTGCCGGGACGACATTTCTGGCTCTCCGCCATCATCGCGCCCCGCTTTCTCGCCTCGGCCTTTGCCGCCGGTCCTGCCCTGATCGTGGTCATGGCCCTGATCTTGAAAAAAGTCGCCAACTTTGACGCCGGAAAAGAGGCGATCAACAAGATGGTGACCATCATCATCTACGCGGCCCTGGCCAACATGTTCTTTGTCGGTCTGGAGTTTTTTGTTGGATTCTACTCAAACATTCCTGGCCACAAGCATACCCTGCAGTACCTGTTCTTTGGACTTGAGCACCATGGACACATCTACAACAATCTGGTGCCGTTCATGTGGGGCTTCGTGGTTCTGTTCTTTGTCGGCATTGCTCTGATATCGCATCCGTACACCAGGAAACAGAGCGATCTTTGGCTGGGCCTTGGTTGCGCCTCGATTTTCATCGCCTTCTGGCTTGACAAGGGCATTGGTTTTGTTCTGGGCGGGTTCGTTCCAACCCCAATTGATGAGATCGTTGAATATTATCCAACCTTCAACGAACTCTTCATCACCATCGGCATCTGGGCCACCGGATTTTTCATCCTGACTATCCTCTACAAGATAGCCATTGGCGTGGAGCACGAAATCGAAGCCTAAGCATTACCCCAACCTGTTGACCAAACCCCCGAAGATTTCGGGGGTTTTTTTTTGCCCGACGATCAGAGCCCGCTGAGATGCAAATAGAAGCGCCAAAGACGCAGAATCTGTTCGTGGAACAGCAGGTAGGAAAGCGCGCCCAGGGCCAGAAAGGGACCAAAGGGGATCCGGGTCAGGCCGCCCTTGCGCTGCCTGAACATGGCGACTATCCCGATCAGGCTGCCGGCGAGCGAGCTGGAGAAGATCACGTACAGCAAACTCTGCCAGCCAAGAAAGGCGCCGATCATGGCCAACAATTTAATGTCGCCGCCGCCCATGCCTTCGCGCTTGGTTACAGCGTAATAACACCAGGCGACTGCATACAATGCGCCGCCGCCCAAGAGCACGCCCAGCGCAGACTGTTGCCAGGTTACCGAAGCGCTGAACAGGGAACCGACGAACCCAACGACGATGCCCGGCAGACTGATTCGATCAGGAATTATTTGATGATGGATGTCAATAAATATGATAACCAGCAGGGCAGCACAAAAAACGAAGTACAGCCCCCATTCAAAACTCAGGCCGAATTGCCGGTAGAGCAGGGCAGCCATGATGGCCATGGCCGCTTCGACCACCGGATACTGCAGGGAAATGGGAAGTTTGCAGGTTCGACATTTGCCCCGGAGCAGCAGATAGCTGAGAATCGGAATATTTTCCCGCCAGGTGAGCGGCGTTTGGCATTGCGGGCAGTGCGAACCTGGAAAGACGATAGATTCATCCTCCTGGGGCAGACGTAAAATGACCACGTTGAGAAACGAGCCGACAACGGCTCCGAAAACAGCGGCAAGGAGTGTTAGGGTTGAATCCGTCATGAAGCTGCGCCTGTTGATTAAGGTTAATAATTTTATTCTCTTGTGAAATATTTGTAGCGTTTTCCATGCCCGAGCACCAGGAAAAATCCATTGTTCTGTCAATAGAGCGGCTGTCGCCCTCCGTCTATCGTTTGACCCTGCACGCGCCGCTGATTGCCGGCGAGGCCCGACCAGGCCAGTTTGCCATGGTCGCCTGCGGGTCGACCCTTGATCCGTTGTTGCGACGCCCAATCTCCATTCACCAATGCAGCGGCGACGGTCGATTGCAACTTGTCGTCAAAGTTGTCGGTCGGGGCACCCAGCTCCTGTCCGAAATCAGGGCAGGTCAGACGCTTGATCTGCTCGGTCCCCTCGGACGCGGCTTTCGTCTGTCGCCGGGTCCAGTTGCTTTGATTGGCGGCGGCATCGGCATCGCGCCGCTGCTGTTTCTCGCTCAATCCCTCATGCAAACCGGGCAGGCGGACGCATCCTGCCGCGTCTTGCTCGGCGCTCAGTCCGGCGAAGATCTTGCGCCTCTGGCCGCCGGCTTCGAGACGCTGGGCTGTCACGTCGAACTCGCCACCGACGACGGCTCCCTCGGCCGCCACGGCCTGATCACCGATCTTCTCCCCGCTCACTTGCCCAACCTCGGCAAAGTATACGTCTGCGGCCCCCACCCGATGATGGCCGCCGTTGCCGCCCTGTGTGCGTCGGCGCAGGTCGATTGCGAAGTCTCGCTTGAGGCGCACATGGCCTGCGGTTTGGGCGCGTGCCTGGGGTGCGCGGCGCCGGGGGCCGACGGCCGCTACAAGCATGTGTGCAAACACGGCCCGGTGTTTAAGGCTGAGGAGATGGCATGGACAACGCGATGACCATCCCTTCACAGCCTGATCTGCGGGTCGCGTTGGGGCCGCTTGCCTTGGCCAACCCGGTAATGACCGCCTCAGGCACCTTTGGCTACGCGGCGGAGTTTGCCAATCTGGTCCGTCTCAACCGCCTCGGCGGGGTGGTGGTCAAAGGGATCTCCCTTGAACCTCGGGCCGGCAATCCGCCGCCCCGCATCTTTGAGACCGCCGCCGGCATGCTCAACGCCATTGGCCTGGAGAACGTCGGGGTCAAACGTTTTATCAGCGACAAAATGCCCCACCTGCGCACCTGCGGGTGCCGCATTGTGGTCAATATCCTTGGCGACTCCATCGACGATTACGCCGCCCTTGCCGGCCATTTATCGGCGGTTGCCGGCATCGACGCGCTGGAGGTCAACATCTCCTGCCCTAACGTCAAAAAAGGCGGCGTCGCCTTTGGCACAGCCCCGGAGATGGCAGCCGCAGTCACCAGAGCAGTGAAGCAGGAAACCGACCTGCCGGTGATCGTCAAGCTCTCGCCCAACGTCACTGATATTGTCGTCATGGCCAGGGCCGTGGCCGAAAGCGGCGCCGACGCCCTTTCTCTGATCAACACCCTGATCGGCATGGGCATTGACGCCAGGACCCGCCGGCCGCGGCTGGCCAACGTCATCGGCGGGCTGAGCGGACCTGCGATCAAACCCGTGGCCCTGCGTATGGTCTGGCAGGTCGCCTCGGCGGTGTCCATTCCGATCATCGGCATCGGCGGCATCGGCACGGCCGAGGACGCGATCGAGTTCCTCCTCGCCGGCGCCACAGCGGTGCAGGTCGGCACCGCCAACTTCTACAATCCCGGGGCAACCGAACAGATTATCGACGGCATTGCCGACTATCTGCGGCAACAAGGGGAATCCTCGGTGCAGGCCATCATCGGCGGCCTGCGTTTGGGGGCCTGACCGTGGCTGCGCGCGGCCTGATCTGCGTTTCCGTTGCGGCCGAACACGGCGCGGCCGTCCTGGCGGCGGTTTCTCCGGTTGTCGATCTGGTCGACGTGATTGAAATCCGCATGGACGCGCTGCGCGATCCGGACATCGAACACTGCATCTCCGCCCTTCCCAAACCTGTGCTGGTCACCAATCGGCCGACCTGGGAAGGCGGTCAGTACACTGGCAGCGAAACGGAGCGGATTGATGTGCTCTGCCGCGCCCTACAATGGGGGGCCCGCTATGTTGACGTCGAGCTGGCTGCGGCCCCTGAGCTGCGCGCCAAACTGCTGCTTGCGGCGAAACAACACGAAGCGCAGGTGATCGTCTCCCGCCACGATTTTCAGGGGACGCCGAGCGCTGCCCAGCTTCATTCGACCCTGGCGGAGATGCAAGCCAGCGGCGCCGACATCGGCAAGATAGTGGTCACCGCCGCCTCGCCCGCCGACGCCCTACGCATTCTCGCCCTGCAGACCGAGGCCATGGCTGCCGGCTTTCCGCTCTGCGCCTTTGCCATGGGCGCGGCCGGTACCATCACCCGCCTGGCAACCCTACACCTGGGCGGCTTCATGACCTATGCTGCGCTCTCTGCGGAACTGGCCACCGCACCCGGCCAGCTTGCCGTTCACGATCTCCGCCGCCTGCTCGCCCTGCTCGAACACCAACCATGATCAACGGTCACACCCAACTCTTTGGCATCATCGGCAATCCGGTCGAACATTCTTTGAGCCCGGCCATGCATAACGCCGCCTTTGCCGAACTGGGCATGAACGGCGTCTACATCCCCATGCGGCCAGCCGATCTGGCTGAAGGGTTTCGCGGCCTGCGCAGCCTGGGCTTCATCGGCGTATCCGTCACCGTGCCGTTCAAGGTCGCGATTATGGAGTTCCTTGACGCCGTTGATCCGGTGGCCCGCAACATCGGCGCGGTCAACACCCTCCTGTTTGAGCGAGACGGCGACCACTGCCGGTGCACCGGCTACAACACTGACTGGCTGGGATCAAACCAGGCTCTGGGCGAAGAGCTGCAACTCGCAGGAGCCACGGTCCTGATCCTCGGGGCCGGCGGCGCCGCCCGGGCGGTGGGCTTTGGCCTGATTGAGGCCGGGGCCAGTGTGTTCATTGCCAACCGCACCGAGGCCAAGGGACGGGCGCTGGCCGCCCAACTCCGTTGCCCTTTTGTTCCTACCGACCAACTGGCCGAGTTGCGCGCCGACGCCCTGATCAACACCACCTCGGTGGGTATGGCCCCCCATGCCGACGCCCTGCCCATCCGGGCCGAATTGCTGCCCCGCTTTGCCGTGGTCATGGATATCGTCTATGCGCCGCTGACCACCCGTTTGCTGCGCGAGGCCGCCGCCTGCGGCTGTCGCACCGTGGACGGCCTGCAGATGCTCCAGTATCAGGGCGCCGCCCAGTTCTCCCTCTGGACCGGGCGCGAAGCGCCGCACCGGGTCATGCGCCAAGCCCTGGTGAGCGAATTGCGCTCCAGACTCCCCTAAACCATCCCCAAAGACCACGCCCTATGATCGCCATAACCCCTGTCGCCGCCATTGACGCCGTTGTCAAGGTTCCCGGCTCCAAGAGCCTGACCCAACGCGCCCTGATCGCCGCAGCCCTGGCCGAAAGCGAGTCCCGCTTGATCGGACCGCTGGCCAGTGAAGACACCCATTTCACCATGGAGGCGCTGCGCGCCATGGGCGTTGCCTGCGACGACCGCGATCCCGACTGTTGGCTGGTTCAGGGCAACGGCGGCCGCATTGCCGAGCCGGCCGGCGACATTTTTCTCGGCAACAACGGCACCGCCACCCGCTTTCTGACTTCGGTGGCGGCGCTTGGCCACGGCCGTTTCCACATCACCGGCAGCGAACGCATGACCCAGCGCCCCATCCTGCCCTTGATGCAGGCGCTCGGCGGCTGGCAGGCGGACATCGTCAGCGACGCCGGCAACGGCTGCCCGCCCCTGACCCTGCGCTCCAACGGGTTGGCCGGCGGCCGCACAGTGCTTCCCGAAGGCAAGTCGAGCCAATATCTGTCGTCCCTGCTGCTGGTGGCGCCCTATGCCGCAGCGCCCGCCGAGTTGGAGGTGCACGGCGAGATCCTCTCCAAACCCTATGTGGAAATGACGCTGGCGGTGATGGCCGATTTCGGGATCCGGGTCGAGGCCGCGCCGGGGCTTAATTTTTTCCGCATCCCCCAGGGACGTTACCAGGGCGGAACCTACAGCATTGAAGGCGATGCATCCGGCGCCTCCTATTTCTGGGCGGCCGCAGCCGTCACCGGCGGCCGGGTGACTGTGGCCAACGTGCCCGTGCCCTCGCTCCAGGGCGACGCCAAGCTCCTGCCCTATCTGGCGCGGATGGGCTGCCGGATCGAACAGACCGGCGCCGGCATCACTGTGATTGGCCCGGACGCACTGGAAGGCATTGAACTCGACATGGGCGACATGCCCGACGTCGCCCCCACCCTGGCCGTGGTGGCGGCCTTTGCCGAGGGCACGACCGTGATCAACAACATTGCCCATCTGCGGATCAAGGAATGCGACCGGTTGTCGGCGGTGGTCAACGAACTGCGCAAGATGGGGGCGGAGGTCGAAGAGGAACCAGCGCGAATGATTATTCACGGCAGACAGGGCGGCGGCAATCTGCATGGGGCCAGCATCACCACGTACAACGATCACCGCATGGCGATGAGCTTTGCCGTGGCCGGTCTGCGGATTCCCGGGGTGGAGATCACCGGCGAGGACTGCGTGGTCAAATCCTTTCCCAACTTCTGGGAGTGTTTTCGCCGGCTGGCCTGAGGGCGGCGGCAACCGACAGCAAGGCGGCGTCTCAGGGGGAGAGGCCGATGGATCACAACCAACAAAGGAGCGGCAGGGCGATGGGCTGGAAATGGACGGGAGCGGTGAGCGGCTGTTTGGGGATGGCGTTGGGAACTTTTTCGCTGGCCGGTGCGGCCACCATGGGTTCCCACTACAATTACGGCATTGAAGGGGTGTTGGCCGGTTCGGCCCCGCCTCCGGGCTTTCATTACCGAATGTACAACGTCTTCTACGACGCCTCTGATTTGACCAACAACAGCGGCGATTCCGCCAACGTTGGCTTTGATCTGGAAGCGGCGGCAACCGCCCAACGGCTTATTTATGTGACCAACATTAAAATCCTGGGGGCCGACTATCTCTACGACGTGATTGTACCCTTTGTGGACCAGGACGTCACCATAGCCGCTCTGGGCGTTTCCGACAGCCACTCGTTGAGCGTCGGCGACATTACGGTCGAACCTTTTGTGCTGGGTTGGCACGGCGCCCGATGGGACGCAACCTTCGGCTTGGGGGTTGTGCTGCCCACCGGCAGCTATGACGCCAGCGAGGCCGCCTCGCCAGGACTGGGCTACTGGTCGGGTTTGTTGACCCTCGGCGGGACCTATTATCTTGACCAACAGCGCACCTGGTCGATCAGCGCCCTGACCCGGACCCTGGTGAACAGCGAACAGGACGACACCAACGTCACCCCAGGTTCCGAATTCGTGATCGAGTACGGCCTTGGCAAAGAATTCAAGGTGGGCAACAGCTGCATGATCCGCCCTGGTCTGACGGGCTACTCCTACTGGCAGATCGAGGACGACAGCGATGACCAGCCGCCCATGGTTGACGCCGACCAGCGCAAACAGGTGCATGCCGTTGGCGCGGAACTCAACCTGTTCTGGCTGCCGCAGTTGTTCCAGGTAAATTTCCGTTATCTGCAGGAATACGGCGCCGAGAACAGCCCCGAGGGTTCGCAATTCATCGCCACCCTGACCAAATCTTTTTAAACATCGGCGCACGCCGCCGTCTTCTTCCCTGCTTGCGCGCCGAGGCGCGCAAGCGGTTGATCGCCAGCTTTTCTTCCCGTGGGGAGAGCTGGCGTTTTCATCTCCACTCATTCTCAGGTAAAGGAGCACGCCCATGTTGCAACAATACAGGAAGGAAGCCGCCGCCCGCGCCGCCTTGGGGGCGCCGCCTCTGCCGTTGACCGCCGAGCAGACCCGGGAACTCACTGCGTTGTTGAACCAGGGGCATGCGGAGAGCGAAGTGCTGCTCCACCTGCTTGCCAACCGGGTGGAGCCGGGGGTCACCAAGGCCGCCGGCGTCAAGGCCGAGTGGTTGGAGCAGGCGGCGCTGGGCAAGGTCGCCGTCGATGGTTTTCCCCCCGAGGCGGCGATTGGTCTGCTGGCGCAGATGGGCGGCGGCTACAATGTCGCGGTTCTGCTGCGCCTGTTGCGCATCGAGTCCCTGGCGCAGCCTGCGGCCGAAGCCCTGAAAGGGCTGACCAAGATCTACGAGGCCTTTGATCAGGTGGTCGCACTGGCCAAGGAAATTCCGGCCGCGCGCGGCGTGCTCGCATCCTGGGCCGCAGCCGAGTGGTTCACCCGCAGCCCGGAGTTGCCGGAGCAGATTGTCTGCACCGTGTACAAGGTGGAAGGCGAGATCAACACCGACGACTTTTCCCCCGGCAATCAGGCCCAGTCTCGGGCCGACATCCCCCTGCACGCCGCCTTTTTCGGCAAAACCCGCTTCCCCGGGGGCATCGACGCCATGGCTGAACTGCGCGCCCAGGGCCACACAGTGGCCTTTGCCGGCGACGTCGTCGGCACCGGATCGTCGCGAAAATCAGCGATCAATTCCGTCAGTTGGCTGCTGGGCGAGGATATTCCCCACACACCCAACAAACGCCGGGGCGGCGTGGTGCTCGGGGCCGCCATTGCCCCCATCTTTTACGCCACCGCCCGCGACGCCGGGGTGCTGGCCATCGAATGCGACGTCGCTCGCCTGAAAACCGGCGATCAACTGACCCTTAACCTCCGCCAATGGGCCCTCCACGATCAACAGGGGTCGTCCGTCCCGCTCCAACCGGCCCCCGTAACCCTGCTGGATGAATATCGCGCCGGCGGCCGACTCAACCTGATCATCGGCCGCAACCTCACCCGCTGGGCCTGCGAGGCCCTGGACCTGCCCTTCCCGACGATTTTCAAAGAAACCGCCAATCCCGCGCCCAAGGCTGGCCAGGCCTACACCCTGGCCCAGAAGATGGTGGGCCGGGCCTGCGGGGTGCGGGGCGTTGCGCCGGGCACGGTGTGCGAACCACGCATGAGCACTGTTGGCTCCCAGGACACCACCGGTCCCATGACCATGCAGGAGATCGCTGAACTGGCCTGCCTGCGCTTTAAGGCCGATCTGTTCATGCAGTCGTTCTGCCATACCGCCGCCTACCCCAAGGCCTCGGACCTTGGCCGCTGGCAGACCATGACCGAAACCACGGCTGCGTGCGGCGGCGTGGCCCTCAAGCCCGGCGACGGCGTCGTTCATTCCTGGCTCAACAAGATGCTGGTGCCCGACACCGTCGGAACCGGCGGCGATTCCCACACCCGTTTCCCCCTGGGGATTTCCTTCCCGGCCGGTTCCGGGCTGGTGGCCTTCGCCGGGGCGCTCGGCTTCATGCCCCTGGAAATGCCGGAGTCGGTGCTGGTCCGTTTCCATGGTCAACGCAGGCCGGGCGTCACGGTGCGCGACATGGTCAACGCCATCCCCTACGCGGCCATCCAGCAGGGAATGCTGACCGTGGCCAAGCAGGGCAAGAAGAACGTCTTTGCCGGCACGATCCTGGAAATCGAAGGCGTGGAGGATCTCAGCGTCGAGGAGGCCTTTGAACTCAGCGACGCCTCGGCCGAACGCAGCGCCGCCGCCTGCACGGTCCAACTGTCGCCGGCGGCGGTGGTCGCCAATGTGGAGCGCAATGTCGTTCTGTTGCGGGAGTTGATTGCCGAAGGCTACCAGGATCGGGCGGCGCTGGAGCGGCGGATTGCGGCGCTGGAGGCTTGGCTGGCCAAACCTGAGTTGCTCAGCCGCGACCCAGAGGCGGAATACAAGGCGGTGCTGGAGGTTGATCTGGCCGCGATCACCGAACCGCTTCTGGCCTGTCCCAACGACCCCGACGACGTGCGCGCCTTAAGCGAAGTGGCCGGGACCGCCATTGACGAGGCCTTCATCGGTTCCTGCATGACCCATCTGTCGCACCTGCAGGCGGCGGCCCGCTTGCTGCGCGACGAACCGTATGCGGTCAGCCGCTTGTGGATTGCGCCTTCTACCCGCATGGATCGAGACGCCATCCAGCGGGAAGGCGGCTTGAGCGTCTTTGCCCAGGTCGGCGGCCGGGTGGAGATTCCCGGCTGCAGCCTGTGCATGGGCAATCAGGCCAGGGTCCGGCCGGGGGCAGTGGTCATGTCCACCTCGACCCGCAACTTCGACAACCGTCTCGGCGACGGCGCCCGCGTCTATCTCGGTTCCACCGAACTCACGGCAATCACCGCCCTCCTAGGCAAATTGCCCACCACAGAGGAATATTTCACGTTTCTGGAGAGGAAAGGACTGCTCGGCGACGAATGACGCAAACGTGCGCGCCCCTCAGCGCGCGGCCAAGGCAAGGCGGACAACAGACAGACAAGCAATCACTGAGGCCCGGTTGGTTACATGGTGTGGGCTTCCACCCGGTTGCGGCCGCCGTCCTTGGCCAGGTAAAGGGCCTGGTCCGCCAATTGCAACAAGCCTGAGGCCGAGGTCGGCTGATCCTCGACCAGGGAGGCCACGCCGATGCTGACCGTAACCGGCCAATGGCGGCCCTGATCGCTGAATTGATGGGCTTCAACCAACGCACGGATCTTCTCGGCGACAAACTTGGCCTGATCCAGGTTGGTGTTGGGCAGGGCAACGACAAACTCTTCACCGCCGAAGCGGGCGGCCAAGTCGCCGCAACGGACGTTCTTTTTCACCAAGCTGCCAATAGTTTTGAGCACATAGTCGCCAAAGGCGTGTCCGCAGGTGTCGTTGACCCTTTTAAAATGGTCAAGATCAAAAAATAGGCAACTGAGTTCGCTGCGGGATCGCTTCGTCCGGGCGAACATTTCATCAAAGGCCTCTTGGAAATACCGTTTGTTGCGCAACCCGGTCAGGGAATCGTTGACCGCCCTGTCGTAGAGGTTCTTGTTCATCTCTTCGAGGTAGCGCATGTGACGGCGCAGTTGGAGATGCACCTGCACCCTGGCCAGCAACTCCTCGGCGATGAAGGGTTTGACCAGATAATCGCTGGCGCCGGCGCGAAACATCCGCAGCACCGCCTGGGTTTCATCAGCACCGCTGAGGGAAAGCATGGGCAGGTGCTCGGTTTCGGGAAATTGACGGGCCAGATGGATGAATTCGTCGCCGCGCATCAACGGCATGTCGAAATCGACGATGGCGATGTCAATAACAGCAAGGTTTTCCTTCATCAATTCAAATGCTTGCCGTCCATCCCCCGCCTCAAGGACGCCCAGACCGATGCGACTCAAACAGGCGGCAACCATATTGCGCAAACTCTTGTTGTCGTCGACCACCAGCGCGGTCATGCCGGCGAAGGTGGACTGCGGCTGCAGCACCTTGCTCACCGCTGCGGCAATGTCGCCGCGGTCAAAGGGCTTGGAGATGAACTCCAGACTGCCGAGGTGGAAACCGCGTCTGCGATTTTCAAAGGTGTCGTTGGCCGACACAAAAAGCACCGGGATAGGGGCGGCCACGTTGCCGAACTGTCCCTGCGCTTCCATTTCCCGCAGCCGCTGGCAACAGGCAAAGCCATCCATCCTGGGCATGTCGATGTCCAGGGTGATCAGGTCCGGCGGTTTCTGCATCCAGCGCAACGACGACAGGGCGTCCAAGCCGTCGCTGAACGCGACAACCGAAAAACCGGCCACGTCCAGCTCTTTTTGAATGATGGCGCGCATGGTGGCGCTGTCGTCCACCACCACCACGGTTTGCGGAACCGGCGTCAATCGTTCCGGCATCTTGATTTTTTGCCCTGGGATTTCTTTCATTGCCGCGACAGGCCCCCCTTGGTTGATGCTGTTCCTTCGTTCATTCATTCGACACCCGCCTTTTTCTCTTTCATTGTATAGAATACTCTGCTCCGGCGACAAGGAGAAAGGCGCAGGACGCTGCATTCCGCCCAGGGGGGCACCCGCATCGCTCAACGGATCGCTCAACGGAACACTGGAGGCCAGCTGTTATTTGTTTGACCTATCCTTGCGCTCTTTTTACAGTCAATCCAATCAGCAATCCATTATTCTGCGCCCGGCCTCGGCCCGGCGGCAAACAGGAATCCTCCTTTGCCGCCAATCACCTTGCGGAGCGCACACGGAGCATGCCATGCAATTTTTCCCTTTAGCAAGCGGCGACCGCATTCCCGCCCTTGGCCTCGGCACCTGGAAATCAGCCCCCGGCGTGGTTTATGCGGCGGTCAAAGAGGCCCTGGCCGCAGGGTACCGCCACATCGACTGCGCCCCGGCCTACCAGAACGAAGCAGAGGTCGGCCAGGCCATCGCCGAGGCGATGGCTGCCGGCACAGCGACGCGCCAGGAGCTGTGGCTGACCTCCAAGCTGTGGAACAACGCCCATGCGCCGGATCAGGTGCAACCGGCCCTGGAAAAGACGCTGGCCGATCTGCGGGTCGACTGGCTTGACCTCTATCTGATCCACTGGCCAGTGGCCTTCAAACCCGGCGTGATGTTTCCCCAGCGCGCCGAGGACTACATCACCCTGGACGCCCTGCCGATCCGCGAAACCTGGAAAGCGTTGGAGGCCTGCGTCAACAAGGGCTTGGTCCGCAACATCGGGGTCTGCAACTTCAGCGTCGCCAAACTGGCAGCCCTCTGCGCCCAGGCCGCCATTCAGCCGGCCATGAACCAGATCGAACTCCACCCCTACCTGCAACAAACGGCAATGCTTGCGTTCTGCCGGGAGCGCAACATCCAGGTCACCGCCTACTCGCCGCTGGGTTCGGGCGACCGGCCGGCGGGCATGAAAAAGAGCGACGAGCCCACCCTGCTCGACAATCCAATCGTGCTCCGGATCGCGGCCAAACACGGGATCACTCCGGCGCAGACGCTGCTTGCCTGGGGACTTGGCCGCAAAACCGTGGTCATCCCCAAATCGGTCAACCCGGAACGGCTGCGGCAGAATCTGGCGGCCGCCGACTTGACGCTCGACGCCCAGGACATGGCCGAGATGGCCGCGCTTGACCGGGGCTACCGCTTTGTCGACGGCTCTTTTTTTGCGGGATCGGGTTCGCCGTACACGCTTGCCAATCTCTGGGACGAATAAGGCTGGGGCCGGCATGCTGGTTATTGACCATCTTGTTGCCGAGGGGCTGCGCATTGATCGTTTCCACACCGGTCCGGGCGAGGCCTGGTGCCTGATCGGCGGCAATGGATCGGGGATTGAACGGCTGTGCGACGTGGTTGCCGGCGAGGCGGTGGATGTTCGCGCCGAGCGCCTGCAGTTGCCGGAAGACCTTGGCCTGCTCTCGTTCAAGGGGCAGCAGTCGATCTTTGAGGCGGAACTGCGCAAGGACGACACCGATTTTCTGGGCCGGCTCGATCCTGGTTCCCCGGCCCGCGCCTTCCTCACCGACATTGAAAAGCATCGCGCCCTGATCGATCTCTTTGCGCTCACCGACCTGCTTGACCGGGGCTATCGCCAACTCAGCTCCGGCCAGGCGCGCAAACTCTGCCTCCTGCAGCAGATCACCCGGGGCGTCGCTTTTCTGGTCCTGGAAAATCCCTACGAAGGGCTTGATCAGGCCAGTTGCCTGGAACTGGATCGCCTGTTGACCGAACTGCGCGACCAGGGCCTGGGGTTGCTGATCCTAATCAACAACAGCGCCGACATCCCGCCCTGGTGCACCCACCTGGGGGCCTTTGCCGAGGGTGCGCTCGCCCTCCAAGGCCCGCGCGCCGAAACCGAGGAGAAGGCCAAAGAGTTGCTGTCGCGCCAGTCGCCACTCTTCCGGGTCTCGGTGGAGGAACTGCGCCGGGAGCGGCAGATGGAAGGCGACAAGATGCCGGACGCGCAAAGCGACGTTCTCGTCGCCCTGCGCCAAGGTTTTGCCCGCTACGACGAGGTTGCCGTCTTTAACAACCTCGATCTGATCGTCAACCGGGGTGATCACACCCTGATCACCGGGCCCAACGGCTGCGGCAAATCGACCCTGCTGCAGATGATCACCGGCGACCACCCGCTCTGCTACGTCAACGACCTCACGGTGTTGGGCAGGCGGCGAGGCAGCGGCGAATCGATCTGGGAGCTGAAGCGGCAGATGGGCATCGTCAGCCCGGATCTGCACCGCAACCATCGCGTTGCCGGCAGCGCCCTGGCCATCGTGCTCTCCGGCCTGTTCGACTCGATCGGCCTCTACACCAGGCCCAGCAGCGCGCAACAGCACCTTGGCCGCCGCTGGCTCGGCCGGCTGGGCCTGGAAGCCAAGGCCAATAACGCCTTCCGCCAGCTGAGCTACGGCGAGCAGCGCCTGATCCTGCTGGCCCGGGCCCTGATCAAAGGACCGCCCCTGCTGATCCTCGACGAACCCACCCAGGGCTTGGACGAGAGCAACCGCACCGCCCTGCTCGACGTCCTGGCCAGGATTGCAGAGGAGCAACTGTCCACCATCCTCTACGTCAGCCATCGCCTTGACGAACACCGCGAGTTTTTCCGTCAACAGATTCGTTTTGCCTGAAAACCGCCACTTTGTGGGCGTGGTCGGGGCTGGCGATCCCTCGGCGCGGCGCTGACGTCGACAGCCGGCTTTTCGTTTGACACCCGAACGGCGATTCCGTATACAGGCAGAGGGGCTGCCCGCCAGGCGGCTATTGTCGGCCGCGAGTTGGCCGTTCGTTTGATGGACGTCCGCTTGAGGGACGCTGTCTGATGGACGCCTTTGCATCTTCAGCGGTGAGTGGCAAGACAAGGCGCGCGAACAGGCGGGGGGAAGGTCCTCGCGAACGGAGATCTCGCCTACGCCCTGGCCTACCCTTTCCGACCGGATCGAGGATGTTTGGCGGATTCGTGGTCGAGATGATTGATCGCAACGACGCGCAAGGGATCGAACGGATTCCGCAACTGACGGCCTGGGGCAAACCCGCGCCGTCACAACAGGTCAACCACGCAAGGAGAATAGATGATACTGCCATACCGAGATTATCAGCCGCAGGTCGGCGCAGGCGGGTGGGTGGCGCCCAACGCCACCCTGATCGGCGACGCAATTCTGGGCGAAGACGTGTCGCTCTGGTTCGGCGTCGTGGTGCGCGGCGACGTGCATCGCATCCGCATCGGAGCCCGAACCAACATTCAGGACCTCTCCCTGCTCCACATCACCCAGCATGCGGGCGCGGAGCGGGACGACCAGGACGGCCATCCCACCATCATCGGCTGCGACGTCACCGTCGGCCACCGCGTCATTCTCCATGGCTGCACCGTGGGCGATCTCTGCCTGATCGGGATGGGGGCGATTCTCCTCGACGGCGCGGTGATCGGCCGGGAATCCATCGTCGGCGCCGGCTCAGTGGTGACGCCGGGCAAGCAGTTCCCGCCGCGCTCCCTGATCATGGGCACGCCGGCCAAGGTGGTCAAGGAGGTCAGCGAGGCCCAGGTGCTGGAGATGCAGGCCTCGTGGCGACGCTATGTGGCCCTGAAAAACGAGTACCACCAGGCTCGGGTGGGCGACTGCTTTTAGCGCAGGCCCCGAAGCCGGGGCGTTGCTCAGATGGTCAGCACCGAATTGGCCTCGCCGTATTCGTTGGGGGCGTAGCCGTCGGCCTCGGGATCATTGACCCAGACGCCGCCGTCAAGCACATAGCGAAAACGGTAGGTCTGGCCGGCCGGCAGCGACAGGGTGGCGGAGAAGCTGTTGTCTTTCAATTTTTTCATCGGGGTTTGCTGCAGCGACCAACCGTTGAACTCGCCGGCCAGGACGGCGGATTCGGCCTGTTCTTCATTGGTGTATTTGAAGGTGACCCGACAGACCGTGCCGGTTTTGGAATAGCTTTTCTTCAGCATGACGTTCTCCTTGCCTGGTTGGCGTTGAGCGACAGGGACGAAGGGAAGGGAGAGGGGCGACGCGAGGTCAACAGCAAATACTGTAAATGAGCCGACGCGGCGGGGCAAGCACTTATTGCCCGGCGAGGAGGGCAGATGGCGCAACCAGGCGGCATCCGGATTTACCGGGGATAGGCGGCAAAAATGCGCCACAGGCGTTGCAGGGCCTCCCGGCAGTCCTGATTGGCAATGCCGTCGGTCATCTGCCGAAACGACTGTTCCTGGCCAGCGTCCACGGGTTGGGGATCGGGAAGACGGCGTTCGGGCTGCGGCGGCAGATGCGGCTGCAGTTGCCAGCGAAGATCGACAATCGGCTGCTCCTCCAGGGCCTGGTTGACCCGAACGAGCAGGTCGAGCTTGATGAACTGGAGGTGGTGCATCCAGGCGGAATCCTGCACATAAATCCACAGGGTCTCCTGGCGGAAAAAGGCCGGCATGGTCAATCGGGCCACCTCGGGGCCGACGATGGTCGGCCATTCCCGGGCAAGATGGTACAACCGCCACTGGTTTTTCCACTGTTTTTCGGCATAGACCCCGGAGAAGAGCTCGCCCAGGGGGGCCATGGAGTTTTTGTTGGAGCCGGTGCGCTCTTTGGTCATGTTTTCCTGTCTGCAGCGCTGCAATGCGGCGGTGTCAATGGGGCGGCGAATCCGTTAAAAAGGGGGCCGGCCAGAAGCGACCCGGCCCACGCCTCGTGGCATACTAGCCCCTTTTGAAAGAATGTCCACGCCTAAACAGCGGCCATGGACCGGGCTGCAACCGTCCTCCAGGCCCGCAAACAGCCCGGCCCGACAGCGACATTCCGCTTGACGAACGGCCCGGCTTCAGTTATCAGACAACCATCCGCTCGTTGTTGAGCGCACATTTTTCCCCAAATAAACGATCTCGACATGCAAACCGTTTCCCGCATCACCAACATCTTTACCGCCCTGGCGCTCCTTCTCGTGAGTGTGGTGGTCGTGGTGCGCACAGGCATCGAGGCGCCGTAGCGGGAAAAATCCAGACATGAGATTTCAACCCCTGCCGGCGCCAGCCGGCAGGGGTTTTTTTTTGCCCTAAGAACCGACACTTTTATCCACAGGAGGAACCCACCATGCACACACTCAACGGCGCGCAAATCATCATCCGTCAACTAGAACAGCTCGGCGTAGACACCATTGCCGGCATTCCGGGCGGGGCCAACCTGCCCCTGTACGACGCCTTGGCCGCCAGCACGACCATTCGCCACGTCCTCGCCCGGCATGAGCAAGGCGCGGGCTTCATTGCCCAGGGCATCGCCCGGACCACCGGCAAACCAGCGGTTTGCTTTGCCACCTCCGGCCCAGGCGCCACCAACGTGCTGACCGCCCTGGCCGACGCCTATCTGGATTCTGTGCCCCTGGTCTGCATCACCGGGCAGACGCCCCGCGCCCTGATCGGCACCGACGCCTTCCAGGAGGTCGACACCTACGGGATGTCCATGCCGATCACCAAACACAACTATCTGGTGCGCTCGGCGGCCGACCTGCTGACCATTGTTCCCAAGGCCTTCCAGCTGGCCGGGTCCGGCCGCCCCGGTCCGGTGCTGATCGACGTGCCCAAGGACGTCCAGACCGAGATGGTTTCCTTCGAGTCCTGGCCGGAACCCCTGGCCGCCGGCGTTGAGCGCTCCCCCGCCTCCGATGGGGCGCAGGCGATTACTGCGGCTGCGGCCATGATCAACGCCGCCGCCCGGCCGATGCTCTATCTTGGCGGCGGCGTCATCCACGCCGGCGCGGCGAGCGTGGCCCGGAAGCTGGCCGAGCAGGGCGAGATCCCCACCGTGGTCACCCTGATGGGGTTGGGCATTCTGCCTTCGGAACATCCGCTGTCGCTGGGCATGCTGGGCATGCACGCCCCCCGCGCCACCAACCTGGCCATGGAAGAGTGCGACCTGCTGATCGCGGCCGGCGTTCGCTTTGACGACCGGGCCACCGGCCGGATCAGCGCCTTTTGCCCAGGGGCCAAGGTTATTCACGTGGATATCGACGCCAGCGAGATTGGCAAACTCCGTTCCGTTGACGCGGGCATTGCCGGCGACGCCCGCGCCGCTTTTATCGCCCTGCTGCCCCATATCGAGAAACGGCCGCGCCCGGAATGGCGCCGCCGCATCCGCCAGTTGCAGCAGGATCACCCCCGGTTTCATCCCGATGATTTTGCCCCAGGCCGGCCGTTTCACCTCATCCGTCAGGTGGCGGAGCTGGCCGGGCCCGAGGCCTACATCAGCACCGACGTCGGCAAACACCAGATGTGGGTCGCCCAGGCCTACCCCCTCACCCGCCCCCGGCAGCTGCTCACCTCGGGCGGTCTGGGAACCATGGGATTCGGCCTGCCGGCGGCGATCGGCGCGGCCCTGGCCCACCCGGACAAACCGGTGGTCTGCTTCACCGGCGACGGTAGCCTGCAGATGAACATCCAGGAGCTGGCCACGGCGGTTGAACAGCAGGCGCAGGTCAAGATCGTGGTGCTCAACAACCAGAGCCTGGGTCTGGTTCGCCAGCAGCAGCGGTTGTTCTACGAGCGGAAATATTTCGCCTCCTCCTACCGGATCAAGGTCGATTTCGCCGCCATTGCCCGGGGCTTCGGCTTGCAGGCCTTTGACCTGGACGGCGCGGACAACCCGGACGCGCTGCTGACCGGGGCCATGCAGACGCCTGGCCCCTGTCTGATCAACGTGCCGATCGACATCGAAGAAGAGGTCACCCCCATGGTGCCGCCAGGCGCCGCCAACACCACCATGATCGGAGGCAGCCATGCCCGCAACTGACACCCACAACCCATCGGAGGCCCAACCCGTGAACACCGCCATCCTGCGCTTGACCGTCAACAACCATCCGGGCGTCATGCTCCAGATCTGCGGCCTCTTTGTCCGCCGCAATTTCAATCTCGAGGGCATCTTCTGCAGCGCCGTCGATCAGGGCGTAACCAGCTGCATCTGGCTCAAGGTCGACGAAACCGACAAGCTCGATCAGGTGATCAAGCAGCTGACCAAGCTGGAAGACGTGCTTGCCATCGAGGAGCGGCCCGACGCCCGGCCCGGCGTCAGCGAGATGGAGGCGATGATGGCCCGGATCGGCTGAAGCCGCCGCCACCCCCAACCCAGGGTTGACAACGCCGCAGAACCACGCTAGAAAAAAGAGCACCAAGGCAGCACGCGCCACAACCAATAGACAAGCAGGCAACAAGGCAACCAATGCAACACCAAGTCGCGGCAGCGGCGGCGATGAACCCAGTTCATTGGCGACCGGTTGCTTTCTAACACATCACTCAACCGAAGCTTGCCATGGACTGGAACCCCCGGTCCATGGCGTTTTTTTCAGCCTGGACCGAATGCGGTTCAGGCTTTTTTTTCGCCTGCGAACCCAAGCCCCTGGCCCCGATTTTTCATTCCTTCCACAGGAGATTGTCATGAACAACGAGGTTACCATCCGCTTTGCCGAACGCATGAATCAGTTGCCGCCGTATCTCTTCGGCATGATCAACAAAATCAAGATGGAAAAACGATGGCAGGGGATTGACGTCATCGATCTGGGCATGGGCAACCCCATGGACCCGACCCCGGACAGGGTCACGGAAAAGCTGTGTGAGGCGGCGGTCGATCCCAAGACCCACCGCTACCCGGCGGCCGGCGGCATGAAGAATCTCAAGCGGGAGATCGCCCTGTTCTACAAACGCAAATACGGGGTGGAACTCACCGGCGAGGACGACGTCATCTGCACCATCGGCTCCAAGGAGGGCATTTCCCATCTCTGTCTGGCCCTGCTTGGTCCGGGCGACACGGTCCTGGTGCCCTCGCCCGCCTTTCCCATCCACATCTACGCCGCAGTCATCGCCGGGGCCAGCGTGCTGCGCTTTCCGCTCAGTTCGGAGGAGGCGTTTCTGCGCCGGGTTGCCGAGATGTGTCAGTCGCTCTACCCGCATCCCAAGCTGGTGATGCTCAACTATCCCCACAATCCCACCGGCGCCCTGGCCTCCAGGGAATTTTTCGCGGAGATGGTTGCCCTGGCAAAACGGTACAATTTCATGGTGATCAATGATTTTGCCTACGGCCAGATCACCTACGACGGCCTCAAGGCACCGTCGTTTCTTGAAATACCGGGGGCGCTCGACGTCGGGGTGGAATTCGGCTCGTTTTCCAAATCCTACAACATGGCGGGCTGGCGGCTGGGCTACTGCGTGGGCAACAAGGAGATGGTCGGCGGGCTGGCCAAGATCAAGGGCTACTACGATTACGGCATCTTTTCGGCCATTCAGGTGGCGGGGATTGTCGCCATGCGCGACTGCGACGACGCCATTGTCGAGCAGGTGGCGGTCTACCAGAAGCGGCGCGACGCGCTCTGCGACGGCCTGACGCGCATGGGCTGGGACGTGGAGAAACCCAAGGCCGGCATGTTTCTCTGGGCGAAGATTCCCGAGCCCTACGCCCAGATGGGCTCAATCCGCTTTGCGGTGGAGATGATGAATCGCGCCAATGTGGCCGTTGCCCCGGGCGCTGGGTTTGGCGAAGAAGGCGACGGATACCTCCGCCTGGCCCTGGTGGAAAACGAAAACCGCATCCGCCAGGCCCTCAAACAGATGAAGCGGGCGCTTGCCGAGATCGATCAGGAGACCAGGAGCGGGACCGCCCAAGGCTGAAAAGACGGGCCGCCTCTGTAAAAAATGGCTGGGGCAAGAGAGGCGTGTTGGCTTGAACGCAGGCGATCCGGCGGCCGATCACGCCCTCTCTTTTTGCTGCAGAACCGGCAGGAACCGCTCCATGTATTCGGCGCTCATCACGCCCAGCCGCACCGCCGCCTGGGTCGACATGGCGGCAAAGACGCCGGTGGCTCTGGCGCACAGCACGCCTTCCTCCGAATATACCTCGCCGGTCGCCGCCACCTGCCGCTCGGACGGCGTCGCCTCAACGGCGCCGACCACGGTCAGCGGCCGGCCGGCCTGCACCGGTTTGACGAACTCCACGGTCATGGTTTTGGTGACCCCGATCTTGCCCAGCAGGTAGATCACCGACCAGCCCATGATCTCGTCGAGCAAGGTCGACAGCACCCCGCCGTGCACGGTCCGGTCCCAACCCGCCATGGCCGGCGGGACCGCGACCTGGGAATAGACCCGCTGTTCGTCGGTAAAAAACTGCATGTGCAGGCCAATCGGGTTGTTGACGCCGCACCCGAAACAGGTCTGCCCATCGACGTTCACGATGGGGCGCAACTGTGAAAGATCAATGATCATCAAGCCCTCCCTTCGACTTAAAAAAGCGTTCCGCTGGATGCCGACGCGATCCGCGTCTCCCTTATAGACCCAAACCCGCAAAAACAGCAAAGAAAAACAGGAGCCGCCCCCTCCCCCCGCCTGCCTGAAAAAATCCCTCGTTTTCGGGATTGTCCTTTTGACTGTGAATATGGTAGGTTGCCGCACCTGTGCAACAGGCACACATAAAGACAGTTCTATAAACGGAACACGGTGCAAATCCGTGACGGTCCCGCCGCTGTAACCGGAATAAATGATCGCACGCCTTGAACGGCGGCCACTGATCATCCTTGATGATTGGGAAGGCGCGATCCGGCTGTATCTGGAAGTCAGAAGACGTATAGATCAGTGCTTCTTGGGAACGCGATGGCAAAGGGTTTCAAAAGGATTCTTCCCTTTTGAAACCCTTTTCTTTTTCCGGATACAGACTGTCGCAACGTACGGAGAATACATGACAACCCAAATTGAATATGCGCGCGCCAACACCATAACCGCGCAGATGGAAGCCGTGGCCCGCAGCGAAGGACTCAGCGCCGAATACATCCGGGCCAAGGTGGCGCTGGGCGAGATCGTCATCGCCAACAACCCGGCCCGGCCCCACCAGAAGGTGGTCGGCATCGGCACGGGCTTGCGGACCAAGGTCAACGCCTCCATCGGGGCATCGTCGGACATCTGCGATCTGGCGGCGGAAATCCGCAAGGCCCAAATTGCCGAAGAGGAAGGCGCCGACACCCTGATGGAACTCTCGGCCGGCGGCGACCTGGACCGCATCCGCCGCGAGGTGCTGGCCAACACCAGCCTGCCAGTGGGCAATGTACCCCTCTACCAGGCCTTCAAAGAGACCTCGCGCAAATACAAAAACCCCGCCAAACTCGATCCCGAATTCCTGTTCGAGCTGATCGAGCGCCAACTGGCCGACGGCCTCAGCTTCATGGCCATCCATTGCGGCATCAACCAGTACACCATCGAACGGCTGCGCAAACAGGGCTTTCGCTACGGCGGGCTGGCCTCCAAAGGCGGCACCTTCATGGTGGCCTGGATGGACGCCACCGGCAAGGAAAACCCGCTCTACGCCCAGTTCGACCGGGTGTGCGGGTTGATGAAAAAACACGACGCCATCCTCAGCCTCGGCAACGGCATCCGCGCCGGGGCCATCCACGACAGCCACGACCGGGCCCAGATGGCGGAGATGATCATCAACTGCGAACTGGCCGAGCTTGGCCGGGAGATGGGCTGCCAGATGATGGTCGAGGGTCCGGGCCATGTGCCGCTGGATGAAATCGCGGCCAACATCCAGCTGGAAAAACGGATGAGCGGCAATGCTCCCTACTATGTGCTCGGTCCCCTGCCCCTGGACACCGGCGCCGGTTACGACCACATTGTCGCCGCCATCGGCGCGGCCAATTCGGCGCGGCACGGCGCGGACCTGATCTGCTACATCACCCCGGCCGAGCATCTGGCCCTGCCCAACGAGGACGACGTCCGCGAGGGCGTGCGCGCCACCCGGCTGGCGGTGCGCATCGGCGACGTTGCCAAGTACCCGGATCGGCGAGAAGGCGAGAAACAGGCGGCCATGGCGCGGCGCGACATGCGTTGGGACGATCTCCAGCGCCATCTCCTGTTCCCGGACACGGCGCAGGCGATCAGGGCTGCGCGCGCCCCGGAGGCCAGCGACACCTGCACCATGTGCGGCGATTTCTGCGCCATGAAAAAGGGGATGGAGGTCTTTCACGCCGACATTGCCGGCGACAAGATCGCCCCGATCACCCCAACCAGTTGAATAACCGCGTCACGCCGTCGCAACAGAAACCCGCGCCTCAAACCACACGCACCAGGCGAAATCCGCCGTCAAGGAACCACCATGCAACTTCTTCAATCCGCCGTCCACGCCATCCGTCCACCGGACAGCCGCTCCCATCAAGCAGCCCTGCAACGACTCGCCGATCAGGCCCGGCCCCAGGGCAGCCTGGGCATTCTTGAACCGCTGGCCGCCCAACTGGCGGGCATCGCCGGCACGCTCGACGTCCGCTTCCGCAAGAAAATGATCGTTACCTGCGCCGGCGACCACGGCGTGGTGGCCGAAGGGGTCAGCCTCTTCCCCCAGGAAGTGACCCCGCAGATGGTCTACAACTTTATCCAGGGCGGGGCCTCGGTCAGCGTGCTCGCCGCCCATGCAGGGGCCGAGGTGCGGGTTGCCGACCTGGGCGTCAACCACGATTTTCCCCCGAATTTGCCCATCTTCCACAAAAAAATCGGCAAGGGAACCGCCAACTTCGCGCTGGCGCCGGCGATGAGTCGGGCAGACGCGGTCCGCTCGGTGGAGGCGGGAATCGAGATCGTCAATCAGCTGGCGGATGAAGAAGGGCTGGATCTG